>NZ_KV805156.1:0-206907 GCF_001811545.1 Corynebacterium sp. HMSC074A09 | reverse complement strand
AAGAACTCGACGACTACGCACAACAACAAGCCCAAGCCCAAGCCCAAGCCGAAGCCGAGGACGCGGACAACACCGACACAGATGCCAGCACCGACGACATCCCCTTCTAAACCTTGACCCCACCCCGTCGAATAAAACGACGACACCAATCCAGCAGAAAGGAAAGAACCCAAGAAACCAGGAACACAACCACCGTCGTCACAGACGACGACTGCACTGCCGAAGCCCAGTCAGGCTCGCCCCAACTGTTGCCATTGGGACCGGCTGGACTTAGTCATGCCGGTTAGGATGGAGTGAATGCAGATCTACATTGCCTCAGTACCCGTCGATGATGTTGCCCTCGCTCACGACTTCTATGTCAATACGCTCGGCTTTCGAGTCAAGGACGATGTAACCCACGGAGACTTTCGGTGGCTCACGGTCACCAATGCGGAAGGCCAAGGGGATATGGAGCTCCTGCTCGAGCCCAAGGCCCATTCCGCGGCCAAGGACTACGCAGCAGCACTCAAGGCTGATGGTGTCCCTGTCACCCAGTTCCTATCCGCAGACGTGGAGCGAGAATATAGCGAGCTCACTGAAAAGTGGGAGTGCATTTCACTATGGTGCCGACCGACGTCGGCCCCTCCATCATCGCCGTCTTCGATGACACCGTAGGCAACCTCATCCAACTGGTACAGCTCAAGAAATAGAGAATAAAGAATGTCACACTTACCTTCTTCCGTCGCTATCATCGCAGCCGTTAGCGCCCTATGCGTAATGCCTCTCACTGCATGCGCGGAGCGTGGGTCAGACACGACTCCGACACCGCAGTTCAGTGAAATTCCGTCTAGCTCCGCTGCTATCGATGGGCCGGAGCCGCCGTCCAGTGACACGCAGAATGCTCCCTCACAACAGGATGCCAATGTTGCTGCCTTTGCGGGTATGGGGACGGCTGCGATTGATGACCAACACCACATGCCAGATCGGTTGGGCGGCCTCATTCCGACGGGCGTGCGCGTAGGCGCTCACGACGGTTTCACGCGGGTGGTGGTTGACCTCGAGGGAGAAGGTGAGCCCGGCTGGTTCACCGCCTATACCGACGATCCTCGTCAGCAGGCATCAGGTCATCCAGTCGAAGTAAAGGGAAACACTTTTCTCAATCTGGGGATCGAAGGAACTCCGTGGCCTTCCACAGCCGATCTCGAAGAAAGGTATATGAAGCCAGGAACTACTCCCGGTACTGGTGTGGTGAGCGAAGTCGTATACACGACCTCATTCGAGGCACAAACCCAATTGATCATTGGACTACAGAAGAAGACACCGTACTCAGTGATTTTCCTGGAGGACCCCAAACGCCTAGTTCTCGACTTCCAGGTTTGACGTGTGGTGAAACGATAAGGGCCCTGTCCCCAGCTAATTCCTGGGTTACAGGGCCCTTGTTCTAGGAGGTTCTAGGAGGTCCTAACAGTCCTAGCTAGTCTGGAGATTAATCCTCCTCGACAGGGACCAGGGAGATCTTGCCGCGGTTATCAATGTCGGCGATTTCCACCTGAATCTTATCTCCAACGTTGACGACGTCTTCGACCTTTTCAATGCGCTCGTCGCCACCCAGCTTCGAGATGTGCACAAGGCCGTCGCGACCCGGGGTCAGGGAAACGAAGGCACCGAAAGCCACGGTCTTCACTACGGTGCCGAGGAAGCGCTCACCCACCTTCGGCAGCTGTGGGTTAGCAATGCTGTTCACGCGGTCGATGGCAGCGTCAGCGGCTTCACCCGTAGCGGCCGAAATGTAGACGGTGCCGTCTTCCTCGATGGAGACATCGGCGCCAGTTTCCTCGGTGATGGCGTTGATGGTCTTGCCCTTCGGGCCAATGAGCTCACCAATCTTGTTCACCGGGATAGTCACCGAGGTAATGCGCGGAGCCAGGCCAGACATCTCGTCTGGGCCCTCGATGACCTCAGACATCGTGTCGAGGATGGCGGCACGGGCGTCGCGGGCCTGCTCGAGGGCGTCGGCAAGCACGTGCGATGGAATGCCATCCAGCTTGGTGTCCAGCTGCAGGGCGGTGATGAACTCGGAGGTACCGGCAACCTTGAAGTCCATATCGCCGAAGGCATCCTCAGCGCCGAGGATATCGGTGAGTGCCACGAACTTTTCCTTGCCGTTAACTTCACCAGAAACCAAGCCCATGGCGATACCCGCCACTGGGGCCTTCAGCGGAACGCCCGCGTTGTAGAGGGACAGGGTGGACGCACAGACGGAGCCCATGGAGGTAGAACCGTTGGAACCAAGGGCCTCAGACACCTGACGAATGGCGTAGGGGAAGTCCTCACGGGACGGGATCACCGGCAGCAACGCGCGCTCAGCCAGCGCACCGTGACCAATCTCGCGGCGCTTCGGGGAACCTACGCGGCCGGTCTCGCCGGTGGAGTACGGCGGGAAGTTGTAGTGGTGCATGTAGCGCTTGGACTCCACTGGGGTCAAAGAATCGATCTGCTGCTCCATCTTCAGCATGTCCAGGGTGGTCACACCCAGGATCTGGGTCTCGCCACGCTCGAAGAGAGAGGAGCCGTGTGCACGCGGGATCAGATCAACCTCCACGCCGAGGTCACGGATATCGGTCACACCACGGCCATCGATCCGGAAGCCCTCGGTGAGGATCTTGGTGCGCACGATGTCCTTCATCACGGCGTTGAAGGCGTTGCGGATCTGTTTGGATGCATCGGCTTCGTCGAGGTCGTCAAAGTCTTCGACGAGCTTAGCCTCGACCTGCTCCATGAACTCGTTAGTGGCGTCATCGCGGTCCTGCTTGCCCGGGATGGTGAGGAGCTTCTCCAGCTTCTTGGCGGCTGCCTTTTCAACGGCCGCGTAAACATCATCACCGTAAGGCGGGAAGAGCGGGAACTCCTGCGTCTCCTTGGCTGCACGCTCCGCCAGACCTGCCTGCGCTTCACACAGGGACTTGATGAAAGGCTTCGCAGCCTCCAAGCCCTCAGCCACGGTGGACTCCTGCGGAGCCGGTGCGCCTTCCTTGATGCGCTCGGCTACGTTCACACCAGCGCCGGCCTCGACCATCATGATGGCTACGTCGTCCTTGCGGCCCTTCTTCACGATGCGGCCGGCAACGACCATCTCGAAGAGGGCATGCTCGTGCTGCTCGTTATTCGGGAAGGCCACCCACTGGCCCTTCGGGTGCTTATCATCAGCAATCAGTGCCATGCGCACGCCGCCCACCGGGCCGGATACCGGCAGTCCAGAGAGCTGAGTGGAGGCGGAAGCGCCGTTGATGGCAACGACATCGTAGTACTCCTCCGGGTCCATGGAGAGGACCGTGACAACGACCTGAACCTCGTTGCGCAGACCCTTGACAAAGGTCGGGCGCAGCGGGCGGTCAATGAGGCGGCACGCCAGAATCGCTTCAGTAGAGGGACGCCCCTCGCGGCGGAAGAAGGAGCCCGGAATCTTACCTGCGGCATACATGCGCTCCTCGACGTCCACGGTGAGCGGGAAGAAGTCGAAGCCTTCGCGCGGCTGGTTTGAAGCGGTGGTCGTGGACAGCAGCATGGTGTCCTCGTCCAAGTAGGTGGTCACGGATCCACCCGCCTGGCGAGCCAGCTGGCCTGTCTCAAAACGAATGGTGCGAGTGCCGAAATCGCCGTTATCCAGGGTGGCGATGGCCTCGGTGATTCCGTAATCGTCGTCGATAAGAAACTCGACGGAATTGTTCGGTTGCTTTTTAGCGTTCTTAGCGCTCATGGATGTAACTCTCCTTGGAGCTGTCATGGCGATCTTCGGTGCCGCCTCTTCTTCGATGTTTTCTGACAACGTCCAAGGATTTTAGCAGATGAGATAAGAAAACCCCCGCACACAAGGTGCGGGGGTGAAAAGTTCAGCGCTTAGCGGCGCAGACCCAGGCGAGAAATCAGGTCGCGGTAACGGTCAACGTCGTTAGCGGCCAGGTACTTCAGCAGGCCACGACGGCGACCAACCATGAGCAGCAGACCACGGCGGGAGTGGTGATCGTGCTTGTGATCCTTGAGGTGCTCGGTCAGGTTGTTGATGCGGGTGGTCAGCAGGGCAACCTGTGCCTCCGGGGAGCCGGTGTCGGTCTCGTGCAGGCCGTACTCCTTGAGGATTTCAGCCTTCTTCTCGGTGCTCAAAGCCATGGAAAATCTCCTATTGTATTTCAGTCCACATGAAATGATGCGCCGTGAGGCGCTGCCCGTGACTACTGTGGACCGCAGTCAGCAAGCCGAAGTAGAAGTATAGAGGCTGCCCAGCTTCGACATCAAATCATCGACGAAGCGCGCATCATCCACCGCAACGGCGACACGGGCGGTGGGGTTATCCAGTCGTTCCGGGTCACCAATAGTGCGCCCGTTCTCCTCACACCGCAGGTTGAGATCTAGGCATGTAACCAGCGAGGGATCCGCTGCCACGGCCACCGCCAAAGGATCGTGGAGCCCACAACCGCCAAGGTGCGGCGAGGTCGTCTTGTAGGCGCGGATGTAGTAGTCCACGATGTCCGCGTAGATGCGGCCGGTGCGCGTGCCCCGCCACTGTTGTGTGTGCTCCCTGGTGAGCAACGTGCGCAACGTGACGTCGAGCCCCACCATGGTGAGATCGCGAGCATGCCGGAAGACATAGTCCGTAGCCTGCGGGTCTTGGAAGACATTGGCCTCGGCATAGGGCGTGACGTTCCCGGGCACGGTCAGCGCCCCGCCCATCATGACGATGCGGGCGTTGCGGGCGAAGTCCGGGTCTTCACGCATGGCAGCTGCGATGCTTGTCGACGGCCCCGTCGGCACAATCACCAGATCCTCACCATGCTCACGGACCGAACGGATAAGAAAGCCCACTGCATCCTCATATGCCTTGCGGCGCGGCGGAGGCAGAAGCACTTCCCCAAGTCCATTGCGGCCATGGATGAACGCTGAAATGGGGGCAACGTTAAAGCCCAGGCGTGTCGGCCCAATGAAGACGGGGACATCCTCGGCGTCGAGAAGCTCCAGCAACGCCAGCGAGTTACGCACGCCCAGCGCCACCGGCACATTGCCATAGGTGCCGGTGACCCCGATCAACTCGAGATCAGGGTGCGCTACGGCATAGGCGAGAGCGAGGGCATCGTCGATTCCGGTGTCGAGGTCGAGGATGATCTTCATTTAAGCCTCGCGTGCCAGAATCTCACGAACTCGAGCAACGTCTCGCTCCATAGCCGTCAGGAGTTCCTCCACGGAGTTGAATTTCTCCATGTCTCGCACGTGGTCGACAAAGTGCACGGTGGCCTCGTGCCCGTACAAGTCTGCGTCACGGTCCAGCACGAAGGACTCCACAGAGCGCTCCTCGTCGCCGAAGGTGGGGTTCGTACCCACCGAGATAGCGGCTGGATAAGGAACGCCGGGCTCCATGTCGCCTTCGAGTGGAGCGCCGGTGGGTTCAACCACGAACCAGCCCGCGTAGACGCCATCGGCCGGGATGGCGACGGATTCCGGGAAATACTGGTTGGCGGTCGGGAAACCAAGCTCCTTTCCGCCGCGTCCTGCACCGCGCACAACGGGCCCGGTCACCGTAAAGTGGCGTCCCAGCGCCCAATTGGCGCGCGCAATATCGCCCTTAGCAAGAGCGGCGCGGATGTTGGTGGAGCAGATGCGCTCGCCCTCGTCGTCAAGCAAAGGCACGATGTCAACGTCGAACCCGAATTCGGCACCGAATTTCGCTAGCGCCTCCGCGGTGCCGGATGCACCTGCGCCGAAGGTGAAGTTCTCCCCCACCACGACGTGTTCTGTGTGCAAACGCCCCACCAGGAGTTCCGTCACGTACTCGCGCGGCTCGACGCCCTGGAGTTCCTCGGTGAAGTCGATGACGAGCACGGCCTCGATGCCCATCTCTTCCGCCAACTGCATGCGGCGCTCAAAAGTAATCACGGAGAGCGGCGCGCGCTCCGGCAAGAACACGGAGACTGGGTGCGGATCAAAGGTCACCATCATTGGGCGTTGGCCATGCGTGCGCGCATGCTCGACGGCCTTTGTGACCAACTGTTGGTGTCCGCGGTGCAGGCCATCGAAGACACCAATCGTCACTGATGTCGGACCAAGGTCAGCGGGGATGCTATTGATTCCGTACCAAATATCCACGGCCACCATGCTATCCCACCGCGGCCGGTGCCCTAGACTGCAGGGCATGACTGATCCGCTCGAACGTTCCGGCCTCGTGGTCGTCGACAAACCCGCCGGCATGACCTCGCACGACGTCGTGGGAAAACTCCGCCGCTTCTTCCGCACCCGCAAGGTGGGCCACGCGGGCACGCTTGATCCGATGGCCACGGGAGTGCTCGTTGTAGGCCTCGAACGTGGCACCAAGTTCCTCGCGCACATGGTGGCCTCCACCAAGGCCTACGACGCCACGATTCGCCTCGGCATGGCTACCCACACCGACGATGCGGAAGGTGAAGCTACGTGGGGCAAACCGGCAACCAGTGTGGAAGATTCTGCCATTGCGCACGAGGTTGCTGCGCTGACCGGCGATATTCTGCAGCGGCCGGCAGCGGTCTCCGCTATCAAGATCGATGGTAAACGCGCGCACGAAAGGGTGCGGGCAGGCGAAGAGGTTGAGATCCCCGCGCGCCCAGTAACGGTCAGCCGCTTCGATATCCTCGATACGCGGCGCTGCGGCGAATTCGTAGATTTAGACGTGTCGGTCGCGTGTTCTTCGGGAACCTACATCCGCTCGCTGGCTCGGGATCTGGGTGAAGCCCTCGGCGTCGGCGGGCACCTTACCGCGCTGCGCCGCACGGAGGTGGGCCCTTTCACGCTTGACGACGCCCTCCCCCTCTCTGCTCTCGAGGACTCCCCGACGCTGTCCCTGAGTCTCGATGAGGCTCTCGCTCGCAGCTATCCGGTTTTAGAAGTCACCGATGATGAGGCCCAGGCTCTGGCTATGGGCAAATGGCTGGAGCCGCGTGGGCTGAAAGGCACGTACGCGGCCGTCGATCCGCAGGGACGGTCAATTGCCCTGGTCAAGGAGAAAGGAAAGCGCTTAGCCACGGTTTTCGTCGCGCGGCCCTCGACGCTTTAGTGACCCGGTTTACCTGTCAAAATTGAGCGCTGGAACGGCAGCAGAAACGATGACATAGCCATCCCGGATGATCCAGTGCCCCGTAATAAACGGCACTGGAGTCGGCCGTGCCAAGAGGTAAGAGACGAGCGTTCCGTCTAGGCGCAGGTCAATTTCCGCTTGGTCAAAATCAAGCCACCGCCGGGTCATGGGAAACCAGGTCTTGTAGGTGGCCTCCTTGGCACAGAACAACAGGCGGTCCGGGCAGGAAATACCCGCCGCTTGTAACTGAGCCAGCTGCGGCATCTCCCCCGGCCGAGCGATCATCGTCAGCACATGCTCCGGCAAAGGCTCCGCGGGTTCGGCATCCAGCCCCATCGAGCGCACGTGGGTGGTTGGCGCTGCTACCGCTGCACGCAGGCCTTCGGTGTGCGTCATCGATCCGGTATAGCCCTCCGGCCACAGCGGCATGCCTCGCTCGCCGCGCAGAATCGGCTCATTGTCGGTGTAGTTGAGCTCCTTCAAGGCTTGGTGGGCACACCAGCGTGCATCCCCAAATTCGGACTTGCGCACGTCCACGGCTTGGGAGACCACGGAGCGCTCCTCCGGGGATAGGTGGTTGTAATTGAGCAGATCGGTCATCGACTCGTCTGTACGCACATAGCAATATCGCGCTGACTCCGGGAAGAGGGAAGGCTCAAGCATGCTCTGCCCTCCCTGTCTTCGCATCGATACTCAGCACCGGATATGGCCACGGCTGGAGATGTCCGTGCGCTTGCCACTCACGCGGATAGCCCAAAGACACCTCAATGTGGTCTACTCCATCAATGTTGGCTCGGTTAGGCATATGGAGGTGACCGTAGATGACCGCCTTGGCGTTGTAGCGCCGCGGCCAGGAACGCGTGTGGCGGGTTCCACACCACAACGCCACCTCGGGCCAGCGCAGGTACAAGGTTGGCTCCTGCACCAGTGGCCAGTGATTGATCAGGACGGTCTCGCCCTCAACCCGTGATAGGCGCTTGATGGAATACGCCAAGCGGTCCCAGCACCACGCGCGGACATCGACGAACGGGGCGATAGCAAATTCATCGGTCATGATGATCTGCTTCTGCTTCGCGCTCGCGAGCGCCTGCTCTACCGTTGTTCCCGGCGGACGAAAACTGTAGTCATACAGCGTAAAAAGCGGGACGACAGTAACCCCTCCAAAAACCGGGAAAGGGTCTTCTGGGGTAACCACGCCAATCTCCCGGCAGCCCTCCACGAGCCGATCGTATTTTTCACGTCCCTGATACGCGTCCTGGCCGCGGGAAAAGAGTTCGTGATTGCCGGGCACCCAGATCACGGTGGCGTAGCGGTTTTTCAGCCGCGCCAAGGTGTTGATGACAAGGTCAATGCGCTCGGCCACATCGCCCGCCACAATCAACCAGTCATTCGGATTCGGCGGAACGAGTTCCTCGATACGGTCCCCGTTGACTCGCACCGCCGCGTGGAGATCGGAGACAGCCCACAACGTGGTCATAGCGCCTCCTTCACACAAACATTCTCTCTACTTTTACCACAGGGCTAAACCTGCGCCCACCGCATTGAGTAGAAGCGCCACACCACGCCCACCATGCGGATGAGGATGAACGCGGCGATTCCGCCCCACACCCCGGTCAGGCCGGTGCCGAAAACCAGGGCCAACCAGACACCGGGGAGGAAGCCCAAGAGCACCGATGCGAGGGTGAGCGTGCGGAGGAAGGCTGCGTCCCCAGCGCCTAGGAGAACGCCGTCTAGGGCGAAAACGACGCCGCCAATAATGACGAGGAAAGTCATAACCCACCACGGGCCGGAAATGACCTCGAGGACCTCCGGGCTCGTAGTAAAAATCTGCGGAATGACACCGGCGCCGAGGCCTAGTACCGCTGCGAGCGCGAGGGAGAAAGACGTCGAGTAGAGCGTCACCTTGGTTCCCACCGTGCGGGCATAGCGCGCTGACCCTGCCCCCAATGCCGCGCCGGTCAATGCTTGGGCAGCGATAGCGAGGGAATCCAGAACGAGGGACAGGAAGTTCCACATCTGCATCATGATTTGATGCGCAGCCAACTGGGCAGTTCCGATACGCGAGGCCACCGCTGCCGCCGACAAAAATGCCACTTGGAAACTCAACGAACGCACGATGAGGTCACGCCCCAACACGAGCTGCCGACGCACAACGCTCCAGCGGACCTCCCACGAACCGGCATGCTCGCGGCGCAGCTCCGCCACGAAGAACGCCGCGATGATCCCCATGCCCAGCACCGTGGCCAGAGCTGAGCCCGGCAGACCCCAGAAGTGCACGAAAATAGGCACCGCGATGGCGCCAGGAACCATACCTGCAAGGGTGAAGTAGAGAGGCTTGCGGGTGTTTTGAACACCGCGCATCCAGCCGTTGCCAGCCATGTTGATGAGGGTAAAAGGAATAGCGACGGCCGCGATTCGCAGCCACTGTGCTGTCCCCCGCGCCGTATCTGGATTGCCAGTCAACCACAGCGCAAAGACGCCGGCAAAGAGCCACATGATGATAGCGAGCACCAACCCCACGCCCACGGCAACCCACGTTGCTTGCACGCCCTCCGCCACAGCCTCTTCCCGCTTACCCGCACCGAATAAACGAGAGGCTCGCGCGGTCGTGCCATAAGACAAGAAGGTCAGCTGGGTCGTGACCACGGAATGTAGCGTGGCCGCAGCTCCCAGCGAGGCCAAATCCTCCGCTCCAAGCCGGCCCACCACCGCGGTATCCAGGAGCAAATAAAGCGGCATCGCCGCGAGAACGCCCAGAGCGGGCACAGCGAGGCGGAAAACCTCCGCGGCAGAAACCTTGACTGGTTGCTCGGAAGCCATTTAGGACAACGCACCTACCAGCTGCGCGATAACCTCCTCGGGCGTTCCGTGCGCGGTATAGCCAGCAGCCGGAACATGCCCACCGCCGCCGAAGGTGAGGGCCACTTCGGCGCAGTTGACCGCAGAGGAACGCAAAGATACTGCCCACACATTGGGCGCCTGTTCCTTGAAGACCACTCCAATGTCAGTGCCCTTCAATGCGCGGACATAGTCGACAAAAGACTCAATGGCGGAATCGGCATGAGACGCGACTTCCTCATGCGGCACGAAGAGAACCGCCAGGCGGTGCTCCCCTGCTTCCTCAATTCTGAGGCCTGAGAGCACACGTCCGATCATCTGCAGGTCATCGGCCGTGCTGGAGTCCATGAGTTCCAGCGCAATCTGCTTGGTGTCGAGCCCATAGAGCATCAGGCGCGCAGCGATATCATGCATGGCTGGTCGGCCCCAGCGGAAGTTACCGGTATCGGTGACAAGGCCCGCGTACAGGCAGTGCGCGATGACGCGATCGATCTGGATGGAAAGCCTATCCAGGATATCGAGCAGAACCACCGTGGTGGACTCACACACTGGATCCACCACGTTGATGGCGCCGAAGCCGTCGTTAGAAGCATGGTGATCGATACATAGGACGCGGCCGACGGCGGCCATTTTCTCGAGCCCCTGCGCTACCGAACCTGTCCGTTCTATCGAGCCACAGTCCACAGTGACATAAAGGTCGTAGCCCTGCGGAAGCTCATCCACCAGCTCAATCTCGTCCACGGTAGGAATGGAGAATAGGTTGGCGGAAATATCGCGGCGCTGCCCGATCACGGTGCGGGTCTGCTTCCCGCGCTGGCGCAGCGCCAAGGTGAGGGCCGCCGCAGAGCCGA
Organism: Corynebacterium sp. HMSC074A09; assembly: GCF_001811545.1. NCBI lineage: Bacteria > Bacillati > Actinomycetota > Actinomycetes > Mycobacteriales > Corynebacteriaceae > Corynebacterium > Corynebacterium sp. HMSC074A09. The sequence continues at coordinate 196,143 of NZ_KV805156.1, read as the reverse complement.
CAGCATCGGCGTCTGGGCGCAAGTGCGTGATAATGCAAATACTGCTGGCCTGCACCAGCGCATCAACTGCGGCTTCGTAGTTGGTTCGTGACACTTAGTCCTCTTCCTTATCCGAGGTCTTGTACGGATTCGCATCACCAGCCGGCTGCGCGCCTTCCTTCAACTTGGCCAACTCCGCAGCGCGGGCACGGGCGCGGGCGAGCAAATCCTCCATGTGAGCGGACGCCTCGGGGACAGTGTCAAGCTCAAAGGACAGCGTCGGCGTAAAGCGAACCGACAGTTCGTCGCCCACGATCTTGCGCAACTGCCCCTTAGCTCGCGTGAGAGCCTCGGCAGCCTGATCGTAATCCGGCTCGGATTCGATATCCGCGCCGCGCACCGTGTAGTACACGGTGGCATCGTGCAGGTCACCCGTAACGCGGGCATCCGTGATGGTCACAAGCTCAAGGCGACGATCCTTAATCTGGCGTTCAATAGCGCTGGCAACGATTGTCTGAATGCGCTTTGCCATGCGCGCGGCGCGTGCGTGATCAACCATGGTGAAGCTCCTTTGCGTACGGGTACTGGCAACTAGTCTAGGATACCGATTCTGCACCTTTCGGCCGAAATGATTAAAGCCCAGCCAGGAAACTTTCCTGGCTGGGCTTTGTTATCTGAGCGCATTTAGTGAGCGGAGAGCTCAGATGTGATTAGTCGCGGGGGACCTCGACTTCCTCGTAGGCCTGGATGATATCGCCTACCTGGATGTCCGGGTAGGACAGGACCATACCGCACTCGTAGCCGGCGTTGATCTCGTTTGCGTCATCCTTCTCATGGCGCAGGGACTCGATCTTGGCATCGGAGACGATGACGTTTCCGTCGCGCACGAGGCGAACCTTGCCGTTGCGCTTGACCTTGCCCTCGGTGACCATACAACCGGCAATGGTGCCGACGGCGGAGGACTTGAACAGCGCGCGGATCTCCGCCGCACCGGTATCCCGCTCCTCGTAGATGGGCTTGAGCATGCCCTTGAGAGCTGCCTCAACCTCTTCAATGGCGCGGTAAATCACGGTGTAGTAGCGGATGTCAACGCCCTCGGCATTCGCTTCCTCCGTCGCCTTGCCTTCAGCGCGAACGTTGAAGGCGATGATGACGGCGTCGGAAGCCGCAGCCAGGCTGACGTTGGTCTGCGTCACAGCACCGACGCCACGGTCGATGATGTTGAGCTGAACCTCGTCGTCGACCTCGATGTCCAGCAGGGCATCTTCCAGAGCTTCGACGGAACCGGCATTGTCGCCCTTGAGGATGAGGTTGAGCGTCGAAGTTTCCTTGAGCACTGCATCCAGATCCTCGAGGGAGACGCGCTTGCGGGCCTTGGCCTGCAGAGCAGAACGCTTACGCGCGTCACGCTGTGCGGCAATCTGGCGAGCGACGCGGTCATCTTCGACAACCAAGAGGTTGTCGCCGGCACCAGGCACGCCGTTGAGACCCTGCACCTGGACCGGGCGGGACGGGCCGGCCTCTTCCACGTCGTTGCCAAACTCATCGAGCATACGACGCACACGTCCGTGCGCATCGCCAACCACGATGGAATCACCAATGCGCAGCGTACCGCGCTGAATGATGACGGTAGCCACCGGACCGCGGCCACGGTCGAGGTGAGCCTCGATGGCAGAACCCTGCGCATCCATATCCGGGTTAGCGGTGAGCTCGAGTGCAGCGTCCGCCGTCAGGATGACAGCCTCCAGCAACTCGTCGATGTTGATGTTGTTCTTCGCGGAGATGTCCACGAACATCGTGTCGCCGCCGTATTCCTCCGGCACCAGACCGTACTCAGTGAGCTGACCACGGATCTTATCCGGGGAAGCTTCCGGCTTATCAATCTTGTTGACCGCGACGACGACCGGGATGTCCGCTGCCTTGGCGTGGTTGATCGCCTCAATGGTCTGCGGCATCACGCCGTCATCAGCGGCGACCACCAGGATGGCCAAGTCGGTGGACTTGGCACCACGGGCACGCATGGCGGTAAACGCCTCGTGGCCCGGTGTATCCAGGAAGGTGATGGTACGCGGGCCATCCTCGAGATTCACCGTGGTCTGGTAGGCACCGATACCCTGGGTAATGCCACCGGCCTCACCCGCACCTTCGTTGGTCTTACGAATGGTGTCCAGAAGGCGGGTCTTACCGTGGTCAACGTGACCCATCACGGTAACGACTGGCGGGCGCTTCTCAAGGGCTTCTTCGCCGCCCTCGTCCTCACCGAACTGCAGGTCGAAGGACTCGAGCAGCTCACGGTCCTCGTCTTCCGGTGAGACAACCTGGACCTCGTAATTAATCTCCGAGCCCAAAAGCTGCAGGGTGTCCTCGGATACGGAGGCCGTAGCCGTCACCATCTCGCCGAGGTTGAACAGTGCCTGAACCAATGCTGCGGGATCCGCACCGATCTTCTCGGCAAAGTCAGCCAGGGAAGCACCGCGGCGCAGGCGAACTACCTTGCCGCCGCCGTCAGGCAGGCGTACGCCGCCTACCTCATGCTTCTGCTGCTCTTCAAACTCGTGGCGCTTCTGACGCTTCGACTTCTTGCCGCGACGCGGTGCGCCACCAGGGCGACCGAATGCACCAGCGGTACCACCGCGGCGACCGCCGCGTCCGCCACGGAAACCACCGTGGCCTGGGCCACCCTGGCCCGGTCCGCCGCCACGACCACCTCGGCCGCGACCGCCACCGCCGCTGCCTGCGGCCTTCGACGGCATGCTGGCCGGGTTCGGATGCGAAGGCATCATGGCCGGCGATGGGCGGCGTCCGCCGCTGCGATTGCCATCACCCTGCGGGCGTGCTCCGCCCTTGCCACCGCGGTTATCACCAGGCTTGCCGGCGGAGCGCTGCCCCTTGCTGCCGCCCGGACGTGGTCCGGGGCTGGGGCGATCGCTCGATCCGCCCGTGGAGAACGGGTTATTGGCGACGCGACGGGTACCACCAGGCTTCGGCATGGAGCGCGGTGTAACTGCGCGCTCGCCAGGCTTGTCCGCATTCTTGCGCTGTGCACCCGGCTTCGGGGCACCGCCCGGCTTAGGCGCAGTTCCCGGCTTCGGGGCGCCGCCCGGCTTGGGAGCGGCACCCGGCTTCGGCGCTGCCCCCGGCTTCGGACCAGGCTTAGCGGCGGTAGCCGGCTGCTTCTCTGCTGGTTTCTTCTCTGCCGCCTTTTTGGCAGCAGAAGCCGGGGAGGCTGCCGGCGCGGTTTTCTCCGCCGGCTTGTCGTTGCCACCCTTAGCTTCATAATGTGCGCGCATCTTCTTGACCACCGGCGGTTCGATGGTCGAGGATGCGGTCTTGACGAACTCGCCTTGTTCCTTCAGCGTGGCGAGCAGTTCCTTGCTGGTTACACCGAGCTGCTTTGCCAACTCGTGTACACGTAGCTTTCCGGGCACTTGTCTCCTCTTTAATCTTTCTAGGAGTCAAGGCCGCGGAATACGGCTTGACCCCTAGTTAATGGCTATGGACTTTCATCGCTGATGCTGCTTCATGGTTGTGCGCTCATCAGTGTTCGGTCTTCCTTTTTAACTCTGGGTCGAACGGGCTAATGCCCGCCGACTGCACCTGCTGCCGAGCAGCGAGGTACTCACGTACGTGACCTGTGTCCACGTCTGTGGACAATCGGAGCGCGCGCCTGAAGGCACGGGTTCGCTCCGCCAGCTCTACTGCCTCCAGATCTGGCCTAATCCACGCTCCCCTACCGGGGAGGCGGCGGCGCGGATCCGGAACAACACGGCTTCCTGTGGGATCGTCCCTATCGGCGACAACCCTGAGCAATTCCGTGTCGGGATGCTTGTGACGCGTGGCGATACAGGTGCGGAGTCGCTGTCCCTGAGACATCCCACTCCTTACGTCGAATCACCACTACCACTACGCCACAGCATTCCTGCACGTGGGCCGTTGTCTAGTCTACGCGAAAATGGGCCAAACCTTTAATCCCACCGCAGGCTGGTGGGAAAGCTAGTCACGAGCGGCATCGGAGTGAATATCAATCTTCCATCCGGTCAGGCGAGCTGCGAGGCGAGCGTTCTGCCCCTCCTTGCCGATAGCGAGCGAGAGCTGGTAATCCGGCACGGTTACCTTGGCTACCTGTGCTTCTTCATCGAGGATTTCTACGCGCACGACCTTCGACGGGGCGAGAGCATTACCCACGTAGACGGCTGGGTCTTCGTTGTGATCGATGATGTCAATCTTCTCACCGCCGAGCTCACGCATCACGTTGCTGACGCGGGAACCCTTCGGGCCGATGCATGCACCCTTGGCGTTGAGGCCCTTGGCGTGGCCGCGCACGGACACCTTCGAGCGGTGCCCTGCCTCGCGGGCAATGGCGATGATCTCTACTGCACCGTCGGCCACCTCTGGGACCTCCAGCTCGAACAGGCCGCGAACCAGCTCTGGGTGGGTACGCGACAGCGTGATCTGCACCTTGGCCCCGTTGCGGCTTACACCCACGACATAAGCCTTAACGCGGTCGCCGTGCTCAAGCTTCTCTCCCGGCAGCTGCTCGGCCGGCAACAGGAAAGCATCCTGCGAATCGTGCTCGGTACCCAGCTGCACCACGACGACGCCGCGCTTGTTCGCATGGATATCGCGCTGGACGACGCCCGACACAACCGTTCCGGTCAGTTCAGAATAGGAATCATAGGTCCGCTCCGCTTCGTTCTCGCGCAGCTTGCGCAAGATGGCATCACGGACAGCCTGAGCGCCGACGCGCCCAAAGTTATCCGGAGTGTCGTCGTACTCGCTGACGACCTCTCCGGTTTCCGGATCGCTTTCCGTCACGATGACGGCAACGGCGCCGGTATCGGCGTCGATATCCACGCGGGACTTTGTCCCCTCTGCCTTCGTCTCAGCGGACTCGGCACGGTGATCCAGATAAGAATACAAAAGGGCACCCGCGATTGCCTCGAGCAGGTCCTTCACCGGGACGCCTCGCTCGCGCTGAATCGTGCGGAGTGCCTCTAGATCAATATTCACTTGTTAGTCCTCTCGGGTTGCCGAGTTCTGCTCGGCGAAGTCGAACGTCTGCATTGCCGCCTCCAGCTCCTGTGCTGAAGGTTGAGCAAATTCAATTTCTACCACTGCACGGCTCACGTTTTCCAATCGCTCGACCTGATAGCGCACCTCCTTTCTCACGGTCGTGATGAGCGCCACTGATTCTTGGTCCGCGGAGAGAGCACCGATTCTGGCGACACGGGTGGTGCCGGGCTCGTCGCTCAGCGCATAGCCGACAAGCCTTCCTTGGTTGCGGCGCCAATGGCGTGGGGCGCTGAGCGGAAAATCCACGCCGGGGGTCGACACCTCCAGGGTGTAGCCCGCGCCGAAGTTGAGGGCGCCCGCTTCCTCCTGGGCATCAAAAAACTCGGAAACCTCCTGCGAGAGCTCCTCGATGAGATCGGAGCTCGGACGCTCATCACCATCGATACGGATGATGACCTGGGATTTTTTACCAGCTCGTGTGGTCTTGACGTCTTCGATGTCGAGGTCGCGTGCGGCGGCAATAGGCTGCAGGATTTCGGTCAGTTGCGCGGGTGTTGGGAATGCCATGCGCTCTAGACTAGGTCACACGGGTAGGGTCTATCGCGTGAACCGCCGAGTAGTTGTGCCCGCCCTCCTTGTCTGCGCCGCCCCCTGGTTGGGCGGCTGCCAAGCCACCGACGCGATCGTGGACTATTTTGGCCCCCACGCGGATCCCTCCCTCGCGTCGCTTGCTCAAGCCGCCAGCGCGGATGCTCTCACATTGGAAGAGCTTGATGCGGATGCCGCGGCCCTGCGCGCGGAACAGGCTGAGCAGCTTTATGACGAAATCGACCGCCTGTGCGGCCGCGATGAGGAAGGAAATGCTCCTCGCTCTTGCGCAGTCGACCGTGAGGTTGTCCCACGCGATTCCGCTGACGTGGCCGCCGTGCTTCACGACGCCTCCTCTTCCTCAGAAGAGAACATCAGCAGCGTTCCTGAGGAATCCCGCGCTCTTGTAGTAGCACAAGCTATTGCGCTCGCAGCGTGGAACGATGATGAGCTTGCTGAAGTCCCCGAACTCACCGAGCAGGAACGCGATGCCGCAACTACTCTCTTGGAATGGGAGTACCAGCAGGTCTATTCCCTCGATTTCGCGCGCTCCTATGTGTCCCCCGACCAGGAGGCGCACGTTGATGAGCTTTTGCACGCTCATGAGGACAGAATCCTTCAGCTTCAAGGGCAATTAGAAAAGCTCGGCGCTGTGCCGCAGGCCGCGCCGGCCTATGATTCACCGGCAGGAAACCTACCGACGGACGCCGACTCAGCGCGCGCATTCATCGACGAGGCCGCACGCAACGACACGCTGAAGTGGACCGATGCGGCCATCTCAGCTGAACCGTCAGCCCCGTGGCAGCGCTGGCTTATCGCGGTTGCGGCGCAGTCACATCGCTTCCACGCCGCCTAGCTTCTGCTAGCTGCTAACCGCGGATGAGCTCGGTGAGCGTCTCCACGATCTGGTTGGCGGGGACCTCACGGGTCTCGCCGCCGCGGATGCGCAGCTCAATGATGCCGTCAGCAAAGGCGCGGCCCAAGATGGCAATGAACGGCATACCCAAAAGCTCAGCATCCTTGAACTTCACGCCCGGGGAAACCTTCGGGCGATCGTCGAAGAGCACCTCCACGCCCGCGCGGTCCAGATCCTCCACCAGCTTCTGCCCTGCCTCGAGGGCAGCGGCGTCCTTGTTCGCTACGGCCACGTGCACCTGGTACGGGGCCACGGCCACCGGCCAGTTGAGGCCCTTCTCATCGTGGCGCTGCTCCGCCAACACGGCGAGCATGCGCGTAACACCGATGCCGTAGGAACCCATGGTTGGCACGGCGCGCTTGCCGTTCTCATCCAGAATCTGAACGTCGAAAGCCTCGGTGTACTTGCGGCCCAGCTGGAAGATGTGGCCCAGCTCAATACCGCGCTCCAGAGTCAGAGTGCCCTGACCATTCGGTGCTGGGTCACCTTCCTTAACCTCGGCCGCCTCGATGAACTCATCCACGGTGAAGTCGCGGCCAGCCACCAGTCCGATGACGTGGCGCTGCGGGGCATCGGCACCGGTAATCCAGGAGGTGCCAGAAACCACGCGCGGGTCAGCATATACCTTCACGTCGTGGGCATTAAGGGCGCGTGGCCCAACGTAGCCCTTGACCAGGAAATCGGTCTTCTTGAAGTCCTCATCGCTGGCGAGCTCGAACTCGGCCGGTTCAAGAGACGCCTCCAGGCGCTTTTCATCCAGCGCGCGGTCACCCGGAATAAGAACAGCCGCGAGCTCCCATTCCTTCTCTTCCTCCGTAGCCGCAGGGGCGGCCACCTTGATCATCATGCACTTGAGGGTGTCCGCTGCGGTGACCTCGCGGCCGGCGACAGTAATGCCGGCGCTCTTAGCCCACTCCACCAGCGTTTCGATGGTCTCGGACTTCGGAGTCTCATGCTCCTGCGCGTCCGGCAGGCCGTCGAAGGGGATTTCCTCCGGAGCCTGAGTGACCACGGCCTCCACGTTGGCGGCGTACTCTCCCTCCGTGGCGCGGACAAAGGTATCCTCGCCCACCTCGGACACAGCCAAGAACTCCTCGGAGGCCGAGCCGCCCATCGCACCAGAGGTGGCCTTGCAAATCGCGTAATCGATCTCTAGGCGGTCAAAGATGTTCTGGTAGGCCTTGCGGTGGCGGGCATAGGACTCATCGAGCCCCTCATCCGTCATGTCAAAGGAATAGGAGTCCTTCATAGTGAACTCGCGGCCACGCAGCACGCCGGCGCGCGGGCGCTCCTCATCGCGGTACTTCGTCTGGATCTGGTACAGCGTGACCGGGAAATCCTTGTAGGAGGAGTACATATCCTTCACCGCGGTGGTGAACATCTCCTCGTGGGTCGGGCCCAGCAGCATGTCCGCACCCTTGCGGTCCTTCAGACGGAACAGATTATCGCCGTATTCCGTCCAGCGGTTCGACTCCTCATAAGGCTCGCGCGGCAGCAGCGCCGGGAACAGCATCTCTTGGCCGCCGATAGCGTTCATCTCCTGACGGATTACGTCTTCGATCTTGCGCATGGCGCGCAGCCCCAGTGGCAGCCAGGTGTACACACCCGGCGCAACGCGGCGCACATAACCTGCGCGGACGAGAAGCTTGTGGCTGGGGACTTCGGCATCAGCCGGATCCTCACGAAGAGTGCGGAGGAAAAGCTCAGAAAGACGTGTAATCATGGTTGCTCAGTTTACATCGCTAGCATGTAGCCATGCTGATCATCCTCCCTCCTTCCGAGACCAAAGCACACGGCGGCAGCGGCGCGGCCCTGAACTGGGACGAGCTTTCCTTTCCCGCGCTGAACCCGCTCCGCCAAGAAATTGCTGCAGAGTTGTCGTCCCTCGACGTTGATGAAGCGCTGGAGGTACTCAAGCTCTCTGAGAAGTTGCGTGGGGAAGCCGAGTCCAACCGTGAGTTGGCCTCCTCCCCCACCATGCCCACGCTGGAGCGTTTCACCGGCGTGCTCTACGACGCCCTGGACGCTCCCACCCTTCCCCCGGAAGCGCGGAGCTACCTCGCCGTGGGCGATGCATTGTTTGGTCTGGTGCGCGCCGATGACCTCATCCCGCACTACCGTCTCTCCGGTAACACGAAACTGGGCGGGCGGACGCTGAAGTCTCGGTGGGGTACGGCCATCACGGATGAGCTGCGCGCGCTTGTCGACGCTGGCGAGTTCCTCATCGATATGCGCTCGGGCACCTACCAGCAGCTGGGAAAGTTAAAGGACGTCGCCACCGTGCGCGTGGAGACAGTGCAAGAGGATGGCTCCCGCAAGGTGGTCTCTCACTTCAACAAGCACTACAAGGGAGAGCTCGCCCGCGTGCTGGCCCTGCAGGGCGAGAATGTCTCCTCCCTCGAGGATGCCGCCCGCGTAGCCCAGGAGGCGGGCATGATCACCGAACTGCGCGGCAGCGAGCTGGTGCTCGTGGTCTGATTTATCCATTTATCAATTTATCAACGCCCGCCGATTTATCTATTTATCAATTTATCTGCCTCCGGAGAAGCGGGGCCATTCAAACCAATGGGTTATAGCGCAAGCTGTTGCGCTTGAGCTCGCACTCAGTGGCAATCGCGATACCGGAGGCAATCTTGCCGCGCTCGCGCAGGCGGAACATGGCATCCACGATGCGATCGCGCAATCCCCAGGGATCGATGGTGTTGATGTACACCTTCGTGCCGCCCTCAAAACCGGCCAGGGTCGATACCCTGAGCTTGATCATCACACGCCACGGCTGCGGCAGATCCACGCTGGGCGGGCGGTGGTGCCACTCTTCATTGCAGGCCACATCCGGACCCACAGCGGCATGCGCTGCGTGGATAAGGTCCGACATCCCGCGAACCTCACCGGGGGTCTGCTCCCAGGGCTCACAGCGCGGCGACTTGGAGAAGATCTCCAGTGTGGGATAGCGGTGGCCAAAGCCGGCGAAGAGAACCGCATAGTCGTTTTCGGCGATAACGAGGTTGCGCTTTGCCGCGTAGCCAACCGCCCAATCGTTGTACATATTCGGGTGCGCCCGCAGAATCGCGTTTTCTTGGTGGGCAGCCATACCTAAGGCGTCAATAGCGACGAGCTGCTTGTGCAGGTGATCGAAGGACGCGCCCGCCGGTGCTAGCCAGTTCTGGAACACGGCGACATAAGAGGCATAGCGGTTGCGCTGGTAGAGCTCGCGCGTCGATTCCGCAGTGAATGTTGTCAGCAGGAAGTGCTCATCGGGGCTCAGCGTGCCGGAGGACGCGAGCTGACTATCATCGACCGCACCCTCCACAAAGTGGCGCGAAGAAATGATGACGTCGTGGCCACCTCCGAAGAAGCCATCGGCGAGGGCGAGCAGGGATTCGTCGTCCAGCGCGGCATCCTTCCCCGCCGCCTTGAGCTTGGTGCGCACCACATTGAGCACATGCAGGCGCCCAGCTTCGTCGGACTCGTAGCGCTCCTTGTGGCGGGCCACGTCGGGGTCCATGGTGAAGCCATAGTTCTCGTGCCAATAGTCATAGGACACGATCTCAAAAAGGTTGGGCACGCGGCGAAAGGCTGGTACGGACTCATCCAGCTCGTGAGGAAGGAGGCCGCGCTGAATCTCCCCCGAAGCCAGAATACGGGACTTTTCCGGTGGGGTATCCAGCATGCGGCCTGAGCAAAAGGCGCAGGTGTGCGTGAAAGCATCGGCCGCCAGCGGTTGTGGGTCCTGTGCTGGATGCGCGAGCGGGCGGTTGCCGCGGCCAGGCACCGTCCACACCTCCGTTCCGGAGAAGGGGTTGACCTGCTTGACGGTCCCATCAGCCATGGTTTGGATGGGCTCGACGCGGCTAAAGAGTGCTTCGCTCATGCAGCCCAGCGTAGACCTCCGCACCCACCGGTGCGACTAGGCTTGGGGTCCATGCAGCACCGATTCTTTGAAGTAGATGTCTTCGCCACTGGTCCGTTCAGCGGAAATCCCCTCGCCGTGGTCGCGGATGCCGATGACTTGAGCACCGAAGAGATGCAGCGCATCGCGCACTGGACCAATTTCTCTGAGACGACGTTCCTGTGCTCGCCTACGGATCCACGCGCGGACTACCGGGTGAGGATCTTTACCCCCTACGAAGAGTTTCCTTTCGCCGGCCACCCCACGCTGGGCACCGCCCGGGTGGCAGCAGAGCTGCTTGAAAAAAGCGGCACCTTAATTCAGGAATGCGGTGTAGGCCTGGTCACCGTGCGCCAGGAGGACGGACGCTTCGCCTTCGCTACCCCACCCTTGGTGCGCGAGGGGGCTCTCAGCGATGCCGAACGAGCCGATGCAGCTGCAGTTCTCGGAGTTGACGTCGACCGCATCGTTGACTCCGGCTGGGTAGACAACGGCCCCGGATGGCGCCTCATCCAGCTGGATTCCGCCGAGGCAGTACGCGAACTCAACCCCACACCCACGCCTGGCGTGAAGGTCGGCGTGGTCGGCCTCACCGGTGGTGATGCCCCCGCGTATGAAGTACGAGCCATTACCGGGCACTTCGAGGATCCCGTCACCGGGTCCTTCAACGGCGGGGCTGCCCAATTCCTCCGCGCCAAGAATGCAGTTCCTGCTCGCTACACCGCGGCCCAAGGTCGCCAGGTAGGACGCGCTGGTCGAGTCTTCATCGATGACGACGGCGGGAACATCTGGGTGGGCGGCAACGTCCACGTGCGCGTTCGCGGCACTCTGGAGTCCTGCGATGCCTAAACCTTCCCTTCCCTTCGAGCTGCACACTGAGTTCGCCCACCGCCTGCCCCACTTCGTCTCCGAGGCCCGAGGGGAGGAACAGCCCGCGGCGCGGATCGTGGTGCTCAATGAACAGCTGGCTTCTGCGCTCGGGCTCGACCCAGACTGGCTGCGCAGCGACGAAGGCGTGGAGTTTCTCCTCGGCCGCGGCCCCATCGCTCCCCACGCCATGGCCTACGCCGGCTTTCAGTTCGGGCAGTACAACCCATCCATGGGTGATGGCCGCGCTCTCCTACTGGGAGAGGTCACAGGCCCCACCGCTCCCCATAACCCGGCAGGTCTGTGGGATCTGCACGCCAAGGGGACGGGACCCACACCGTACTCGCGCTTCGGCTCTGATGGTCGTGGCACACTGCGCTCGATGCTGCGCGAGTATCTCTTCTCCGAGTCGATGCATGCCCTGGGGGTACCCACTACTCGGCCCCTCGCGGTCCTTGCCACCGGCCGCCCCATTCAACGCCAAGTGGTGGAGGAGGCGGGCGTGCTGGTGCGCGTGGCCGCAAGCCACATTCGCGTCGGCTCCTTTCACTTCGCCGCGCAGTCTCAGCGGCCCGGATTGCTCGAACAGCTCGCTGACTACACCATTGAACGCCACTACCCCGGTGCCGACTATCAGGAATTGTTCATCCGTGCCATGGATGCGCAAGCCGCTACGGTCGCCGGATGGATGCAGCTGGGCTTTATCCACGGCGTGATGAATACGGATAACACCACGCTATCGGGCGAGACCATCGACTACGGCCCCTGCGCATTCCTGGAAAACTATGATCCCGATACCTGGTTTAGTTCCATCGATACGCAGGGCCGCTACCGCTTTGGCCGCCAGCCCGACATGGTGGGATGGAACCTCGCGCGGCTCGCTGAATCCCTGCTGCCGCTTCTCGACGACTCCCCTGACTCCGCCCTCGCTTGGGCCCAGGAAGCCATCAATTCCTTTGCGGAACGCTTCGAGAAAGCACGGCGAGCCGAAGCACTGCAGCGCTTGCAGATGCCTGAAGAGCTTTTTCGGGACTACAGCACCGCACTCACTGAGGCGAGCCCAGACCTCACTCAGGCCCACCGAGCTCTCGTCAGCGCCGCGGCAGGTACACCGGCAGCCGCTTATGAGGCGTTCGCGGGCACGCAGTTCGTTGACGCCTACTGCGCGAGTGGCCCCGACGTTGCGCGACTCGAGCGAAGCGTGCCGCGTGTGATTCCCCGCCCGCGTCTGGTCGAAGCCGCGCTGGGCGATCTTGATGAGTTCTCCCGCCTTCTCCAGGCCACGACCCACCCCTTCGACCCCGCACCGGACTATGAACAGCCCGGTGGCACGGAGGGGTATCTCACCTACTGCGGCACCTAAGAGTGCAAAACAGAAGGGAACACACCACCGCCCCGAGTTCTCCGTAGGAAAGGAAACGGAGTCTCGGGGCGGTGGTGTGTCTCTATCTTTCACTGCCACGCTCCCAGTCGGTTTCTCAGGCCGACCGCCCCGCGCGGCTGGGGTTCTCTCTATCTCTCGCATGCGCTCTCTCAAACGCACAACATAAGTATGGAGCATCCTCCTTGGCGAAGCGTTCCGATGCACTGGACGCTTCCTGCCAGTTACTGAGAGTTACCTGCGAAGCGAAAAGCGGGACTACTTGGACTCAAGCTGCAGGGTCTTCTGCGTGTACTCCCACATCTCCTCGTAGAGCTTCTTGTCCTTGGAGAGCTTGGTGCCGTAGGACGGAATCATTTCCTGAATCTTGTCGCCCCACTGAATCATGTGCTCACCGAAGCAGCGCTCCAGCAGCTCGACCATGATGGCCGGGGTGATGGAGGCACCCGGGGAAGCGCCGAGCAGGCCGGCGATGCTGCCCTCGGGGTTGTTGATGAGGGTGGTACCGAACTCCAAGGAGCCGAACTGCGGTGCACCCGCCGGCTTAATGACCTGGACGCGCTGGCCAGCGATGACGGTCTCCCAATCGGCCGGATCGGCGCTCGGGACGTATTCCTTGAGGGTTTCGACGCGCTTGTCGAAGTCCTTGAGGACCTCAGTAACCAGGTACTTGGTCAGGCCGAACTCCTGTGCTGCCACGCCCAGGTAGGAGGTGATGTTGTCCGGACGGATGGACTTGAACAGGTCCAGGTAAGAGCCCTTCTTCAGGAACTTCGGGGACCAGCCACCATAGGGGCCAAACAGCAGGCCTTCTTCACCGTCGATGACACGGGTGTCCAGATGCGGCACGGACATCGGCGGAGCACCGACGGCAGCCTTGCCATAGACCTTGGCGTGGTGCTGCTTGACCAGCTCCGGGTTCTTGGAGCGCAGCCACAGGCCAGAGACCGGGAAGCCCGCGAAACCAGAGACCTCACGGACACCTGCCTTGCGCAGCAGATCGAGCGCGTAACCGCCCGCGCCGACGAAGACAAACTTGGCGTGGACAGCTTCGTAATCACCGGTGTGCAGGTTCTTTGCTACCACACGCCACTTGGAACCGTCACGCTTAATATCGACGACCTCGTGGCCGTAGCGGATCTCGGTGCCTGCAGCCTTAGCTGCGGTGAAGAACTGCTTAGCCAGGGCGCCAAAGTTAACGTCAGTACCGGCATCGGTCCACGAAATGGCCACCTTCTGGGAGCCGAAATCGCGGCCCTCAGACATCAGGGGCAGCTTCTCCTGGAAGGTGGCGTCATCATCACTGAACTGCATGTTGGGGAACATGTGATTGTCCTTCAGCGCGTCGAAACGGCGCTTCAGGTAATCCACCTGAATGGAACCCTGCGCGAAGGACACGTGCGGAACCGGGTTGATGAAGGCCTTCGGGTCAGTGAGGATGCCGTTGTTGAGCTGGTGGGACCAGAACTGGCGAGAAACCTGGAACTTCTCGTTGATGTTCAGGGCCTTGGAAACGTCAATGCGGCCGTTCTTCTCCGGGGTGTAGTTCAACTCGCACAGTGCAGAGTGGCCCGTACCGGCGTTATTCCACGGGGAGGAGGACTCAAGAGCAGGACCGTCCAAGCGCTCGAACACCATCTGAGTCCAGCTGGGCTCGAGTTCACGCAGCATGGCGCCGAGGGTGGCGCTCATGATACCTGCACCAATGAGTGCGACCTCAACCTCGTCTACTACTTGTGCTGTCTTCTTATCGGAGGACACTGTACTTATTACCTCTTAGAGTCGATGTATTCGATGTGGTCAAATGCCCTGCGCATGTGGGTGCGCAGGGCGCGGTGAGAAAGCGCTCGACGATGCTAAGGCCAAGCCGGCATACAGACCTCCACTCAGGAAGATCCGTCAAGCATTAATTCCACCTTACGCCCCTTCCTGCGAAATAGGCATTCCTCGAAACATAAATGCCCGAATCCCAAACCACCACCCCTTTTGAGGTGCAGGGCATATCAGCTCAGCTCCCCGCCCATCCGGACGGATCTGACCGCACGACCTATCATGAACTCCATGACATTTGACAAACTCGAATGGTCAGAAGATCTTCTCGGCCCAGACTTTCAGGCTGCCACGCTCGAGCTCGGCACCGATCCCGATGGCGAAGGCGATGTCTGCGCGACTCTCGTGCGCTACAGCCCCGCCGCCAACGCCCACGACGATCGCCCCGCTCTAGTGTGGGTCCACGGCATGACAGACTACTTCTTCCACGAGCACGTTGCCCGCTACTTCTATGAGCTCGGCTACGCCTTCTATGCAGTCGATTTGCGCAAATGTGGTCGCTCCCGCCGGGAGGGACAAACCTGGCACTACATCAGTGATGTGCAGTATTACGATGCCGACCTCAACGCGGCCCTCGACGCCCTCCCCAACCCACGTGTCGTCATCATGGGACACTCCACAGCCGGCACCATCATCGCTCTGTGGCTTGATCGTCTTCGCCGCCACGACCCCGCGCGTTTCAGCCGTATCGCCGGTGTCGTTTTCAACAGCCCTTGGCTGGCCATGATGGGAATGTCGGACGGCGCTTATGAGGTGGTCAAGCGCATAGTTTATGCCGGCGCTGCTATCGCTCCACGCGTCGAGCTACCCGCCGGGGATCTCACCACCTACGGAGAATCCATCCATTCCCACGAACAGGGCGAGTGGGATTTTGATCGCCGCTTGAAACCGCTGGGCGGGCACGCGAAATACTTGGGCTGGGTCGCTGCTGTTTTCCACGGCTTCGACGCCATCCATTCCGGGCGTATCACCATTGGAGTTCCACTGCTGACGATGACCTCGGCGCGCTCGCAACTTGATCAGCCCTATAACGAGTCCTCCAACACGGCCGATGTCGTCGTCGATGTCCGGCAAAGCCAGCGCTGGGCTAAGGAGCTGAGCTCGCGCTACACCCTCCACGTCGTCAAAGATGGCCGCCACGACCTTTTCCTCTCTCGGCCCGAACCGTTGGAGGACGCGCTGAATTCCGCGGCCGAGTGGCTTCGCGTCGTTGCACCGATAAACGCAGAACAGCGTGCTCAATAAGTGTGCGCGCTGCGCGCTCTTCGACCTCCAGAAGCCGCGGCTGTAGAACCTTTAGAATGGTCGCCATGACTTCTGCACAGCACTTTGATCTCGTCATCATTGGCACCGGGTCGGGAAACTCCATCCCCTCCCCCGAGTTTGACGATAAATCTATCGCCATCATTGAAAAGGGAACCTTCGGAGGTACCTGCCTCAACGTGGGCTGCATCCCTACAAAAATGTACGTCTATGCGGCCGACGTTGCGCTTGCTGCGCGTGAAGCCACGCGCCTTGGCGTCAGCGCCCACGTGGACGCTGTGGACTGGGAGGGCATTGTCAAGCGCGTCTTCGACAACCGCATTGATCTGATCGCCCAAGGCGGCGAAGAGTACCGCCGCGGCGAGGAGACCCCAAATATTACGGTCTTTGACCAACACGCGCGGTTCATCGGGCCAAAGACCCTGCAGGTGGGCGAGGACATTATCACTGGCGACAACATCGTCATCGCTACCGGTTCGCGCCCGGTACTACCTGAACCCTATGCCAGCGCAACTGCCCCGATCCATACCAACGAAGACATCATGCGTTTGGATAAGCAGCCCCGCAGCCTCATCGTTGTCGGCGGCGGCTACATCGCCATGGAGTTCGCCCATGTCTTTGACGGCCTGGGCACCAAGGTGACCGTGGTCAACCGCTCGGAGACATTTCTCCGCTTCCTCGATGAAGACCTGCGCTCACGCTTCAACGACATCCTGCGAGAGCGTCTCGATGTCCGCATTGGTAGCGCGACGGAGGTGGAAGAAACCGCAAACGGTGTGCGCCTCACCTTGGATAACGGTGACGTCCTAGAAGCAGAGGCAATCCTTGTCGCCACCGGCCGCCAGCCTAACGGCGACCAGATGGATCTCTCCGCCAGTGGGATCGAGATACACGAAGACGGGCGCATCAAGGTCGACGAGTACGGCCGCACCACTTGTGAGGGCGTGTGGGCGCTGGGCGACGTCTCCTCGCCCTACATGCTCAAGCACGTCGCCAACGCGGAGCAGCGAGCAGTGCAGCACAACCTGTTGCACCCAGAGGATCTTCAGCCCATGCCCCACAAGCACGTTCCCGCCGCCGTCTTCACTCACCCACAAATTGCGACCGTGGGTCTCACCGAAGCCCAGGCCCGCGAGCAGGGCTACGACGTGACAGTAAAGGTACAGAACTTCGGCGATGTCGCCTATGGCTGGGCCATGGAGGACTCAACGGGCATCTGCAAGCTCGTGGCCGACCGCGCCACCGGACAACTGCTCGGCGCCCACCTCATGGGCCCGCAAGCCTCCACGCTCATACAACAGTTAGTCACCGCAATGAGCTACGGCCTCGACATGCGCACGTTCGCCCGTTCACAGTATTGGATCCACCCGGCGTTGCCGGAGGTCGTCGAAAATGCCGTTTTGGGACTAGAGTGGCTAGAGTGATCGTTACAGATCGTTCAGTGATTTATTTCACACTACCCTTGAACTAACTTCCCCTTATTTATCTATTGGCATTACAAGGCCGCCTTAACGCCCGCAACATCACTCAGCCAGCTTTCAGGGTTTAACCCAATTTGGGGGTACCCCTGCCGCTTGCGTAAAAGAACGCTCCAACTAGCGTGCATTTTGGCTGACCGTTGGATAGGTTTTATACAGACACCGGAACGAGTCGATGGTCTCTGTCGGCTCAGTGTGTTTTGGGGATACCAAACTCATCCCTATCCCTGTGAATCGAGGCTCCTCCGCCAGGAGGCCTTGCACGTACGACATTAAGGAATTTTGATATGCGTATCCGCAATGCAGCCCTCGCCGGCGCTACCGCTCTCGCAGTTGCCTTCGGCGGCTCCACCGTTGCCACCGCAGCCACCTTCGACGGCTCCAACACCACCGAAGCTGTCGAAGACGCAAAGGGCGGTCAGCCTTACGACAAGCCTGAGGGCTCCCTGTCCTCCAAGGTTGGCGGCTGGTTCAACGTCGACGAGGACGACAACATCGGCACCGAGGCTGACGGCCGTGCCATCTTTGGTTCCTCCAAGTCTGAGCACTGCGATGAGGGCGAAGCTGGCGAGTGCACCACCATCGGCGACCAGCCGACCTGGGCCAAGACCTTCTACGGCGTAGGCGTTGCTAGCGCCGTCGCTTCCATCGCCGGCCTCATCGGCGTGGTCTACAACTTCTTCGTCCACGGCCCGTCCTTCTAAGACGCCCCACACACTTTCCGAAAGGCTTAAACTTCATGCGTAACTTCCGCACCGCCGCTGTTGCTGCTGCAACCGCCGCCTCCGTTGCTTTCGCTGGCACCTCCGTTGCTTTCGCTGCTGAGAACACCGAGGAAACCTCCCTCTCCTCCGAGCTGTCCTCCGCAAACGAGAAGGTCAAGGAGGACGACAGCGACGCTACCCTGTCCTCCAAGTGGGGCGACGCTACCGAGGGTGACAAGAAGGTCACCGGCGCTGACCTCTTCGGCGAGAACACCGCTGATGACACCACCAACCCGACCTGGGCTAAGGCTTGGCGTGAGGGCACCTACGCTGCTATCGGCTCCGCCATTGCAGGTGCCCTGTTCGCTGCGTACAACTTCGCTGTGTACAACCACATCATTCCGGCACACGTGCTGGACCCGATCTTCCGCCGCTAATTAGTACGCGGACTCGCTGATTAGCTCAGCGCCTTAGAAAGCGCCCATCTCCTTATACGGAGGTGGGCGCTTTGTCTATCTCCGACCTCTGGCGCAACGGGCGCACGCACCCCCTCCAAACTGACGAAAGTGCTCCGGATCCTTGAAGAATCCGGAGCACTTTCGTCAACAAGGGCAGCTCTATGCGTCTTAAGAGGTACTGTCTTAAGACCGAGCCTTACCGCCTCTTAGGCTAGTCGAGTTCACCAGGCAGGGTAAGAATCTCGTTTCCATCATCGGTGATAACGATGGTGTGCTCGAACTGGGCGGTGAACTTGCCATCGGTGTTCTGGACGGTCCAGCCGTTGTCCCAAATCTCATAGTCCAGCGATCCCAGGTTGATCATCGGCTCGATGGTCAGCGTCATTCCCGGCTCGAGGATGTCGCGGTAGGTCATAGAGTCATAGTGCAGCACGACGAGGCCGTTGTGGAAGGTGGGGCCCACACCGTGGCCAGTGAAATCGGTAACCACGTTGTAGCCGAAACGATTGGCGTAGGACTCAATAACGCGACCAATAACGTTAATCTCACGGCCGGGCTTCGCGGCCTTGATGCCGCGCATCATCGCTTCCTTCGTACGCTCCACCAACAGCTTGTGCTCCTCTGAGACATTACCCGCGAGGAAGGTAGCGTTGGTATCGCCATGCACACCATTCTTGAAGGCTGTGACGTCGATATTGACGATGTCGCCATCCTCAATCACCGTGGTATCCGGGATGCCGTGGCATACAATCTCATTGAGGGACACGCAACAGGACTTGGGAAATCCCAAGTACCCCAGCGTCGACGGGTAGGCACCGTGATCGCACATGTACTCGTGCGCAACGCGGTCAATCTCATCCGTGGTCACGCCGGGAGCAACAGCTTTCCCGGCTTCCTGCAGAGCGTTGGCCGCGATGCGTGAGGCCTCACGCATAGCCTCAATGACCTCCGGGGTCTGCACAAACGGCTCGCCCTGCGCTTCCTGGACCGTATCCTTCCACACGTACTCTGGGCGTTCAATATCCTTCGGTACCGTGCGGATTGGAGTATCTTTTTCTTGTTTCAGCATCGCGCGCTTAGTCATAACTACTCATGGTAGCCCTCTTCCCCAGCACCCGACAAAGAGCACCATTGGCGCGCTCATAAGCGCGCGCTATTGCTCTTGTGCGGGAGCAACCTCGCCGTGGCCTTCCGCGCGGAAGGCGTCCAAACGCTGTAGGAAGTTATCAGTGATGTTGACCGAAATCGTCGAGCCACCGCCCAACACCACGAGTGTGGCAAAAGCAATGTCATCATCGCGGAAGCCGGTAAACCACGCGTGCGAGCCGTCGTTGATTTCTGCCTCACCGGTCTTTCCATAAATGGTTCCCTGTGCTTGCATACCCGCCGCAGTACCGCTCGCCACCACCTGACGCATCATGTCCCGTACCTGATTCAGCGTCTCCTCACTCGGCGCGGGGACCTCCTCGGAAACCTTGGTCTCCCGTGTCTCGATGAGAGTCGGCGTCGGGGTCTTGCCAGCCGCTACCGTCGAAGAAACAAGCGCCATGCCGAAGGGAGAGACAAGGTCAAGGCCCTGGCCATAGCCCGCTTCCGTGCGTTCAAGCGGGGTTTCTCCCTCTGGGATCGAACCGGTAATCGTCGAGAGCCCCGGCACCTCGTAGTCGATGCCCAGCCCGTATTGCTTGCCCACGTCGCGAAGCTCACCCTTGGGGAGGTCGGTCGAGATCTGCGCGAACGTGGTGTTGCAGGATTGTGCAAAGGCTTGGCGCAGCGGTACCGAGCCGAGCGAGAACCCGTTGTAGTTGGTCACGGTGCGCCCGTACAGATCCATGGTGCCCGGGCAGGGCACGATGGAATCTGTGGACAGGCCTTGCTTGTCGACGCCCGCCGAGGCCGTAATAATCTTGAAGACCGATCCGGGAGGGAACTGGCCTTGGAGGGCGATGTCGCCCTTCTTATCTGCTTCCGGGGTTTGCGCCACGGCCAGAATTTCGCCCGTGGAGGGGCGCATGGCCACAATCATGGCCTCGTACCCGGGGTGCAGATTAATGGCTTCTTGCGCAGCACGCTGAACGTCATAGTCCAGCGAAACCTTGATGGACGGAGCCGCTTCGGGCTCGTGATACTCGACGTCGGATAGCGCAGCCCCGTGTTCGTTCACGACAGAGACGGACCAACCATTCTTGCCATCGACTTCTTCAGAAACCATGGATCGTACACGGGAGAGGATGTCGGGTGCCAGGCCGGTATCGCGAGTGATGAGCGCCGGTTCCTCATTGAAGCGAATCCCTTTCTGGTTTTCCAGAACGGGACGCAGCCTCGCTGCCTGGGCCTCGTTGAGCATGGTGACCGAATAGGAACCATCGATCCCTTCGAGGTTTGTAGCAAGTTCGCCAGAATCAACCTCCGGAATGGAGTCATCCTCCCGATGCGCTTGGCTCAAAGCGCCGGAAACCTTAGCTGCCAGCGGGCGCGGGTCATCAACAGCGTCGGTGTCGACAACAAGGCGGTATTGCAGCCCCGGTGACATCAGCTCAACGCCATCGGAGGAGACCACGCCCGCGCGCTTCGGCGCGACTGAGCGCAGCTCGAGGTGCTGGTGCGCGCCGAGATCGGGGTGAATGATGCTGGGCTGCCAGCGGACAGTCCAGTCCTTGTCCTTGCGAGTCAAGGCCATAGACGTGTCATAGCGGAGGGAACGATTACGCGGCAGAGTCCACGTCACTGAATAGTGCGCGGTGGCCTGAGCCTCTTCCTGATCTACCCCGGTCAGTTCGACGTCGAGGCCCTCTGCTTGCAGGCCCGCGAAGGTGGCGTCAAGGGTGTTCGTGGCGGTCGAGCCATCGTCGATCAGCTGCACCAGCTCTTCGTTGTTGCGAGTTTCCATGCTCTCGAGAAACTCTTCTGCAATTGGGCGTGCGGACACCGGCTTGGGGGTACATCCCACCACAGACGACGCCGCGAAACCTACCGCACCCAGCAGCGCCACGAACCTCTTCATGCTTGGGCAGCGTAGCAGCCTGGGGCGGCGCGGCGGCCACCCCACACCGCAGGCGTGCTACTTGGTAACGCGAACCTCAGCCTTGGCGCCTTCCACGGCCTCCAGGCCCTGTTCTTCTGCCAGGCGCATTGCTTCTTCGATGAGCGTTTCCACGATCTTGGATTCGGGCACGGTCTTGATGACCTCACCCTTGACGAAGATCTGGCCCTTGCCGTTGCCAGAGGCCACACCGAGATCTGCATCGCGGGCCTCGCCCGGGCCGTTCACCACGCAGCCCATGACGGCCACGCGCAGCGGGAATTCCATGCCGTCGAGGCCTTCGGTGACTTCGTTGGCCAGCTTGTAGACGTCCACCTGTGCGCGGCCACAGGACGGGCAGGAGACAATCTCCAGCTTGCGCGGGCGCAAGTTGAGGGACTGCAGGATCTGGTCGCCGACCTTGATTTCTTCCACCGGATCCGCCGAGAGGGACACGCGGATGGTGTCGCCGATGCCTTCGGCAAGCAGGGCGCCGAAAGCAACCGAAGACTTGATGGTGCCCTGGAATGCGGGGCCGGCCTCGGTGACGCCAAGGTGCAGCGGGTAGTCACACTGAGCGGCGAGCTGACGGTAGGCCTCTACCATGACGACTGGGTCATTGTGCTTTACGGAAATAGCGATGTCTCCGTAGCCGTGCTCCTCAAAGAGGCCAGCTTCCCACAGTGCGGACTCGACGAGGGCCTCTGGGGTTGCCTTGCCGTATTTCTCCATGATGCGCTTGTCCAAGGAACCTGCGTTGACGCCGATGCGAATCGGAATACCGGCATCGCCCGCCGCCTTGGCAACTTCCTTCACGCGACCATCAAATTCCTTAATATTGCCCGGGTTAACGCGAACAGCGGCGCAGCCGGCGTCGATGGCAGCGAAGATGTACTTGGGTTGGAAGTGGATGTCGGCGATCACCGGGATCGGAGACTTCTTGGCAATCGCGGGCAAAGCCTCCGCGTCAACCGTCTTCGGGCAGGCAACGCGAACGATGTCGCAGCCCGATGCGGTCAGCTGGGCAATCTGCTGGAGGGTGGCGTTAACGTCGTGCGTCTTCGTCGTGGTCATCGACTGCACTGAAATGGGGTGATCAGAGCCCACGCCCACCTGGCCAACCATGAGCTGGCGCGTCTTGCGGCGCGGCGCCAAGGTAGGAGGTGGGCCGTCGGGGATTCCAAGACCAATAGGGGTCGACATGTGCGCTCCTTGCTAATTGGGGTTTAACGCCCCCACTCTAGCACCGCACAAGACAGCGGGATCACTAGCCAAAGAGCCGAATCGGGTTGACCACATCCGCAATCATGATGAGCGCGCCCACCGCCATGAGGAGGAAAGCCAGCACATAAGTAATCGGCATGAGCTTGGTATAGTCTGCCGGCCCCTTCGGCTCCTTGCCCATGAGGCGGCGCAAAGCATCGCGGATCTTCTCATAGATGATGACGGCGATGTGACCACCATCAAAAGGCGGCAACGGGATGAGGTTAAACAGCGCGAGGAAGAAATTGAGGGTGGCCAACATCATAAAGAAGGAAGACCACAGGCTGCGCTCCACCAGTTCACCGCCTACGCGGGAAGCACCCACCACGGACATCGGCCCGTTGACATCGCGCTCCTGCCCAAAGATGGAAGCCACCACGCCAGGGATTTTCGCTGGGAATTGCGCGAGTCCTTGGACCGTGGCGTTGAGTGCATAGCCCGAGTAGCGGGCGGTCGCCGGGATAGCGTCGACAAAGGAGTAGGTCTCCCTGATGTCGATTACCTGGTTACTCATGCCGATGGCACCGACCTCCACCAGTTGCCCCTCGGCGTTGAGCCGGGTCACCGTCGCCAGGGTGATATCGAAGTCACGCGGAGCGCCATCGCGCTCAACGGTGAGGGTGACGGTATCGCCGGGATAGTTCATGACCGTATCGCGCAGCTGCGCGAAGGAGTCCATGGTCTCGCCATTGAGTGCTAGGACGATATCCCCGGACTCCACGCCCGCCTCACCAGCTGGGCCCAGCCCTTGGCAGGAATCTAGGGTGCCGTCAGCCTTCTGGTTCACAGCACAGGACACTTCACCAACGCGCGGACGGACATCCGCGTCTGGGTTGGGCAGGCCCGTGGTCATGGCGATGAGCAGCAGGATAATGAAACCCAACAAGAGGTTCACCGTGATGCCGCCGGCCAGCACGATGACGCGCTGCCACGCCGGCTTCTTGTACATGGCGTAGGGCTCTTCCTCCTCTGTGAGGAACTCATCCTGCGCCGTCATGCCCGCGATATCGCAAAAGCCACCCACTGGAAGAGCTGCGAGGCCGTATTCGGTGTGGCCGCGCGTAAAGGATGCGACGCGCGGACCAAAGCCAATGAAGTAACGCCGCACACGCATACCGAAGGCACGGGCGGTGAACATGTGGCCGGCCTCGTGCAGGGCAACGGTAATGCCGATCCCCAAGGCGAAGAGGACTATGCCGAGGACATTTGCCATAAAGTAGACGGCTTTCTAACGAGCGAGTGAATCCACCAACGCATTTGCGCGACGGCGGGCCTCACCTTCCACGGCGAGGACATCATCGACGCTAGAGGGTACACCAGCGAACTCCGAGGCCTGACCCACGACGTGGCTAACCACGTCAACAATTTCCGGGAAGTGGATGCGGCCCGCCAGGAAAGCAGCCGCTGCCTCCTCGTTCGCAGCGTTATATACAGCGGCATGCGTGCCGCCGGCAGCGGCCACCTCGCGGGCAAGGCGAACGGCTGGGAAGGCTTCGTCATCGAGCGGCTCGAAGCGCCAGTCATGAGCGGCGGAAAAGTCCAACGCCGGCTGAGCGCCGGGTACTCGGTGTGGCCAGTCCAGCGCCAACGAGATCGGCAACTTCATCGACGGCGGGGAACACTGCGCAATCGTGCAGCCATCGGTGAAGGTGGCCATGGAGTGCACGATGGATTGGGGGTGAACGGTGACATCAATAAGGTCCGGGTGGATGTCGAACAGCAAGGTCGCCTCGATGAGCTCAAGGCCCTTATTCACCAAAGTCGCCGAATTCAGGGTGTTCATCTGCCCCATCGACCACGTCGGGTGCTGCGCTGCTTGCTGCGGGGTGACATCCCACATCTCCTCGCGGGTCCACCCGCGGAAAGGACCGCCAGAGGCGGTAAGAACGAGGCGCTCAAGCTCCACACCGCTGCCCGCACGCAAGCATTGCGCCATGGCGGAATGCTCGGAATCCACCGGAATAATCTGCCCCTCCCCCGCCAAGCGGGTGACGATGGAGCCGCCGGCGACGAGAGATTCTTTGTTCGCCAACGCCAACAGCTCGCCCTTCTCCAAAGTGGCGATGGTGGATGCCAAACCCATGGATCCAACAAGCGCGTTGAGAACCTTATCCGCATCGATGGCCTTGACAAGTTGTTCTGCGGAGTCTGGGCCCGACAGCACAGCGCCGCCGAGAGCCTCGGAAACGGTGCGGGCTGCTTCGGGCTTAGCGACGGCCACGTGGTCAAACGAAAGGTTGAGAGCGCGGGCCTGCTCTATGACGAGCTGTGGGTTGGACCCACCAGCAGCGATACCCACGACTGTGAATTTATCCGGATTATCCGCGATAACTTCCAGAGCCTGGGTGCCAATCGAACCAGTAGAGCCGAGAATCAGAATGCGTTGGGTACTCACCCTGTTCACCCTAGCCGGAGTCATAGGCGCTCCGATAGCGAAAGGCGGGGGTGTTTAATCGCGGTTGTCGGCAGGATCATTTAAACTACTACACAGAATAACTGGCATTTTTCGTGCGCTCGCTCGAGTCAACAAGTTCTAACCAGGGTGAGCTGCATGTACACGCAAAGGAGAGCAAGTGTCTTCCCACAAGCCGGCATCGCAGGTTTTCGACGGCGTATCCACCGATGACGTCCCGTCCGCAGGTTTCGGTTGGTCCCGCATCAGCCGCTCGGGCGTACAGATCGCCGGTTGGACGTCCGTCGTGTTCCTGCTTGCTTATAACTTTGGTAACCACAAGGGCCACGTGGAGACGATCTGGCTCATCACCCTGGCAGTCCTTATCGCCCTCGGTTTGGTGATTTACGCCCTGCAGCCGAAGCTCTCCCAGGTGCGCACCCTGACCGCCCGCAACAAGCCGGTAGGCCACGAGGAGCCGGACTGGGCATACGAGCAGAAGACCGTTCACAACGTCTACGCTTCCCTGACCGATGATGAGCTACGTGCCCTCAACATCGAGCCTTCTCGCGTTGCCCACCTTCGTGGTGTGACCGAAGGCCGCCACGCTGCCAAGCCGGTGGCTAACTAACGCTTCTTCGCTTTACGCAAAGCTCCCTTTCTGCAGTTCACGAATGGCCTGCTAAAAGGGAGCTTTGTTTTATCTTTTTCGCCCCCTAGGTCACGTAACGGTTGACCACCGCGTAGATTTCCGGGGTTCGCTCCTGCGCTCTGTTTCCGGCAAAGCGCCAGACAACGGCGTAAACCAGCGCCGGGACCAGTAGCGAAACCATCACCGCAACGTAAAGCAGCCAGCCTCCTCGCTCGTAAACGAGGGCAGAAACCACGATGCCGGGCAGCGCGGGCACCCATACCAACAGCATGCCGACGAACGCAGTGAGAAAAGCACCAGCGGAATAGCCAGATTTATCATTCCACCGGTTCTGCCCAGGGGCGGACAAAGGATAAGGATTGAGCACCGTCAACCCCAAGCCCACCGCCGCCGTGGAGATAAACACTCCTAGGGCCACAGCTGTGCTCACCATGCCCAAGGTGACGTCATCACTAAAGACAAGAACCACTACAGCAAGCAGAACAAACCCAATCAAAGGAATAGTCACGTGTGCGAGGTGGCGCGCATGAAGGATGGTGCGCGGGGCAACCGGCGCCACCATGTGAACCCAATTCGATGGCCCGTCGAAGCCATAATCATTAGCCAAGAGCGAAGAGAGCACGATTGCGCTGAAGCACAGCATAAAATAGGCGGTGAAATCATCGCCCTTCCACAGCTGATAGAGCGTCACCACGCCAAACAGAGGCATCATGTACAGCATGCCTGTTTGCCGCTTGTCACGGGTGAGATAACGCAACGCGCGGGTATATTCCATCGCCGCCGGACTGGAATAAGACCACGCGCCCAACTCCAACTTGGATACTCCCTTGCCCGTCACCTCGCTGGCTGCGTCACCACCCGCTCCCGGATTGCGCATGAGGCCGGTTATCTGACGGGACCACCCCCATGCCAACAGGCCAAGGCTGGCCACCGCGATGAGCAGTTGGGCTAGGGCGGTGAGGAAGTGGCCGTCGGCAAGCGCGAGCGCCCACCCCACCCCTGCACCAAACGGGGTCCAGGCGCTAACGGCACCCACCGCGTGAAGAGGCGGCAAAGACTCCAGGACGCTCTGCGCCTGCAGCATGCCAAAGACGAGCAGGCCCATAACCACCATCGCCGCGATTTGGGTGCGGGATTTCTGGGAATCCGCGATGGCGGAAGCCACTTGGCCAAGGCATTCGCCGAAGATGATGGTCGTCGCACACGAGAGAACCATGCCGACGACGAAGGGCACTGCGGCCCACCCAGGCCCCGTCAGTATAAGGAAGATGCTGCCGATGATCGCATATACCAGGGAAAAGACAACCGACATGATGGCGCGGGTAGTCAACAAGCTGGAAAGGAAGAGGCCCGGAAGAACCTCGCGGGGAGTCAGAGGAAGAGCTCCCAGGGTTGTCGGGCTCAACTGGTTCTCCCCCGCCGGCATGAAAAGAGCGAGGAGAACGTAGATGAGCATGCCGCCTGCCACCCCGACGGTCAGCGCTTGGTAACCGTGACCCGGGGTGGTGATATCGGAATACACCATGAAGGCGAGCGAAACGAGACCGATAGCCCCGTAGAGAAGCATCATCAGCCCCATGATGAGCGTCGACGGGTTGGAGGCGACACTGCGCCACCACAGGGTGCGGTGAAGCCTGAACAGAGTGGACGTCATTCGCGCTCACCTGCCGACGGGGAGCGCAGCCACCCAAACTTCGAGACGTCCAGATCCCGTCCCCCAACGGCCGCGATGAACAGATCGCTCAGGCTTTGGCCCTGGCGGACATCCTCAACGTGGCCTGCGGTGATGACTTGGCCGCCGTTGATGATGGCAACGTGGTCACAAAGCCCCTCAACAAGCTCCATGACGTGCGAAGACAAAATAACCGTGCCGCCACGCGCAGCATAGGCGCGCAGCATCTGCTGGATGAGGCGCCCGGAGACCGGATCCACGGCTTCCAGCGGCTCATCGAGGATGAGCACCTCCGGGTTGTGCAGGACGGCGCCGGCCAAGAGGATCTTTTTGGTCATGCCGGCGGAATAATCCGCGATGCGTTTGTCGGCGGCATCGGAGAGGGAGAGGGCGTCGAGAAGCTCCTGCGCACGGCGCAGCGACTCGGCGCGTTCCAGCTTGTGCAAAGCACCGAGGTAGTGGAGATACTCAGCGCCCGTGAGGCGGTCAAAGACCGGCGCACCATCCATGAGCAGACCCATGGCCCGCTTGGCGGGAATGGGCTCCTCCCACACATTGTGACCAGCGATGAAGCTGGAGCCCGAATCGGGACGCTGGAGACCACAGGCCATGGTCAGCATCGTGGTCTTGCCCGCACCATTGGGCCCCACTATCCCGTAGATGGATCCGCGTGGAACATCCAAGTCGAGGCTATTGACAGCGATCTGAGAACCAAAGGACTTGCGCAGGTCGCGCACCGCAAGAGCTTGGGTGCGCGGATCGGCGGCTAAGTCCGCACGATAAGGATGAGTCATAAGCATTAACAGTATCAAGAACCATTAATGCTTCGTTCTCCGAAAAACTATTGTTAGGAAACTGTAAGCAGGGTGCTTAAGCCGTCTCGCGCTCGTCAGCGGCAAGCTGACCACAGGCCGCAGCGATTTCATCGCCCTTGGTATCGCGCACGGTACACGGCACGCCCTGCGCGATGACGCGGCGGACGAACTCGTCCTGACGCGCCTTCGGAGCGGCGTCCCACTCGGAACCCGGCGTGGGGTTAAGCGGAATGACGTTGACGTGAACCTTGGAGCCCAGCGCCGCATGGAGCTTCCGGCCCAGCATGTCGGCGCGGAAATCCTGATCGTTCTTATCGCGGATCAGCGCATACTCGATGGAGACGCGGCGGCCAGACTTATCGGCATAGTACTTGGCGGCATCGAGCACCTCCTCGACCGGCCAGCGGTTGTTGACCGGCACGAGAGTATCGCGCAGCTCATCGTCCGGGGTGTGCAGGGACACTGCGAGGGTGCAGGACAAATCCTCATCCGCGAGCTTGCGGATGGCCGGGGCCAGCCCCACCGTCGATACAGTGACGTTGCGCTGGGACAATCCGAAGCCGCTGAGATCAGGTCCGGTAATCTGGCGCACCGCATGAACCACGCGCTTGTAGTTGGCCAGCGGCTCGCCCATGCCCATGAAGACAACGTTGCTTAAGCGCCCGCCTTCCTCTTCCAAAAGGCGAGCAGCGTGCCTAAACTGCTCCACAATTTCCGCGGTGGACAGGTTGCGGTCCAGCCCGCCCTGGCCGGTGGCGCAGAACGGACAGGCCATGCCGCACCCGGCCTGGGAGGAGATACACAGGGTGGCGCGCCCTGGGTAGCGCATGAGCACGGACTCCAGCAGCGTGCCGTCGTGCAAACGCCACAGGGACTTGGTGGTCTCGCCGTCGTCGGTGGAAGTCTGCCGAATGGGTTGCATGAGCGTGGGGAACAAACGCTCCTGGACTGCCTCGCGGGAGGCAGCCGGGATATCCGTCATCTCGGAAACATCGGCGGTGTGGTGGACGTAGTAGTGCTTGGCCAGCTGCTTTGCCCGGAACTTAGGCAGGCCAAGTTCCGCGAGCGCCTCAATGCGCTCGGCCTCGGTCAGGTCCGCGAAGTGCTTCGGGGGTAGCCCGCGGCGCGGAGCGGAGAAATTCAGTTTCAGTGGTTCAGCCATGGTAGAGCCCATTTTCCACGTTTTCAGCCACATTATCCAATCTAGGCTCTGCTGGAGTGGCGAAAGTGACATCTCAACCTATTTAATAGATGCATGACGAATCCAGAAAACTCCCCTGAGGAATTCCGCACCACCGCTCCGGCCGACGAGCCGCTGACCGACCTGTCTGCGGAAACCACTTCCGGTGGCGGTGCGGTGGAGCCGGCTCCGCGCGCAACCGACTATGACAATAAAAATGACGGAAAGGTCAAGGGCTCCTTCGCCGCCAGCACGTGGATTGCCCTCATCGTGGGCTTCCTGCTGCTCATCGTCCTTATCATCTTCATCCTGCAGAACCAGCACCAAGTACCGCTGAACTTCCTTAACTGGTCAGTGCAGTTCCCCGCCGGTGTCACTTACCTCATCTGCGCCATTGCCGGCGCGCTCATTATGGCCCTGGTGGGCGGCTGGCGCATGTTCGAGTTGCGCCGCCAGGTACGCAAGCAAGCGCGCCGCTAAGACCTACGGCGCCAGGGTGGTCAGGAAGCTCATTGCCACCCACGTGACCATCGCGGATGGCAGCATGCCATCCAGGCGGTCCATGATGCCGCCGTGACCGGGCAGCAAGGCAGACATATCCTTGATGCCCAATTCCCGCTTAAACTGAGACTCCACCAAGTCACCGAGGGTGGCGCAGAAAACGAGCCCGAGGCCCATGAGCGCGCCCACCCATGGAGTGTGGTGCAGCAGGAACGCGAAACTCAATGCACCGGTCAGGGTGCCGAAAACTACCGAGCCGGCAAAGCCCTCCCACGACTTCTTGGGGCTCACCGCGGGGGCCATGGGGTGCGATCCAAACATCACGCCGGCGATGAAACCACCGGTGTCGGAGGCGACGACGCAGAGCATAAACACGACAATCGACGCCGCCCCCGAGGCGAAGGGCGTCTCCACCCGCGAAAGCATCGCGGCAAAGGTGCCAAAAAGTGGGATCCAGGTGAGAACGAAAATACCCACGGACATATCGCGCAAATAGTTGATCGGGGGGCGATGTCTGCCGTTGTGAAAGAGGCGGCCGAACATGAGCGCCAAGACCGCAACCACATAAACCGCGACGAGGCCGGAGGCATTGAGGAACCACGAGACCCACACCATGGCTTGGCCCAGGACGATGAGCAACGTCCGCGGAACGTAGTAGGAGTGCTCCCGCAGCCGAGTAAGAACCTCCCACATGGCTAGGCCCAGCGCTGTGGCTACGACGAGGTACCACACAAGGGGCCCGGCCCACACCGCAAAGACAACGAGCGCGCCCAAACCAACGCCAACGGCAATCGCCGCGGGCATGTCTCGACCCGCGGAGTTTTTGGGTTTGGGCATTCGGCTCGAGTGCTCAGTGCTCACGCGTGCTCCTCATTCAATCGTGGGGTAAGTCAAGTTCTACACAGAAAAGACCGCCGTGCTGGTCGGTGCCTGGCGCGGCGGCAAGTCAAAACTCTGTGAGCGCGGAGGCTAGACCTCCATGAGCTCTTCTTCCTTGTTGGCTACGAGCTGGTCCACCTGCTCGATGTAGCCGGACGTAATCTTTTCCATCTCCTTCTCGGCGGCGATAACTTCGTCCTCACCCGCGTCGCCATCCTTCTGCAGCTTCTTCAGCTGCTCCATGGCACGGCGGCGGATGTTGCGGATAGCAATCTTGCCGTCCTCGCCCTTGCTCTTGGCCATCTTGACCATGTCGCGGCGGCGCTCCTCGGTCAGCTGCGGGATGGTCACTCGCAGTACCTGACCATCATTGGTCGGGTTCACACCGAGATCCGAGTTGCGAATTGCGTTCTCAATCTCATTCATCACGGACTGCTCATAAGGCTTGATGAGCAGCATGCGCGGCTCAGGGACCGAGATGGTGGCCATCTGGGTAATCGGGGTCGGAACCCCGTAGTACTCAGCGACCAAGCCGTTAAACATGGACGGGTTGGCGCGGCCGGTGCGGATGGTGAGCAGCTGCTCACGGGTGTGCTCTACCGAAGCGGTCATGTGCTCTTCAGCTTCGAGCTGGATCTCGTCGATCATGAGGGTTACAACTCCCTTGAAATAGTCAAAAGTTCTGGGAAAGAATTTAGCAGGTCGCAGCCCATTTGTACTAGGACTGGACCAGCGTGCCGATCTGCTCGCCGTTGACAGCGCGCTTGATATTGCCTTCCGTGAGAAGGTTGAAGACCAAAATCGGCATATTGTTGTCCATACAGAGGCTGAATGCGGTGGCATCGGCCACCTTCAGACCCTTCTCAATAACCTCACGCGGGGTGATTTCGGAATACAGTTCGGCATCCGGGTTGGTGCGGGGGTCGGCCGAATAGACGCCATCGACTGCCTTGGCCAAGAAGAGGACTTCCGCGCCGATCTCTAGGGCTCGCTGCGCCGCAGTGGTATCGGTGGAGAAGTACGGCATGCCCATTCCGGCGCCGAAGATGACGACGCGGCCCTTTTCCAAGTGGCGGTCGGCACGCAGCGGGAGGTAGGGCTCAGCGATCTGTGCCATGTTGATGGAGGTCTGCACGCGGCAGTCGATGCCCTGCTGTTTGAGAAAGTCCTGCAGCGCCAGGGAGTTCATGACGGTGCCGAGCATGCCCATGTAGTCGGAGCGCGCGCGGTCCATGCCGCGCTGGGAAAGTTCGGCGCCGCGGAAGAAGTTACCGCCGCCGATAACGACGGCGATTTCGGTCCCCTGCTGCGCCACCTCGGCAATTTGGCGGGCGACGTTTTCTACCACATCAGGGTCGATGCCGACCTTGCCACCGCCGAACATCTCACCGCCCAGCTTGAGCATGACTCGCTTGTATCCGGTTCGCTTCGGTTCAGGGTTGGTCACGGTCTTCATCGTCTCCTTCACGCATGGCGACGCTTCAGTTAAGCGCTTGAATAATTCTGTTCCATCTTAACCATAGGAAGCCGCTTGCTAATACTCAGCTGCGTGCGAGCCCCACCCTCAGGGGCAGGCTAAAACAGCGAACTCCCTCCCCCACTTCTTTCCTTTGGCCACACGGCGTAGGGAAAAGGAGTGGAGGAGGGAACGGAAGGCAGCCGCCGCACGACATGCGGCCATGACTGCGAAAGCTTCAGAAGCGCTTAGACGCCGACCTCGTAACGGACGAAACCGGTAATGGTGGTGCCAGCCTCGTCTGCGACCTGCTTAACGGTCTTCTTGGAGTCAGACAGTGCTGCCTGCTCCAGCAGGACCACAGACTTGTAGAAGCCGTTCAGGCGGCCTTCCACAATCTTCGGCAGGGCAGCCTCCGGCTTGCCCTCCTCACGGGTGGTGGCCTCAGCGATCTCGCGCTCCTTCTCAACGATCTCAGCCGGAACGTCCTCGCGGGTGAGGTACTCAGCGTTCATAGCTGCGATCTGGAGAGCGACTGCGTGAGCGCCTTCTGCGTTGCCCTCGTAGGACACCAGGACACCCACTGCCGGCGGCAGGTCAGCGGAACGCTGGTGCAGGTACACAGCTACGTTGTCACCCTCAATGGTGACGGCACGGCGGGCCTGCAGCTTCTCGCCGGTCTTTGCGGACTCTTCGTCGACGACCTCGGAAACCTTCTTGCCGTCAATCTCCAGGTTGTTGAGTTCCTCACCGGAGTTGACCTTGGCCTCACCAGCAGCCTCAGCGATCTTGGCAGCGAAGGACTTGAAAGCCTCGTTCTTGGCCACGAAGTCGGTCTCGCAGTTGATCTCCACCATCGTGTTGCCGGAGACAGCAATCAGGCCCTCAGTTGCCTCACGCTCAGCGCGCTTGGACACGTTCTTTGCGCCCTTGATGCGCAGGTACTCGACGGCCTTGTCGTAGTCACCCTGGGACTCGTCGAGAGCCTTCTTGCAATCGAGCATGCCGGCGCCGGTGGCCTCACGCAATGCCTTTACGTCTGCAGCAGTGTAGTTCGCCATAGTTGGAGCGATCCTCCTTGGATTTAAACGGTATTCGTTGAAACAGCGTAGCTGAATCGCTACCACCACGTCGCGTTGAGGGGGTGTTAGCTTTCTCCCACTCCCCCAACGGAGGAAACCCTCTGCGTGGTGTTTCACCCCTGTGGTGTGTCACGCGCCTTCGCAAGCTTCGGAAAACACGTGAGAAAAAGCCCCCATCGCCGCGGACAGTAGGCGCCGCGCGGTACGGGGGCTTCAGGTATGCAGATTACTCTGCGGACTTCTCGGCGTCCTCGGACTTCTCAGCGGAAGCCGGGTCAGACGCAGCGGCAGCCTCAGCGGCATCGCGGGCGTCCTTCTCAGCGGTGTCGCCGGCAGCCTCCTTGGCCTGTGCAAGCTGGCGCTCCTCGCGAGCCTTCTTGCCCTCATCCACAGCGGTGGCGATGATGCCGGAGAGCAGCTTGGTGGCGCGGATAGCGTCGTCGTTGCCCGGAATCGGGAAATCGACCTCATCCGGGTCGCAGTTGGTGTCCAGGATGGCAACAACCGGGATGTTAAGCTTCTGGGCTTCCTTGACCGCGATGTGCTCCTTGTTGGTGTCAACGATCCACAGTGCGGACGGAGCCTTGGTCATATCGGAGATACCACCCAGGACGCGCTCCAGCTTGGTGCGCTCGCGGGTCAGCATCAGAACTTCCTTCTTGGTGCGGCCCTTGTAGCCGTCCTCAGCTGCATCCATAGCCTGCAGCTCCTTCATGCGCTTCAGGCGCTTGGAGACGGTCTGGAAGTTGGTGAGCATGCCGCCGAGCCAGCGGTGGTTCACGTACGGCATACCAACGCGGGAAGCCTCTTCAGCAACAGCTTCCTGAGCCTGCTTCTTGGTACCAACGAAGAGGATGGTGCCGCCGTGTGCGACGGTTTCCTTCACGAACTCGAAGGCCTCATCGATGTAGGTCAGCGTCTGCTGCAGGTCGATGATGTAGATGCCGTTACGGTCGGTGAAGATGAAACGCTTCATCTTCGGGTTCCAGCGACGGGTCTGGTGACCGAAGTGGACACCAGCGTCGAGGAGCTCGCGCATGGTTACAACTGCCATGATTCGCTCGCTTTCTATACGTTGTTTCGGTTTTGCAAAAATTGTGCGGTGTTTTATTCCGCACCCTAGCAACGAAGGCCTTGGTCAACACCCCATCATTGTGGGGACCGCGTCAACCACAGACTGTCTCTTCCTTAACCCAGGAAGCGACTACTTCGCCGCGCGTAGTCAGTCCATGTGGTAACCATTCGGTGCCGAGCACAGACTGCTGTGGGCTAGCTTAGTACTGCACACACGGTGATTCCAAACGACGCGACCGAATCACCTCCGCTGGATTGTTGACAGGCTTAACGAACTTTTCCCTAGCGCACCATGGGTTACTTCTGTAACGAGTTATCCACAGGTCGACCGCACGCTCTTCCCTCGAGCCGCGCTCACGCGCAGGCTTGAGGTCATGCGTCACCGTCTACTTTGTTTATCTGCCCTGCTATGCGTTTGGGCCGCGCTTGCCGACGTCCCCCTCGCCGCCGCCTTCGTCGACCCCACCACTGGGGAGCCGGTTGTTTCGCGTGTCTTGCGCGGCTTCGAACCTCCTGAGAAGCGGTGGATGGCCGGGCACCGCGGTGTCGATCTGGATCTACCTGTCGGCGGTAAGGTGCGTGCCGCTGGCGACGGCGTTGTGTACTTCGCAGGCTCCATAGCGGGTAAGCCAGCCCTTTCGATTGCTCATGGCAACGGCCTACGCACCACTTATCAACCAGTGTTCGCGCGGGTTAAGAAAGGTGACCGAGTGCAGGAAGGAGACGTGATCGGCACGCTCGCGCCGTCCGTGGATGGCTATCCGGGACTCCATTGGGGTGCAATTAAAGGTCGCGAGGACTACATCAACCCGCTGGATCTCCTCGGCGAGCCCGTCATTCGACTCAAGCCCGCGGGTGGGAGCGAGCGTAGACGTCCTTAAGGCGCTGGGCAGAAACGTGCGTATAGACCTGCGTGGTCTGCAGAGAAGAATGGCCGAGCAACTCTTGCACGATGCGTAAATCGGCCCCGCCCTCGAGCAGATGCGTAGCCGCGGAGTGGCGTAGGCCGTGCGGGGTGAGCCCCGGCGCGCCCGTGACTTGTGCGGCGCGTTCGACGACGCGGCGGACCTGGCGCGCATCGATTCGGCGTCCGCGCGTGCCCACGAAGACCGCTTCCGTTTCACCGGCGAGCTCGGGGCGCCCCGTCTTCAGCCAGGCGCGCAGCGCGTCGTGGGCCGCGTCCCCGAAGGGAACGACGCGCTGCTTATTGCCTTTACCGGTCACGCGCGCGGTGCTGCGGGAAAGATCCACATCCCCGATGTCCAGGCTCACCAATTCGGCTACACGCGCACCGGTGGCATAGAGAAACTCGAGCATGGCGCTATCACGCAGGAAATGGATCTCATCGGCGGAGACCGCATTGCCCATCAGTTCCCCGGCGGCGGCGGGCGACATCACAGTGGGCAGATGCTTGCCCACCTTGGGCGTAGCCAGGCGCTGGGCGACATCAGTCTCGAGGTGCCCCTCACGCGCGGCCCACGTGGAAAAGGCGCGCACCGCTGCGGTACGCCGCGCCAGCGTGGAGCGAGACTTTCCCTCATCGACGGCACCCGCCAGCCATGCACGGAGGGCGTTGAGAGTAAATGACGAGAAACTCGGGACGTCGGCAGCCAGCAGGCGCAGGTCTGAACAGTAGCCACGGACAGTCGCCTCGGAGCGGCCGCGAACGATGCGCTGGTAATCCGCAAAGTCCTCGATCGCTTCCTCCAGCTGGCCACCCACGCGCCGCTCACTGTTACCACATGCTCCACTCATGTCACATGAGTGTACTCAGGTGCGCTGCCACATCGCGCCCGAGCGCGTTATCACCCCCATCTTTTGCATCGCCACGAGCAGGTGGATGGTCAGCGCCACCCGCATTCCCGCAGCAGCCGCGATATCCTCCGCACTCGCTCCCTCCTCCGCACTTTCCGGCGGAGTGGAGTCATACACTTTGAGCTCGTTGCGGGACAAGCGTTGTACCGGGGTTGGCTGGAACTCAAGTTCATACTGACCCGCAGCGTCCACTTCCCCGACTTTGCCCACGAGTCCACGTATTTCGTCGACTGAGGCCACCAGTTGCGCTCGCCCATCCTGGATGCGTTGGTGGCACCCCAAGGACCCAGACGTCGTGACTGGGCCCGGCACCGCCATGGCAACCCGGCCCAGAGCCTCCGCCCAGTTCAGCGTGTTCAACGCGCCAGAACGAAACCCGGCTTCCACCACCACGGTGCCGCTGGTCATCGCCGCCACGAGGCGGTTGCGGGACAAGAAGCGGAAGCGCTGTGGCCGTGTGCCCGGCGCGAACTCGGACACGATGCACCCATTCCCGGCAATCCTGTCAAAGAGACGTGCATTGCGCGCCGGGTAGGAAATGTCAATACCGCAGGCCGCCACCGCGACGGTCTGCCCACCTGCGTCGAGAGCTGCCTCGTGCACCGCTGTATCAACCCCCACTGCCCCACCGGACACCACGGTCCATTGGTGCGCTGCGAGGCCACCAGCCAGAAGTGAGCCCGCCTCCCAGCCGTACCGGCTCACGGCGCGCGTGCCCACCAGGGCAACGGATTGGGCTACCGCTTCGCGCAGGTTCCCGCCGCGAACCCAGAGGCTGTGGGGCGGGACTGCTTGGTCATCAAACGTCGCCGGGGCATCGACGAGCCCCTGCTGGTAGAACCCAAAGGCACGGGCAAATTCCTCCCCGGGCCACTCCGCGTCATCGGGTGTGATGAGCCGGGCTCCGACCGCCTCTGCGGCAGCGAGGTCTTCGTCTTGTCGTAGCCAGTCCCGCCGCGATGCCGTGGCCTGCTGCAGGGGCCCGATCCAGTCCTCTCCCTTATAGATTCCTCGCGCTATCTCCTCAGCCGGGTATTGGGTCAGCAGACCGTGGAGGGTTGGTGAGGGTCCTTCCACCACGCGGTTGAGGTAGGCCCAGGTGTGACGGCTGGTCGACACGTTGAGTTCGCTCATGCGGCCAGCCTTTCGATCGTGTCAGCGCCACGGAGATCGAGTGCGCGGCTGACGTGGTCGAGCTCGGGACGGGCGGTTCCATCGAGGTCTGCCAACGTCCACGCCAAGCGCAGCACACGATCCACCCCACGCTGGCTGAGCTCCCCTTCAGCCAAGTAGGCAGCAAGCATAATCATCGCCGACTCCGCTGCTGGGCGATGACGCCGCAAATAGGAAGCAGACACGGCGCCATTGACTACGCTTCCCAGCCCATCGGCCTCCCAGCGCGCCTTCATTCGTTCCCTGGCGGCGGCCACGCGTTGAGCAATGTCTGCGGAGGTTTCCTCCCCTTCTGGGTGCAGTACCGCGGATTGCCCCGACAAAGACACAATGATGTCGAGGCGGTCGCGCAATGGGCCCGAAAGGTTGGATAGGTAGTTCATCCTGTCTGCTGCCCGGCATTCGCAGCGTGACGGTTCCTCAGCGCCACAGCGGCACGGGTTCGCAGCCAACACCAGTTGAAAGCGGGCGGGAAAGATTACCTCGCGGCTAGCCCGAGTCAGGCGCACCTGTCCTTCTTCCAGCGGTGCGCGCAAGCTATCCAGTACTTGCGCCGGAACCTCGCTGACCTCGTCGAGAAAGAGCACTCCATGGTGCGCCAGACTCACCGCACCTGGCCGCGGGCGCCCCGATCCACCGCCGATCAGCGCGGCCCTCGTGACCGAAGCGTGCGGCGCGATGAAAGGCGCCCGGGAAATCGCCGTGCCAACGGCTCCCGCCACCGAGTGGATCGCGGTAGCCTCCACCGCTTCTTCCGTGGTCAAGCGCGGAAGGATGCCCGGCAAACGCGAAGCAATCATTGATTTGCCGGAACCAGGTGGCCCCACCATCATCACGTGATGGCCGCCAGCCGCGGCAACCTCTGCTGCCCACTTGGCTTCCCGCTGTCCGGCTACCTCGCTGAAATCTGCAATCTGTTCGCGCGCAGGCGCCGCAGCGTGCGTGATCAGCTGTGCGTCCGGCAGGCAATCACTCCCGCATACCCAAGCGAAAGCATCCCAGAGGGTTTCGGCAACCAGCACTCGCATGCCGGGAACCAATGCTGCTTCCGCCGCATTACCAACCGGAATGATCAGCGTGTCATAGCCTTGCGAGCGCGCCGCCAGAATCGCCGGGATGATGCCGGAGACCGGGCGAACCTGCCCGTCCAGTCCCAACTCGCCGAGCACGAGCGCCCCGCTGAGCCGACTTTTCTCGCTCTGACCTGCCGCTAAGATAGCCAGCGCCATGGGGAGATCGAAATGTGCGCCGGCCTTGGGCAACGATGCTGGTGACATGGACACCACGACCTTTGTTTTCGGCCACGGTAGGTGCGAGTTGCTCACCGCGGTCCGGATGCGATCCCGCGACTCCGAAATCGCGGCATCACCCAGTCCCACCACATAGACACCGGGAAGCCCGGGACCCACGTTGGCTTCCACGGTGACCACCCTGGCCAGCACGCCATCTAGCGCAATCGTGTCGCACCTACCGAGAGCCATGGTCAACTCCCTGGAAATACTCCACGTCGAAGGTTTCCCCCTTCTCAGCCCCTGTGGACACGAGCCCGAGTACATCAAAGCGAACCTTGCTTAAGGGCTGGGTAGTACTCCGACTTGCGCTCAGCCACTGCGCGGCAGCCTTGCGAAGGCGCTTTAGCTTGCGCGGTGTTACCGCTTCAGCCACGCCAAAGTTGCGGGTTGCCCGGGTTTTAACTTCACAGAAGACGATGGTTCCATCAGGCTCGCGCACAACGAGGTCGAGTTCGCCCACGCGGTAGTGGACGTTCGCGGCTATCACCTGAGCCCCGCGCGCTCGGTAAAAGTCAGCGGCGAACTTCTCCCCCGCTTTCCCCAGTGCATCCGCAGGGCGGATGGTCTGCCCCACGCTCGGTGAATGCACGGAAGTCGCTAGATTTTTTGTCATTATGGTGCTCCTTGGAATTGAACGTGTAGACAACACGCCGCAAGCACGACACAAGACAATTCCTGTGCCGCACACCCCCTTACGGCACTTCCAGAACACCTCACTCGGCATCCCCCTGGCGAGAGCTTTGAGCCTCCCCACACCAAATCTGTGGATAACTAGTCCGGGCTCACCACTTTATTGGCACCCGCACCCCGCACATGAGCTTTACTCTGGGAGGACAAAGTCCGGCTTGTCCAGCTCTTCAATGTTGACGTCCTTGTAAGTGATCACACGGACGTAGCGCACAAAGCGCGCCGAGCGGTACATATCCCATACCCATGCATCGGACATGCGGACCTCGTAATAGACGTCCGGTCCAGACGTATGCGGAATGAGCTCGACCGCATTGGCCAGGTAAAACCTGCGTTCGGTTTCCACCACATAGGAGAATTGGCTGACTACATCGCGGTATTCGCGGTACAGCGACAGCTCGACTTCAGCCTCGTAGTTATCGAGTTCCTCAGCGCTCACGGTGTGCTTCTCCTTCGCTCACAATCAACCGGGATCACGGTGTCACAGATTGAGCACCAGCTTAGTTCCCGCACCCCGCCTCAGGCTTCAGGCGCGCGCGAGGAATTGCGCATGAGCCCCAGCAACGTTGCGATAACTCATGCGGTGCTCCGGCGTCGCTCCCAACTGCACGATGGCCTCTTGGTGTGCGGCGGTGCCATACCCCTTATGCGATTCCAAGGCATAGCCCGGGTAGCGCTGCGCGAGCTCATCCATCAAGCGATCACGAGACACCTTGGCCACAACGCTTGCCGCAGCGATGCAGCGTGCGGCAGTATCGCCGCCGATGATCGGCAGTTGCGGGGTAGGCAGGCCGGGGACAAAGAGGGCGTCGCTCAGCACATAGCCCGGTCGGACCTTAAGCTGTGCCACCGCGCGGCGCATCCCCGACAGGTTGGCGTGCTGGATGCCAAAGGCATCGATGTCCTTTGCTCCCACGTGCACCACCGACCACGCCAGCGCGCGACGTTTGATCAGCGGCTCCAGCTTCTCCCTGGCCGCCGGCGTGAGCTTCTTCGAGTCATCGAGCCGCTCCAAACCGGGAATGATGCGATCGGGCAAAATGCACGCGGCAATCGTCACCGGCCCGCAGCAGGCCCCACGCCCGGCTTCATCCACCCCCGCGACAGGCCCCAGCCCCGCCTTGGAGAGCGCAACCTCATAGGTTCTCTTCTGTTTGAGACGGCGCATAGCGTTTACACCGGTTGAGCATCGATAGTCTGGGCGCGGCTGAACGGCATCACCACGGCGGAAACCTTCCCGCGCACGTTCTCCACGGGTACGGTGCCCTGCAGTTTGTCTCCGAGGTGAGCGCGCGAATCCAGCGAGTTTGTACGATTGTCTCCCATGACCCACAGGTGACCCTCCGGGACCGTGACGGGACCAAAGTAGGCGCCACCGCAGGCCTGCGAGCCCACGCGTTCATCAACAGGTATCTCCGGCGGATTCAGAACGAAGTCCTGGTTGGTGGGCTTGCCATCCACCATCACGGCTGGATCCCCCTCCTGGCATGACACGGTCTGCCCGCCGGTGGCGATGACTCGCTTGACCAAGATGTTGTCGCCGTTGGGAACGAGCCCCACGGCGGCACCAAGGTTTTGTATGCCGCGCAGGAGCACGTTGCGGGAACGCTTCACCTCAAAAGACGTGTTCCACGAGTCTGGCCCGGAAAAGACCACGACCTCCCCAGGACGCGGGTCGTTGAAGTAATAGCTCACCTTCTGCACGGCGATGCGGTCATTCGTACATCCCGGGCAGCCATGCAGTGTGGGTTCCATGGAGGAGGACGGGATGAGGTACATCCTGCCCACGAAGGCCTGAATCAGCGCCAGCACCACGAAGGTAACTGCCAGCGCCCACAGGACATCGCGAACTCTAGGACTGGATGTCCGGGTCATCGACTCCACCGATGCGGTTGAAGGGGAAGAAGATGAACATCACCTTGCCGCGAACGTTTTCCAGCGGGATAGTTCCTTGGTACTCATCCTGCATGTGATAACGCGAGTCCGCGGAGGCCGTGCGGTTATCTCCCATTACCCAGATATTGCCCTCAGGCACGGTCACGGGGCCAAAATACGCGCCGCCGCAGGCGTAGGAACCGGTGGTCTCATCAACGCGATAGGTTGGCGGATCCTGCACATAATCCTGCTCAATAGGCTTGCCATCCACCATGACTGCCGGATCCCCCTCCTGGCAGGACACCGTCTGGCCACCGGTGGCAATGACGCGCTTTACCAAGGTGTTCTCGTCGGGCGGGGTGAGCGACACGTAGCTCAGGGCATCCTGGATACGGTGGATCACCGGGTTATCGGAGCGTGGCGACACCCAATTGCTGTCCCAGTCCGGGGTCCCCTTAAAGACCACGACATCACCAGGCTCCGGGCTCTTGTCGCCGTAATAGGAAACCTTCTCGGTGAAGATACGGTCGTTGTTACACCCTTCGCAGCCGTGCAGTGTCGGCTCCATGGAGCCGGACGGGATGACATACTGCCGGCCCACGAAGTTCTGGAAAACTCCAACGACCGCGAGCACACAGACCACCACGATGACAGTCTCCAGCAACCAAGGCATCTGCTTCTTGTCCTCAGTTGGGGATGCCGCGCTTTCCGACGCCTCTCCCCCAGCGCCCTGGGAACCTTCAGTAAAGTCGTTTTCTTTTTCCACGGACTAAATCCTAGCAATGTGTCTTATCCTCACGGGCCTTGTGGGCCCCGCGCGGCGCGCGCTAGAAGGATGAAGCCAAAAAAGAAAGCCCTTCACCTTTCCTCGCGATGAGGATAAGGCGAAGGGCTGTGACGCGCTGTAAATTAGCGGCGCTCCTTGATGCGGGCCTTCTTGCCACGCAGGTCGCGCAGGTAGTACAGCTTGGCGCGGCGGACACGGCCGCGACGAACTACCTCGATGGAGGCAATGTTCGGGGAGTGAACCGGGAAGGTACGCTCAACGCCGATGCCGAAGGAAACCTTACGCACGGTGAAGGTCTCGCGGATGCCGTCGCCCTGACGGCGGATGCAGACACCCTTGAAGAGCTGGGTACGCTCGGTGCTGCCCTCGATGACCTTGACGTTGACGTCAAGGGTATCGCCCGGGCGGAAGGACGGGATATCGTCGCGCAGCGAAGCTGCATCAACCTTGTCAATGAGGTTTGCCATTGGTGTTTTCCTTTTCAGTTTAAGACAGAGGACCCTAGCGCCACCTCACGGTGGCTGACCGGTTCGTGCCTATTACACAGAACATCGCTATCTTTCCACACCCCACCCCCGCAGAACAAATTGTGCCAAACGCCTGACATCTCATTGCTGTGGGCTCTAAGGTGGGTGGCGCACTGATACCCCACGGGTGCCCACGGGAAGTGGGCTGAGAGTGGCGCTGATACCGCGCCTGCACCGTTCGAACCTGTCTGGTTAGCACCAGCGAAGGAAGAGAGGAGCAGCCATGACGGCTACCCATAACCCCATCCAGTCCTCCGACTCCGGAGAGATCCACCCCAAGCACTCCTACTCCCCCATCCGGGAGAAGGGCCTCGAGGTGCCTGAGACGGAAATCCAGCTGGATGATTCCCCCACAGGGCCCAACGAACCCTTCCGCATCTACCGCACGCGTGGCCCGGAGTGTGAGCCCGAAGTAGGTCTGCCGGCCCTGCGCGCCGAATGGATTGCGGAGCGCGGAGACGTTGAAGAGTATGAGGGCCGCGCACGCAACCTTGCTGACGATGGCCGCTCGGCCGAGCGCCGCGGTGCTGCTTCCTTGGAGTGGAAGGGGGAGCGTCGCCAGCCGCTGCGTGCGAAGGAAGGCAAGCGCGTTACCCAGATGCACTACGCACGCCAGGGGATCATCACCAAGGAGATGGAGTTCGTGGCCCTGCGCGAGCACTGCGACCCAGAGTTCGTGCGTTCCGAAATCGCCCGTGGCCGCGCCATCCTGCCCAATAACGTGAACCACCCGGAATCAGAGCCGATGATCATCGGACGGAAGTTCCTCACCAAAATCAACGCCAACATCGGCAACTCCGCGGTGACCTCCTCCATCGCTGAGGAAGTCTCCAAGCTGCGCTGGGCCACCCGCTGGGGCGCGGATACCGTGATGGACCTCTCCACCGGTGATGACATCCACACCACGCGCGAGTGGATCCTGCGCAACTCACCGGTCCCCATCGGCACCGTGCCCATCTACCAGGCGCTGGAGAAGGTTAATGGCGTCGCAGAGGACCTGACGTGGGAGATTTTCCGCGATACCGTCATCGAACAGTGCGAGCAGGGCGTGGATTACATGACCGTGCACGCCGGCGTGCTGCTGCCCTATGTGCCGTTGACCACGAACCGTGTTACCGGCATTGTGTCCCGCGGCGGCTCCATCATGGCGGGCTGGTGCCTGGCGCACCATAAGGAGTCCTTCCTCTATGAAAACTTCGACGAACTCTGTGAGATTTTTGCGCGCTACGACGTCGCTTTCTCCCTCGGCGATGGCCTGCGCCCCGGCTCCCTAGCGGATGCCAACGACACCGCCCAGTTCGCCGAGCTCAAGACCATCG
Organism: Corynebacterium sp. HMSC074A09; assembly: GCF_001811545.1. NCBI lineage: Bacteria > Bacillati > Actinomycetota > Actinomycetes > Mycobacteriales > Corynebacteriaceae > Corynebacterium > Corynebacterium sp. HMSC074A09. The sequence goes on along the minus strand of NZ_KV805156.1, from coordinate 152,314 downwards.
GTGAGCTCACCCGGCGCGCCTGGGAGTACGACGTCCAGGTCATGGTGGAAGGCCCGGGGCACGTGCCGCTCAACATGATTCAGGAAAATAACGAGCTCGAGCAGGACTGGGCTTCGGACGCTCCCTTCTACACGCTGGGCCCGCTGGTTACGGATATCGCCCCGGGCTATGACCACATCACCTCCGCCATTGGCGCGGCGCACATCGCCATGGGTGGTACGGCCATGCTGTGCTACGTCACCCCGAAGGAGCACTTGGGGCTGCCCAACCGCGATGATGTGAAGACCGGCGTGATTACCTACAAGCTTGCGGCCCATGCGGCCGACGTGGCCAAGGGCCACCCAGGTGCGCGCGCCTGGGATGACGCGATGAGCAAGGCTCGCTTTGAGTTCCGCTGGCACGACCAGTTCGCGCTTTCCCTCGATCCGGACACCGCGCAGGCCTACCACGATGAGACCCTGCCCGCGGAGCCGGCGAAGACCGCGCACTTCTGCTCCATGTGCGGCCCGAAGTTCTGCTCTATGCGCATCAGCCAGGACATCCGAGATACCTTCTCCGACTCCCTTGGCATGCCAAGTTTCCCGGGGAAGGACGCCATCGATCCCGAGGTTGTGGCCGCTGCCCGTGCCGGTGAGAAGCAGATGTCGGAAGAGTTTAAGGCTCAGGGATCCCAGCTCTATCAGGAGGAAGAAACCACGCATGCCTGATCTTCGCTGCTACTTCGTCACGGGCAAGGGCACGCCTGCGGAGATCGTGCGCATCGCTGCCGCAGCGGCCCGGGGCGGTGCCGGGGTGGTACAGGTACGCTCCAAGCCGATTTCCGCCCGCGACCTCTACCATCTGGGTCGAGAGGTAGCCCGCGCGGTGGCACAGGCCAACCCAGAAACGCGTGTGCTTATCGACGACCGCGTCGACGTCGCCGCCGCCCTACGCCACGCCGGCGAGCCGGTGCACGGCGTGCATGTTGGCCAGGACGATCTGCCCGTGGCCGCCGCCCGCGCGTTGTTGGGGCCGGACGCGATTATCGGTCTGACCACCGGCACCCGCGAGTTGGTTGAGTCCGCCAATGACGTCGCAGATGTCATTGACTACATCGGCTGCGGCCCGTTCCGCGCGACACCGACGAAGGAATCCGGCCGCACGCCATTAGGGCTTGATGCCTACCCGGATTTGGTGAAGCTCTCCCGCGTACCGCTCGTGGCCATCGGGGATGTCACCGCCAACGATGCAGCCGATCTGGCGGCAACCGGCGTGGCCGGCCTAGCCGTCGTGCGCGGCATCATGCACGCCGAGGACCCGGAAGCTTATTGCCGTGAACTGCTGTCCGGTTTCGACGAAGGTGCGCGATGAGTACTAGCTCTGATTCTTCAGTCATCGTTGTCGGAGCTGGCGTCATTGGTCTGGCCACAGCAGTGGAGTTGGCTGCCCAAGGCTATGAGGTCACGGTGCTGGACCCGGCACCGGCCTCTGGGGCTTCGCACTACGCCGGAGGCATGCTCGCCCCCGCCGCGGAGGTGGTCTACCAGCAGGATCCTCTCTTCCCGCTGATGCGTGCCTCCGGCGCGTGGTACCCAGAGCTTATCGATCTGGTTGCCGCCCACACGGAGGTCCCCACTGGCTACCGCGCCGAGGGAACACTCGTCGTCGCCGCCGACCGCGCGGATGCTCAGCATCTCACCGAGCTGGCTGACTATCAGTCCCTCCACGGCATGGAGGTCGAGCGCATCACCGTGCGCGAGGCCCGGCGTGCCGAACCTTTACTCTCGCCACGTTTGGCCGCTGCAGTGAGTATCCCGGGCGACACGCAGGTCTTTCCCCGCCAGTGGGCGGCTGCCCTCATCAGCGCTGCCCAGGGTCTTGGGGTGCGCTTCTTCCGCACGGCAGCGCAGTCTATTGACGCCGCCACTGGCGTCGTGAGCACTCCCGCAGGCCAATTCCACGCCGACGATGTGGTGCTCGCTGCAGGCCTGGGGGCACGCGATATCGAGTGGGCAGCCGCGGCTGGGCTCACAGATTCCCCGCTGCACCTGCGCCCGGTGTACGGAGATATCCTGCGCCTGCGCGTACCGGACGAGCTCCAGCCGCTGCTCACCCGAGTCGTCCGCGGCTTCGTGGAGGACCGCCCCATCTACCTCATCCCCCGCGGAGATGGCACCCTCGCGGTCGGCGCTACAACCCGCGAGGACACGCTTGCCACGGCCCAGGCCGGCGGTGTCTACGCGCTGCTTCGCGACGCCATCCGCATTCTCCCCGCCATCGAAGAATGCGAATTCCTCGAGGCCAGCGCGGGTGCCCGCCCTGGCACTCCGGATGACTTGCCGTATCTCGGCCGCGTCAGCGACAAGCTCGTCATCTCCACCGGCTATTTCCGCCACGGCATTCTGCTGACGGCTCTGGCCGCGCGCTGTACCCGCGAGCTCATCGAAGGCACCGAACCCAGCATCGATCTCACCGCATGTGATCCCCTACGACACCTCAAGGAGCAACAATGATTCTGATCTTTAACGGTCAGCCCTATGACACGGCAGCAGACACCGTCGCCCAACTGCTGGAAGAAAAAGGCATCGACGCCGACGGCACCGCCGTGGCACTGTCCGAGCAGGTCGTTCCACGCTCGCAGTGGGAGTCCACCCCACTCACCGAAGGCGCGACCGTGGAAGTCCTCACCGCTGTTCAGGGAGGCTAGAAACTACATGCTCACCATCGCCGATACCACCTTTTCTTCCCACCTCATCATGGGCACCGGTGGGGCCACGAGCCATGAGGCCTTGGAGCGCGCGCTCGTCGCCTCCGGAACCGAGCTGACCACCGTGGCCATGCGCCGCCACGCTGGTACCCGTGACGGTGAGAGCATCTTCGACCTGTTGCGCCGGCTGGGCATCGCTCCGTTGCCCAACACCGCCGGCTGCCGCACCGCGCGCGAGGCCGTGCTCACCGCCCGCATGGCCCGCGAGGCGCTGGGGACATCCTGGGTCAAGGTAGAAGTCATCGCCGACGAGCACACGCTCCTGCCCGATGTCGTGGAGACCCTCGACGCCACCGAACTGCTCAGCGCCGAAGGTTTCACCGTGCTGGCCTACACCAGCGACGATCCCGTGGCCGCCCAGCGCCTCGAGGATGCGGGCGCTGCGGCCGTCATGCCGCTGGGCGCCCCCATCGGCACCGGGCTGGGCATCCTCAACCCGCACAACCTCGAGCTCATCTGCTCACGTGCCTCGGTGCCCGTGCTTGTCGACGCCGGCATCGGCACCGCCTCCGATGCCACCCTCGCCATGGAGCTCGGCTGCTCCGGCGTGCTGCTCGCCAGCGCAGTCAACCGCTGCCAAGATCCGGAAGCCATGGCCACCGCCATGCGCCACGCCGTCGAAGCGGGACGACTCGCGCGCAGCGCCGGTCGTATCCCGCAGCGCGAACATGCCCAGGCATCCTCCACCTTCGAGGGCCTAGCCTCCTGGGCCGACCAAGTTCTCTAGGCCCGTGACGCAGTTGACTGGATCCATGCTCAGCAAAGATGAACTCGCCCGCACCTCGCGCCAGCGCCTTCTACCAGGCTTCGGTGACGCGGCGCAGGAGCGGCTCCACGCGGCGCACCTGCTCGTCGTGGGCGCCGGCGGGCTGGGCTGCCCGGCTCTCCAGCAGCTCGCGGCGGCAGGCATCGGGCGCATCACGCTCATCGATTCCGATACCGTCGATATCAGCAACCTGCACAGGCAGGTGCTGTTTGGTGCGGGGGACGTCGGCAAGCCCAAGGCCGAGGTAGCCGCCGCGCGCGCCCGCGAGCTTGCCCCCGAGCTGCAAATCACCGCGCTCAACGCGCGGCTGACTTCCTCTACTGTTCTTGACCTCTGCGCCGAGGCCGACCTCGTCCTCGATGGCTCAGATACCTTCGACACGAAGTACCTCGTCGCAGACGCCTGCGAGCTCACCTCTACCCCGCTGGCTTGGGGAACCGTGCTGCGCTACGGCGGGCAGGCCGCGCTGTGGCATTCCGGTAAGGACTGCGCTGACGGGCGCGGGGTGGGCTTGCGTGATCTCTTCCCCGCCCCGCCGGAGGGCGAGGCGCTCGAGTGCTCCACGGCTGGGGTCCTGGGTGCTACGACGTCCGTCATCGCGGGGCTCATGGCCACCGCGACGCTGGGCTGGTTGGGGAAGCTTCCGCACCATGAGGAGCTGCGTGGCCGTGTTACGTCCTATGAGGCGCTGCCCGGTAGTTTCCGCACGCTCACAGTCGGCCCGGATCCTGCGCGCCCGCTGGTCAGCACCTTGCCCGGAGAGCGCAGCTTTCCGCCTGAGCTTCGCGACGGCCACGCCGCCCTCCTCGATATCTCCGAGAACACCGGCTTTCCTGATGCCACGGTGTCACTGCCCTGGCATACCGTCACCGATGATGATGCCGTGCGCCGTGCGCTCGCTTCGTGCTCTTCCGAACTGGTCTACGTTGCCTGCCCCTCCGGTGGGCGCAGCGCTGGCTTCGTCCTACGCTACGCCGATCTGGCAGCGGATATGGGCATCGAGCTGCGTAACCTTCCGGGTGGGCTCGCGTCTCGCGATTACTAGGCGTCGACCACCGCCGGAGCGCGGAAGAGGTGCTCGTCCACAATTCGGGCGGTGCCATGGTGGCGAGCCCGGAAGACCACGCAGGAAGCCACCAGTGCGAGGGCAGTCACAATAAACAACACTGCAATACCGGCCCAGAAAGTTCCGTCGTGGATGCCGTCGGTGGCGCGGGTAAAGGCATTCTTCGCATAGGACATCGGATGGAAAGGATGCAGCATGCTCAACGGGCGCGGAATCGCCGCCACCGGCCATACACCGCCGAAGACCATGATGCCCAGAGCGAACGCACCTACGGCGAAGATGGCGCCGATCTTGCGTCCAAAGGTGACCAGGAAGAACTGGTAGGTCGCCGCCCCCACGGCGGCGATGGCGGCGATAACTAGCAGCATCATCGGCCAGCTCGCCGGTGACCATCCCATCATGGAGGACATGAAGGCCATGAAGGCTAGGACGAGGAAATTCAATCCCGCCACGACTCCAAAGGCTGCGAGGATACCGCGCACCGGGCTCGTGGCCGACTCGCCCCGGCGCCCCAGGTAATAAGGCAGCGTCATTGCTACCAGCAGCATGACGAGGAATCCGAAGACGAGCACGAAGAGCATCGATACGCCACCAGTGATGTTCTTCTGGGTCGGATCGACCGGGTCGACCACCGTCTGCACTGGGTGAAGGTTGGAGGAGGTGAAGTTGATGGGCACGGCCATGTTCTGCGCAGACGTATCCGGCTGGGTAATGGAGGGGGCCTTGGCGGCGCCGTCGGCAAGCTTGGTGGCCAATTCGTTCGAGCCCGCCTTGAGCTGGTCCATGCCATCCTTCAACTCCGTGCCACCGGCGGCGAGCTGGCTCGTGCCATCCTTCAACGTGCCGGTGCCCTCGTGCAAGCGGGAAGCACCGTCCTTCAGCTGGGCGGCACCGTCGCTCAGTTCGCCAACACCCGCACGCAGCTGCTGGGAACCATCGGACAAGCGGTGCGCACCGTCATTAAGAGCCATCATGCCGCCCAGGTACTCCGAATTGGGATCAGCCAGGTTGTAGTAGAGCTGGCCGGTGCCGGCAGAAAGCTTCTCCAACTGCGCCACCATGTTGCCGCTGGCGGCCGGGTCCAGCTTGGAGACCAGTGAATAAAGCTGCTCAGCTTGTTGGTGCATGCCGAGGCCGCGGAGGACGTCGACAAGCTGCAGGAGTGCCGGGGCCACAGCCTGCGCCTGCTTGAGCACCGGGATGAGCATGCCCGTGAGCTGGTTAACACCGCCGTCGATCTGACCCGCGCCATCCGCTAGGCGGCCGGTGCCGGCAAGGAGTTTGTCGGAGCCGTCGGCAAGCTGGGCGGCGCCATCATCGAGCTGCGCGGCGCCATCGCTGAGGCGTCCTACTCCGTCATTCAGGCGGTTCGTGCCGTCCAGCAGCTGGCCCGTACCGTTGTTGAGATCGCCCGCGCCGGCGTCCAGCTTGGCGATTCCCTCGACCGCGCGCCCGCCGCCTTCCTGCAATTTGCCCGCACCCTCATCGAGACGGCCGGCGCCCTCCGCCGCGGTGCCTAGGCCGTCGCTGAGTTTGTTGAGACCTTCGATGACCTGGTCGGCGTATTTCTTGGAAATCGCATTTTCCACGCTGGTCTGGACCTGCGGGATGAGGCTGGAGGAAATCACCGAGCCATTCGTGCCGTAATAATCATTGGTGGCGAAATGAATCTCCGGTTTGACTGGTTTATCGCTGATGATGGTGACGGCCTGCTCGGAAAAGTTCTCCGGGATGGTCACCACCATGAGGTACTTGCCCTTGAGCAACCCCTCGTCCCCATCGTCTTTGCTGACCTCGGCGAAGTTCAGGTACCCCGTCTCCAACAGGCCTTCGACGACCTGATCACCGTAGTTGGTGTATTTGCCCTGCTTCTCGACGCCCGCATCCTCATTCACCACCGCCAGGTCAATGTTGCGCATGTACTTTGACGGGTCCCACATCGCCCACATCATGGTGCCGGCGACGATCAGCGGTGCAACGAGAAGAAAAACGATGAGCACGCGCGACACAGTACTCGTGGGGCGCCAATCGAGGACGCGGTGCCAACCCATGGCTTCGCTGTCACGGGTCGCAGCACTCCCCTCATTCGCCCGACCAGGCGAAGAACCATTCTTCCGGTCTTCTTCAGCCTCACGGCTCATTCCCGCCTCCTTATAGTGATAGCTCAGGTCCGCTTCTAACCCTCTGTCCAGGCATATTCGACGAAAGAGCGAGCATGAGCGAGACCGCTAGATCGTTTGTTTCACCAAACATACCACTGGAGGAGTTGACGACATAAACTTATTATCATTCGTGCCATTGCGCCCCGTCCAGTTTTTTCGCGTGGATTACGAGCTCGGGGCTGCGTTTGGCCGTGTGGGTGCTGGCCATTCCCGCGTGAGATCCAAGTTATGAGGCACATGAACAGGGCGTTTTCTCCTCCGGTTGCGAGGCATTAAGGCCTGTTTTAGTCTCTGTGCCCATGGGGGATATCGAAACCTACATCCGCCTTCGCAATTCGGGGATTGCGTTGGTGGAAGCAGCAACCAGCACACCCGAAGGCTTACGTGCGCTCGGCGCCTCGGCCGGTGATGCCGCGGAGCTGGCGTCGCTTCATGCCATTTATTTCGGCGATACCCGCTTCACCGGAAAGCAGCGCGCAGCGCGTCAGGCGGCCCAACGCCAGGGCCACGACCTGGCCACGTTGAACCTGATTGAGTCCTACACCGCCAAGTTGAAGAAACAGCTCGATGTCTGGAATTTGCGCGTCGCGCTGGCATCCACGCCTTCAGAACGGGTTGCTTCAGTGGCGGTGGAGCGCTTGAAGGAGCTCAGGCCCAAACGCGTGCCTTCACCAGGGGTGCGGCTGACCTACCGCAAGAATGGCCCGCACTCGCTCACGGTTACCGATACCGCTCTGAACATATCCACCATTCGCAGCACACTCGAGTCCATCAACCCCGCCGACCTCCTGGACGCCACCCACCAGGTTTTCTTCAAAGAAGGCGTGGGCTCGCGGCCGGCGGTGGGAACCAACGTCGTGATAACGCTCGACGAGCTCGACAAAGTCGTCCGCCATGACGGCGACGACATCGAACTCGAGCTCACCAACGGCGGGCGCATGAGTGGCGCAGAGTTTCTCACCTACAAGTTCGCCGAAACTGGCTACGCCACATTGGTCCACCCCACCATCGGGCCGGTGTGGTTGCACCGACTTTCGCGCTTTGCCAGCCTCGAGCAGCGCATCATGGCCAGCGCCGAACACCCCACCTGCGCTATCGAGGACTGCAATAAACCGGCGGACTACTGCCAAGTCCACCACATCATTCCCTGGCAGGCAGGCGGGGAGACCAACCCGCCCAACCTGACCATGCTGTGCGCCTACCACAACGGCATCAACGACGATGACCCCACCAGCCCGACCGGCAGAGGCTATGTCTTTCGTCTAAAAGGGCCCGTTGACTACATCCCGCCCTGGGGAACGCCGATTACCGGGCAGCCCGCCTACCAAGAAGCGGTCAAACGGCTCGCCGCCGACAAAACCCACGCCCGACCGCCGGATCCACCAAACGGTAGCCCACCGCCCGGATAGCTCGCACCCCAGCACCGTGCCGCCAAAGCAGCTCATCCCCAGCATGGTGCCTACTCCACGCGGAGGCCCCGCAAAACCGCGAGGCTTTCCGCGCCTTCGGCGATCCCTCAGCTAAGTCTCATCCCGCCGTCTGCACTGAACGATCTCGGATTCTCAGGAGACGGACTCTAAAGCCGCCGCTGGGGCGAGAACACACAAAGCTCCGACCGTTTGAACGGTTAGAAGCCGGCCTTCTTGAGAGCGTCGGCCATTGAGCCACCGCCGCCGCGGTCCACGCGGCCACGCCCACCGTCGCGGCGGGAGTTGCGCCGGTCGGAGCGGCCGCCGCGCCCCTCGGAACGCCCACCGTCGTTGCGGCGCTTAGGCGCGGGCTGGCCGGGTTCGTCGTCAAGCCGCAGCGACAAACCAATGCGCTGGCGCTCCACGTCTACCTCCATGACCTTCACCTTCACTACCTGGCCCGAGCGGACCACATCGTGCGGGTCGGAGACGAACTTGTGGCTCATCGCGGACACATGCACAAGCCCGTCTTGGTGCACGCCAACGTCGATGAACGCACCGAAGGCCGCAACGTTGGTCACGGTGCCCTCCAGAATCATGCCCGGTTTCAAGTCCGAGACCTTATCCACGCCCTCCTTGAACGTCGCGGTCTTAAACTCCGGGCGCGGGTCGCGGCCCGGCTTGTCCAGCTCCGCGATGATATCCGTCACCGTCGGCACACCGAAGGTGTCGTCGGCGAAGTCCGCCGGCGACAGCTTCGTCAACACCCGCGAATTGCCGATGAGCTCCGAGACCCCCAGACCAGTCTTCTCCGCGATGCGCGCCACCACCGGGTAGGCCTCCGGGTGCACGGCCGAGGCATCGAGCGGATCCTTACCGCCATTGATGCGCAGGAAGCCCGCCGCCTGCTCGAAAGCCTTCGGCCCCAAGCGCGGCACCTTCTTCAGCTCCTTGCGCGAGGCAAACGTGCCATTCTCATCGCGGTAGGCCACGATGTTGGCCGCAATCGTGGAGTTCACACCAGCCACGCGCTCCAGCAGCGGGGCCGACGCCGTGTTCAGGTCCACGCCGACGCCATTCACCGCGTCTTCCACCACGCCATCGAGCGTGCGCGCGAGTGCGACCTGGTTGACGTCATGTTGGTACTGCCCCACGCCAATGGCCTTCGGGTCAATCTTCACCAGCTCCGCCAGCGGGTCCTGCAGGCGGCGCGCGATGGACACCGCGCCGCGCAGTGAGACATCCATGTCGGGGAACTCATCGGCCGCCAGCTGCGAAGCCGAATACACCGACGCGCCCGCCTCCGACACCACGACCGGGCTCGGCCGCTTCCCACCCGCCTGCGCGATGAGGTCCGCGACTTCACCGGCAAGCTTCTCCGTCTCCCGCGACGCGGTGCCATTACCAATTGCCATGAGGTCCACCGAATGAGCCGCGCTTAACGACGCCAACTCTCTCACCGCCTCAGCCCACTTCTGCTGCGGCTGGTGCGGGTAGACGATGGTGGTGGCAAGGACCTTGCCCGTCGGGTCGACGACCGCACACTTGACGCCGTTGCGGTAGCCCGGGTCCAAGCCCAGCGTCGCGCGCTGGCCCGCCGGGGCCGCCAGCAGAACATCGCGCAGGTTGGTCGCGAAAACCTTGAGCGCGCCTTCCTCCGCCTTCTCTTTCAGGCGCATGCGCACGTCGAGGCCCGAGGAGATGGAGAGTTTGGTGCGCCAGCCCCAGTGGACGGCGTCGGCAAGCCAGCGGGAGGTGTCAACGTCTAGGTCGAAGCGATCTGCGATCATGCCCTCGTAGATGGCGTCATCGCCGGCATCGAGGTTGAGCTGCAGCACGCCCTCGTTCTCACCGCGCAGCAGCGCCAAGATGCGGTGCGAGGGAAGCTTGTCGAAAGGCTCGGAGAACTCGAAGTAATCTTTGAACTTTGCGCCTTCGGCTTCCTTGCCTTCCACCACACCGGCGTTCATGGAACCGCTGGTGTACATACGCTCGCGCACCTCACCGACGAGGTCCGCATCCAGCGCAAAACGGTCCACCAAGATGGCTCGAGCACCGTCGAGGGCCTTCTTCGTTTCCTCGAAACCTTCGGTGAGGTACTCCCCGGCCAGCTCGGCCGGGTCCGCCGAAGGGTTCTCGATAAGCTTATCGGTCAGCGGCTCCAAGCCTGCCTCACGCGCGATATCCGCCTTGGTTTTGCGACGCTTCTTATACGGCAGGTACAGATCCTCTAAGCGCGCCTTGGTCTCGCAGCCCTGGATGAGCGCGCGCAGCTCATCGGTCAGCTTGCCCTGCTCCTCAATCGCGGCGAGCACCGTTTCCTTGCGCTCCTCCAGTTCCCGAAGGTAGGTCGAGCGTTCCTCGATGATACGCAGCTGCGAGTCATCCAGCCCACCGGTGGCTTCCTTGCGGTATCGGGCGATGAACGGAACGGTGTTACCCTCCGCCATGAGCTTGAGGGCGGCTTCAACAAACTGCTCTTTGACGCCCAGCTCTCCAGCGATGGTGGCTGCGATATTCACAAAACCTCTTTATGGGTCGGGGACTTAAGACCTTCTCACCCTATACCCCGCCCTGCCACGCGCAGGAAGTGCCCAGGCCAAACTCGGTGTGACCAATCTCTGAGGTTCCGTACCAGAGCGTGTGCGGCGGCAAGCACTCCGCGACGGCGGCGGTGACCTTGGTCAGCGGCAGGTCAGAGGTGCCGTTGACGATGACCCTCCACACGTGCTCACTCACCGGCGGCTGGCCGTGTTTATCCATGTACTCATTGACCAAGATATTGTCGGGCTCGCAGGTAAAGGAGATGATCTCTGCGTTGATGTCGAGCGGTTCGACGCCTCCTTCGCGCAGGCGCTGCGGCATGGCCTTGAGGACCTTGTTCCATTCAGCCTCAGTCATAAGTATTGACAAGTCAGCGCTGACGTCCATCTCAATCCTCCTTTAAGGTTTCCAGGTAGGCGCGATCGGCCTCACTTAACTCCGCTGCATCGAGCAGCTCTGGGCGGCGCTGCCATGTTCGCGCCAGCGACTGCTCGCGGCGCCACCGGTCCACACGGGCGTGGTCACCGGAGGTCAGCACGTCCGGAACCTTGAGGCCGCGCCACTCGCGCGGCTTGGTGTAGCTGGGCCCCTCCAGCAGGCCATCGGAGAAGGAATCTTCTTCGTGCGAGCGTCGGTTCCCCAACACGCCGGGGATAAGGCGCACGACGGCCTCGGCGATGACGAGCACAGCTACCTCGCCGCCGATGAGCACGTAGTCGCCGATGGAGACCTCGCGTACGCGGTAACGGTGCTGCGCATCGTCGACGACGCGCTGGTCGATGCCCTCGTAGCGCCCGCACGCAAAGACAATGTGCTCCTCCGCAGACCACGCTTGCGCATCGGCTTGCGTAAAAGGCTCTCCCACAGGAGTCGGCACGATAAGCAACGGCTTATCCGAATTCTCGCTCTCGCCATAGGCGCGCGCCTCAACGCCATGGATATCGTCGTGGCGCGGCTTGCTTAGGTGCGGCAGAGCGCTCTGGAGGTCCTGGGTGGAGGCGGTGCCGGAGGAGACGTCGTCAAGCGCGGGCCCCCACACCTCAGGCTTCATCACCATGCCGGGACCACCGCCATAGGGGGAATCATCGACGGATTTATGCACGTCGGTGGCCCACTGGCGCAGGTCATGCACGCCCACCGCGAGCTTCCCCTGCTCGATGGCCTTGCCCAGCAATGCGTGGCGCAGCGGGTCGAGATACTCCGGAAAGATGGTGACAACGTCGATTCTCATAGGTCGAGCAGCCCTTCCGGTGGAGTAATCGTGCAGGTTCCTTCCTCCAGATCGACCTCCGGCACGATCTCCTCCACAAAGGGGACGAGCGCTTCTTTGCCATCGGTGAGCGTGACTTCCAGGAGGGACTGCGTGGGGCCGTGCGTCACGCCGGTCACCTCGCCCACCTCTATGCCATCGAGGAGGACGCGCAAGCCTTCCAACTCGTGGTCATAGAAGCCGTCATCCTCTGGGTCTTCGAGAGGCTCGGCGAAGAACTGGGTGCCACGCAGCGAGTCCGCGGCCGTGCGGTCCGGGATTTCCTTAAAGGTGATGAGCAGGCGCCCCTTGTGGGCGCGCACCGCCGCGATGGTGAGTTCGTGTTCCTTCTTGCCTTGTGTGCCGTGGAGAACCTCGCCGACGGCGAATCGGGTCTCAGGGGAATCGGTGGTCACCTCGACGGAGACCTCGCCTTTAATGCCGTGGGATTTCACCACGCGACCAATGAGTAGTTCCATGCCTGCTAGCTTAACGGGCTACGCTGGGGCGGCATGACTGAGCTTCCCATCAATGATGCAACCACCTTTGGCGACGCCTCCCACAACAGTGCCGCCCTCACAACGCTGGATCTACGCGATGAGGCCCCCGAGCCACACCCCGCACGCCCCAGACCAGCCGTTAAGAGGGTCCTCAGTGCCGACGGCGCGAACCTCATCCTCTTCTCCTTCCTGCCTGGACAAGACCTACCTGATCACAAGGCCGCGCACCCCATCACCGTCCAGGTGCTCCAGGGATCGGTGATTTTTAGTTGCGGGGAACAAGATGAGGTGCTCGCTCCCGGACGCATAGTGCACCTTCCGGCGTACGTGCCGCATGCGGTGACATGTAACGAGGAACCTGCACTCATGCTGCTCACCATGTTGACACCGAACACTGGCGCGAATGTCTAGACTTTTAGTACTATTCTTATATCGTGAGTAGTTCGAAGCCGTATCATCACGGAAATTTGCATGAAGAGATCCTCCGAGAGGCCATTAAGCTCGGCCGGGAGGGCGGACCGGAGGCTGTGACGATTCGCGCCGCAACGCGCGCGGTGGGCGTCTCCCCCACCGCCGCCTACCGTCACTTCAAGGACCAAGCCGCGCTTCTCGACGCCGTCGGGGCCGTCGCCACCTACGAACTCATCAACAAGCTCAGCGATACCTTCGAAACGACTGAGGGCACCATCATTGACAAGATGATGGCGGCCGGTTTCACCTACTTCCACCACGCCTTGGAAGAGCCGCACTTCTTTATGTGCATGATGGCCGCGAGCAGCTTTGATTTTCCGGCCGGGCTCGTAGCCGCGGCTGAGGGGCCCGGCGAAGATCCACGTGTGCAAGCCATGTTCAATTTCTACGGCTACATGGAGCAGTACGCGCGATCCATCGGCCAGCAACCCAAGAGGCAGCACATGATGCAAAATTGCCTGGCCGGCTGGTCAACGGTGCACGGCTTCACGGTCTTGTGCCTCAGCGGTCATTTGGGGTCGCTACCGGAGGAAAAGGTGGAAGCTATGGCGCAGTCAGTTATTGCCTCCGCTGTCCGCGGCTTGGACTTCGAAAACCCTCTGGAGGTCCGCCTCCCACGGCCGAAAAACTAGATAATCCCCGCGACCTACTGGTCAGCGGGGATATTACGTTTGGAGTGCAGAAATTACTCTGCGGACTCCTCAGCCTCAGCGGAGTCGGCCTCTTCAGCCTTAGCGGCCTCTTCCTCAGCCTTAGCAGCCTCAGCGGCAGCGGCTTCCTCAGCAGCCTTCTCGGCGGCAGCCTTAGCCTCAGCCTCTTCCTTGGCCTTGCGCTTCTTCTCGGTGATGGCCTCGATGGTCGGGCCGTTGTTGGCCTCAGCCAGAGCAGCGTTGAAGAGGTCCAGCTTGGACGGCTTCGGCTCAGCAACCTTCAAGGTGCCCTCTGCGCCCGGCAGACCCTTGAACTTCTGCCAGTCACCGGTCACCTTGAGCAGTGCGAGAACCGGCTCGGTCGGCTGTGCGCCGACACCCAGCCAGTACTGAGCGCGCTCGGAATCGATCTGGATCAGGGACGGCTCCTGCTTCGGCTGGTAGATACCGATGTTCTCGATAGCCTTGCCGGAGCGGCGGGTGCGTGCATCAGCGACGATGACGCGGTACTCAGCGTTGCGGATCTTACCCATACGCTGCAGCTTGATCTTAACGGCCATGATTGGCTCCTTTTCTAGTCACCGGGCAGTTCAGACACGCGCCGCTTTCTGGCGCGCCGGTTCAACCCTTGGATTTATCCTGCGCGTGACGTGCCGGCCGTCCGTAGGCGGTACCGGCGTTACGCAGAGATGAAGTTTTACGTGTCCTCCACGCGGTGCGTGAACAACCTCAACAACTTTAGCGGAACCCACACGAGATAGGAAATTCCCTTTAGCTCTTGCATAGTTAGGCCTTACCCCGTGAAAGGGGTAGTCTGTAATGCGGTTATTTCGCCGCCACACAATCCTCCTTTTATGAATAAACAAGCACCCTCCACATTCCGCTACCGTTACGACCTTGACGGCCTCCGCGGCATCGCGATCGCCTTGGTTGTTCTGTACCACGTCTTCGTTGGTCGTGTCTCAGGTGGCGTCGATGTCTTCCTCCTGCTTTCCGGGTACTTCTTCTTGGGCTCGCAGCTGCGCTATGCCGCGCGGCCCAACGCCTCCCTGAACCCGTGGTGGCCCATCTGGCGCACGCTCCGCCGGCTTGTTCCTTCCCTCGTGCTCGTCATCGGCGTGAGCTATCTACTCGTCCGGCTTTTCGCTCCGAAGCTCATGAACACGGAGCTCACCAAGCAGATCACTGCGACGGTCTTCTACTACCAGAACTGGGAATTAGCGCGGCAGAACGCTGACTACGCCGCTGCCTCCGCAAGCACATCACCACTGCAACACATGTGGTCCATGGCGGTCCAGGGCCAGTTCTACCTGCTGGGCATCTTCTTCGCTCTCGGCCTGGCCGCTTTCATGCGCCTGCGCCCCAAGAACACGGGCCTGCGAGAACAGCGCTTCTCTTCCATTAATTCCATCGCTGGACCGATTCTCCTCGTAGTTACCGTCGCCTCTTTCGCGTATGCCTCCCGCGATGGACTCTTGGGCACCCCCGAGAACTACTACTCGACGTGGTCGCGCGCGTGGGAGCTGACTTTGGGCGCGGTGCTCGTCATCTATGGTTCGCACCTGCGCATGCCGCAGCACTTGTCCAACCTCGCCACCGCCGTCGGTCTGGCCGCGCTCGCCTGCACCGGTCTGGTTATCTCCGATACCTTGGCATTCCCTGGGCCGCTGTCCCTGTTGCCGATCGGCGGCGCGGTGCTCATCATTATCGGTTCCGGCGGGTCCTTCTCTCGTGTTCTGACGAGCCGGCCGTCACGGTGGCTCGGCGATATCGCCTATCCGCTCTACCTGTGGCACTGGCCTCTGCTCATCATTTCCATCGCCGCCCTCGGCCTGGAAACCCCTCCGTGGTGGCTCGGCGCCATCATCATCGTGGTGTCGCTGGGCTTGGCGGATGTGACGCATCGTTTCGTCGAGAAGCCCCTGCGCCAGCATCGCAAACGCCCGCTTGCCGACGACCTCCCCGTCCACCGCGGCCTTGCCGACCTCCGCACCCGCACCGGCGCTCTCCGCGGGGTCGGTGGCGTCGTCGTTGCCGCCTGCACCATTGCGCTCGTGGCCGTTCAGCCGCTGTGGCTGCGCAGCCTGCAGGAGGCCAACCGCGAAATCCTAGATCCGAGGCTCTACCCAGGAGCAACGACCTTCGTCGAGAACATCACGCCGCCTGAGAACGTGGAGATCAAGCCTGACCCGATTCTCGCGCGCGGCATCCAGCCACCGGTCGCTGATAATTGGTGCTTCATTCCGGAGCAGGAACCAACGGACTACTTCATCGAGACGCAGAAAGACGGCGTGACGCCGTGCATCTTTGGTGACGTTGATTCCGACGTCGAGGTCTACTTGGTGGGTGGTTCGCATGCGGAGCAGTTCTCCTCGGCGCTGGATTACTTGGGCCGCGAGATGGGCTTTAAGCTCGTCCCGCTCACCCGCGTGGGATGCCCCATCGAGCTGGGCGATGAACTGAGTGTGAAGCCCTCTTGCGCCGAATGGAGCAAGGAAGTGGTCAAGCGCATCATCGACGCGGACCCAGCGTTGGTCGTGTCCAATTCCACGCGGCCAGGACAGCCGTTTGGCCACGGCCCCGACGCCGTCCCACCAGGCTACATAGCCTTCTGGGACGAGCTGGCCAAGCACGATATACCCTTCGTAGGCTTCCGCGACAACCCGTGGGGCTTCGATGAACACGGCAATGGCCGCCAGTTTGATGAGTGCTACGTGGCCACCAAGGATTCCCTCGGGTGTGGCATGCGTTTCGAGGAGGTCTACGCGCCCTATGATCCCGGCGCTGAAGTCCTCTCGCAGTACGACAACATGCTCGCCGTGGACACCTCGAAGTGGTTCTGCAACGCCGACGGCGATTGCCCGGTCATCATCGGCAATATCATGGTCTATCGCGATATGCACCACTTCACCAAGGCCTTCGCCGACTCCGCCATCCCGCTCATCCGTGAAGCAATCGCGCCTATCCTCAACGGCGAGCAGGTCAAACAGCAGCCCCCGCAGATTCCCGCCGATAGCCCCGTGATCCCCCAGTCCGCTGAGACGCCTCCGGCCACACCCGCGGAGCCCATCCCCTATCCGGCCTACCCCGCAGGAGAAGCCATCTAGTACGCAGAAGGGCCGGCGCCACAGCGCCGGCCCTTGTCTCACCGAAGAAGGCTATGTTCTTCTTCGGTTATTTCTTCTTGCCCTGCCCAAAGTCCAGGTTGCTGAGGTCGATATTTTCCATGCCCTTAGGCATCTTGATATCGCCTAGTCCGGGCATGCCGCCGCCCATTTGCTCCTGCATCTTTTGCAGCTCCTGCATCGACGGCATGCCACCCGGCATACCGCCGCCACCACGACGCTTCGGCGGCTTGCGCTTGCCGTTCTTGCCCTTGCGGCCCTTCGGCTTCTTCTTGGTAGCGGAACGCCCACCGCCCATGCCCGGCATACCAAAACGACCGGCCATCTGCGACATCATCTTCTTGGCTTCGGTGAAGCGCTCGATGAGCTGGTTGACGTCAGAAACGCTCACACCGGAACCAAGGGCAATACGCTTGCGGCGCGAAGCGTTGAGAATCTTCGGGTTCTCGCGCTCCTCCGGGGTCATACCGCGGATGATGGCCTGGATGCGGTCGAGCTGTTTCTCATCGACCATGTCGGCGATCTGGTTCATCTTGTTGCCGCCCGGCATCATCTTGAGCAGGTTGCCCATCGGGCCCAGGTTGCGCACCATGAGCATCATGTCCAAGAAGTCGTTGAGCGTCATCTCGCCGGAGCCCATCTTCTTGGCGGCTTCCTCCGCCTTGGACTGATCCAGCTTGGACTCCGCCTGCTCGATAAGTGTCAGCAGGTCACCCATACCCAAGATGCGCGAGGACATGCGCTCCGGGTGGAAGACGTCGAAGTCCTCGAGCTTCTCACCTGTGGAGGCGAACATGATGGGCTTACCCGTGACCTCACGGATGGACAGGGCTGCACCACCGCGGGCATCACCATCCAGCTTGGTCAGGACGACACCGGTAAAGTCCACGCCATCGCGGAAAGCTTCAGCGGTCTGCACGGCGTCTTGGCCGATCATGGAGTCAATGACGAAGAGCACTTCGTCCGGGTTGACGGCATCGCGGATGTTGCGCGCCTGCGTCATCAGGGTCTCATCGATGCCGAGGCGACCAGCGGTATCGATGATGACGATGTCGTGCTGCGTACGCTTAGCCTCTTCGATGCCGCGCTTGGCGACGTCCACCGGATCCCCATGCGAGGTACCCATCTCATGCTCGTGGGAGTCCAGGGAGGTGCCAGGATCCGGCGCGTAGACGTCGACCCCGGCGCGCTCGCCAACGATTTGGAGCTGCTGCACCGCGCCCGGGCGCTGGAGGTCACAGGCCACCAGCATCGGGGTATGTCCCTTGGAGGCAAGGTGCTTGGAAAGCTTGCCCGCCAAAGTGGTCTTACCAGCACCTTGGAGGCCGGCGAGCATGATGACCGTCGGCGGATTCTTGGCTAGGTTGAGGCGGCGGGTCTCGCCGCCGAGAATCTCGATGAGCTCCTCGTTGACGATTTTGACTACCTGCTGCGCCGGGTTGAGGGCCTCGGAGACCTCGGCACCGGCCGCACGCTCCTTGATGCGCTTGATAAAGCCGCGCACGACGTTGAGAGAGACGTCCGCCTCCAACAACGCAAGGCGGATTTCGCGCGCTGTGGCGTTGATGTCCGCCTCGGTCAGCTTGCCCTTGCCGCGCAGACCGGACAGGGCTGATTGCAAGCGGTCAGACAAAGACTCAAACACGGTGCAGTGCTCCCTCAACTATCGTGGATAAATTTATAACTTCCCCAGCTTAGCCGTTGACCAGTGCTTGGGTCACATTCCGGACGAGGGCGGCGCGGGGGACGTCGCCAAGCGGCACGGCGTGGAGCACCATCGTGGCGCCCGGCGCGGCGGTGGATACCCACTCGCACTCGGGAAGCAGCGCCAGCACGTGGCCGAGGGTACCCGGGTAGTCATCGATCCGAACCTCGAAGACTCCACTGCTCCACATCGCGGTCGCGGGCCCCGGCACAAAATCGGGCAGCACGGTATAGGTGCCGGATTTATAGGACTGAACGAGGCGCTCCTCCACCGTGGCGAGATCGATAGCACCGTGGAGAGCGCGGATGTCGAACTCGCCGGCATAGCCCTCCTCGGTGCGCACGAGGCGCGAGGAAAGAATGTTCCAGCCCAACGCGGCAATCAGGGCCAGGGGGCGCACGGCCTCCCTTTGGTAGTTGCCACGCCACAGGACGGTAAAGCTGTCATCCTCCGGGTTGTGGCGCAGACCGATGTCGCGGTCGGCGGCAACCAGAGGACGAACTGGGCGCAGTGCCTCCAACTGCGCAAAAGCACGCCCGCTGACCGCTTCAATGCCCTGATTTAGCCTGCGGTTCCACACACCGGGCCCGGTGGATTCGGCATCGGCGCGGGCGAGCACGACGAGGAGAGCCAAGGTGAGGTAGTCATAGCGCACGGCTTCGAGGAGCTCGTCACGGGCTTCATCGGATGAAGGGTCCGTGCGGGAGACGATGCGCGCCAGCGTGGTGTGCTCAGCGACCACGGTTTGTACGCGGGAGCGATCCGCCAGGTCGAGACCAAGCTTGGCTGCGGCTCGCGCCACCATCTCCGCCCCCACCATCTCGTGCGGGCGCCCATAGCCTTTGCCGATGTCGTGATAGAGCCCCACCAGGAGCAGCAGGTCCGGCCGGGCCACGGAGGTGCGCGCTTCCGCACAGCGCGCGGCGGTAAGGATGGAGTGGTAGTCCACGGTGTGAGCGTGCGTGCGCTCGCGCGGCAACAGCCCCCGGATGTGCTCCCACTCTGGGACGAGCCGCTCCCACAATCCGTGAGCGTCCATCTCCTGGATGAGGCGCGGAGTGTTGAGCGGCGAGGACAACAGGCTGAAGAAGGCATCCGTCGCGGCGGCGGGCCAGCGTTCGGGCAGTTCCGGCAACTCGCGCAATTGCTCCCAGACGTGGGAGGGCACTGTTCTGCCCGAGCGCGCCGCAGCGGCGGCCACGCGCAGGAGCAGCCACGGCTCGTCGAGATCGGCGGTGCGAGCGAGGCGGATCTCGCCCCCGACATCAACCACCCCGATATCGAGGGGCTTACGTGTGCGGTTGTGGCTGCGCCTGGCCACCACGCCCCGCGCCGTTGCCAATGCCCGCTCCACGGCCTTGTCTACTGCCGCGGCGGCAGTCACGACGGCTGCGGAGAGGCCATAGCGGTCAGCAAAGCCCAACTCGTGAGCTATCTCCTCAGCGAATTCGGGATCGAGGACGTCGCGGTGTCGGCGGGCGGTGACGTGGAGGAGCGTGCGGACGTCGAGAAGCAGGGCCTGCTCTTCCTCGAGCGCTGGGACGTCGGCGAGGTTGCCCAGGGCGAGGGCTCGCAAAAATTGGATGTCGCGCAGGCCTCCCCGCCCATTCTTGATATCTGGGTGGGTCATCGTGGCCAGGGTGCCGGAGCGGCGCCAGCGGGTGATTGCTAGGTCGACGAAAGCATCGAAATTGCTCTGCAGTAGGCGGCGCCAGGAGGCATAGACCTGGGCGCGGGTGGAGTCCACGAGCTGCTTGTCGCCGGCGACGAAAGCCAGATCCAGCTGCGCGAAGCCGGCGGCGGGATCAGATCCGGCGATGGCGCCGAACTCGCGCGGGGTGCGCACGGCGTAGTCAAGCCGGTATTTGGCGTCCCAGATGGGGTACCAGATTTCGGAGACGACGTCCTCGGGAAGCTCGGTGTCATCCGGGTGGAGGAGAATCAAGTCGAGATCCGAAAAAGGCGTCATCGCCCGCCGGGCAAAAGAACCCGTGGCGGCAAGCGCACAACCGGGCGGAAGCTGCAAGGACTGCGTGAGGCGCAGCGCCGAAGCGTAGGCGTCCTCACGCAGTTGGGCGGCCGTAGACACCTTTTAGAGAGCGGCCTCGCCGCGTTCACCGGTGCGTACGCGGATGACGTCCTCGACGTGCGTGATCCAAATCTTGCCGTCACCGATCTTGCCGGTGTAGGCGGCGTCGACGATGGCGGAGAGGATGTCCTCCACCTGCTCGTCGGCCGTCACCACCTCAAGCTTGACCTTGGGTACGAAATCGGTGGCGTACTCGGCGCCGCGGTAGACCTCGCTGTGGCCGCGCTGCTGACCAAACCCCTGGGTCTCGGTCACGGTCAGGCCGTGCACGTCGTGCTGTTCGAGGGCTTCACGGATGTCCGGCAGCGTGAACGGTTTGACGATGGCAGTGATGAGCTTCATCTGTTACTCCTTAGCTCCGGCGGTGTCGACCCGCGGCTGGACGGTTGGTGCAGGGTTAATCCTAGCGTCGTGGGTGTGGCGACGGTGAGACGCCACGGACTCACGGAAGTCATAGGCGGACTCGCGGTGCTCGCTCAGGTCGATATCGTGGTCTTCATCATCGGCCCTCCACCCCAGGGTGGCGCGGATGAGGAGCGCCACAACCAGCGTAACGGCAGCAGAGAACAGCATGGCGACGAGCGCGATGACCGCCTGGACGACGAGCAGCTTGAAGCCTTCCGAGAGGTGACCGGTAAGGATGCCGTTATCCGTGGCGAAGAAGGCCAACCCGATGGTTCCCCACAGACCAGCGCACAAGTGGACGCCAACGACATCCAGGGAGTCATCGAAGCCCCAGCGGTACTTCAGACTGATACACAGGCAGGCGATAATGCCGCCGAGGAACCCGAGGGCGATGGAACCGAGCGGGCTGAGTGCTCCTGCGGCCGGGGTGATGGCGACAAGACCTGCAATCGCGCCGGATGCAGCGCCGAGAGAAGTCGCGGCGTGGTCCCGGATTCTTTCCACGAGCATCCAGCCGAGCATCGCTGCGGCCGCTGCAACAGTGGTGTTGAGCCATGCCAGGCCAGCAAGACCGTCCGCAGCGAAAGCGGAACCGCCGTTAAAGCCGAACCAGCCGAACCACAGAAGCGCAGCGCCCAGCATCACCATCGGAAGGTTGTGGGGCCTATCGATGTGCTTCGGGAAGCCCGCGCGCGGGCCCACGACGATAGCCAGAACCAGGGCAGCCGCGCCGGCGGAAATGTGCACGACGGTGCCGCCCGCGAAGTCGATGGGAGCAATGAGAGCCTCACCGTTTGATACACCGAAGAGCCACGCTGCGAGGGAACGCGGGGCATGGGAGAGCACTCCCCCGCCCCACACCATGTGAGCGAGCGGAAAGTAGGCGAAGGTGATCCACACGCCCGCAAAGGTGAGCCACGCGGAGAACTTCACGCGGCCGGCGAGGGCTCCGGAGATGATGGCTGTCGAAATAATGGCGAAGGTTGTTTGAAAACCGATGTCGATGATGTTGGGGTAACCAGCACTGCCGGCAAGGTACTCGGCGGAGGGCCCGGTGATTTGGCCGCGTAGCCCCCAGGCTTCAAACGGGTTGCCCACGATACCGGCCAGCGAGCTTTCCGCATAGGACATGGACCACCCCCACAGAACGTAGAGCACGGGGACGAGCGCTAGTGCGCCGAAGGACATCATCATCATGTTGAGGACGTGACGGTTGCCCGCCATTCCGCCGTAGAACAACGCCAATCCGGGGGTCATGAGCAGCACCAAGGATGCGCTGATGAGCATCCATGCTGCGTCGCCGGAAGAAAATGCTTCAGGAGTCATACGTCAACTAACCTCGTTTCTATAGCTTGATAGGTAACGGGACTTAATATACCTATCGCACTATAGAATTAGGAAGGAAAGTGAGCTGCAGATCACACTTAAGATCGAAAAAGCGGCGAGGGAAGCACTCTCCTCGCCGCTTGTCCCAGCACGCGCCCTAGAGCTCGTCCTCGGAAGCCTTCACCGTTTGCTCACGCTCGCGCATACGCTTGGCATACTTCACGTCGGTGACGGTCACGCCGTAGATGGAACGGCCCATGTAGAAGGAGCCCACCGACGCGATGATCCACACGCCGAAACACGCGATCATGACCTTGATCAGCGACCACAGGGAAAACCCGTTCTCAGCAAAATCCACGACCAACTTCGCCACAAGCAGCAGCGGAACGGCCAAACCGACCGTCGGCCCCAGCAGGTTGACGCGGGTCAGGGCATCGGGCGCACGCCACAAGGCGATGGCGGTCCCAATGACCAAGACCGTGGCTACGACCAACAGAATCGAGGCGATAGTCTCCGCGATAGTCATGGTCTTACCTCCTACCCTTCGAGATGATGCGGGCCATCGACAACGTCGGCAGCACGCCGGCCGCAATAGCCGCGAGCATGGCGATGTCATAGACGATGGACGCGTGATTAGTCATGGACCACGAAATATACATGCACAGCATGCCGTAAAAGACCATGTCACTCATCACGGTTCGGGTGAGCTCATCACGGGAGCGCAACGCCAATACCAACGCCGCGCACACCGATGCGCCGATGAGGAAAATACTGACAAAAACTACCCATTGAAAGGCGCTCATCGAGGAAAAATCAATCATTTCTTATCATCCTTTCGGGCATCCTTGTTCTGTGCAACCTGGCGCAAGGGCCACACGGAGTACTTCTCCACATCGTGCGCGGCCAGCGGGGTATCGTCGGTCTTTGCAATGTCGGGTGCACGCATATGGCGGCCCAGCGTATCCAGCGGGTACTCGTAGAACGTGGAGGCGAGCTCCTTGGTGGGGCCCTGACCAGGAACGCCATAGTCAATGCCCTTCACTCGCGGGGCGAGGCGTTCCTCCATGTCCGCGAGATCCTCCATGATGCTGGCTGGGTCATCCCCCATGACCGCCTGAACCAGCACGATGCGCGGCAGGCCTTCTGCCACCGGCTCGCGCAAACCCAAGGACAGAGTCCCCGGGGTTGCCGTAATGGACGAGGTGAACCAGAAGATCTCCCACGCGCTGGTCACGCGCAGGGGGTACCGCACCACTACCGGGCGGTAGTTATTCTGCGGCTTGAAGGATTCCCCGGCGAGCGAGAAACCCGCAACGAAGATTTCCTTGATCAGCCATAGCGCGTAGACAACGGCATGCACTGCAGTCTTCATTTAACGGCCCTCCTGAAGGGAGTCGATGTCGGGTAGGGCTACGGGGTCGTCGCCAAGCACTGCGTCTGCATAAGCCTCCGTATCCAGCAAGTCCGCTGAGGCTTCCATCGTGACGCTGATGACCGGACCGGAGAGAATGAACATGGTCAGCGAGCCCAAGATGAGCGCCGCCGAGGGTGCCATCAGCTTCTTGCGGATCACCAGCTCATCGGGCACCTTCTCCTTGGGAAGGTCCTTGCCCCAGAAGACGCGACGCCACACGCGCAACATGGCAAGGAACGCCGCGAAGGAGGCGATGATGATCACCGTGATCACGGTCCAGGCCCATCCCCCGCCGGTACGGGCAATTTCCGCGACGATGAGGACCTTGCCCCACATACCGGAGAAGGGAGGGAAGCCCACGACGGAGAAGGCGCCTGCGGCGAAGATCCACGCGATAATCGGATCACGGCGCGCCAAGCCAGAAAGCTTGTTGAGCCTGCCCGTACCGTACGTCTCCTCGATGGCACCGGAGGCCAGGATGAGGGAGCCCACCGTGAGCATGTGGTGAATCGTGTAGAGAATGCCGGCAGCCAACGCGCGCTGCGCATCGTGGGTAGTGAAGGCCATCATCACGAGGATGAAGGGCATACCGTTGAGCATCTGGTATCCCAGCACGCGGCGGATGGAGTTTTCAGCCAAGCCGCCGAAAGCACCAACCAGCATGGAGATGATCATGATGACGATGATGAGTGTCCCCCACCGCTGGTCCATATCAAAGAGCTGCACCCACAGGCGGTAGAGCATGTACACCGCCACCTTGGTGTGCAGGCCGGAGAACAAGCCCATGACGGCAGCCGACGTACCCGGGTAGGTGCGCGGCAGCCACGACTGCACGGGGAACACACCGGCCTTCGCGGCGATGGCGATAACGATGATGCCGGAGGCCACCGTCACCGGGCCGTTGCCGGCGGCAGCGCCCGTGAGCGCCGCCAGGTTGACCACGCCGGTCACCGAGTAGATATAGCCCACGCCAACCACCAAAAGCGTGGAGGCGAACAAGTTCACCAAAACGAAGGCGCGGCCGGCAGCCAAGCGCGACCAGGTACCGGACATCGTGATGAGGCCATAGGACGGCAGCAGCATGACCTCGATGAACACGAAGAAGTTAAAGAGGTCAGCGGTCAGCAGGGCGCCGCACACACCAGTGATAAGGATTAGTGTCAGCGACGGGTAGTAGCGCGACTTGGTCTCACCGCCCACGATGGCAAACCAGTTGGCACCGAAGGCCACGATCATCGTCGTGATGAGCATGAGTGCCGAGAAGGTATCGGCGGCGAAGGCAATACCCGCGTTGCCCAGGTAGTTACCCACGCTGTGCGCCACCACTCCGTTGCTCATGGTGTAGAGCAACAGCGCAAAGGAGGCGAAAATACCCACGCCCGGAACGATGAGCATGATGGCATCGCGCACGCGGCTCCATGGCGCGAGGAGCGCCAGCGCCGCCGATACGAGGGGAACCGCTGGGAAGAGCGGGAGGAGGGCGCTTACGGTGTCATACATCTAATTGTCCTCCTCTTGTTCGAGTTCTTTCAAACGATCCATCTTGTTAGCCGAGCGCTCCAGAATCTCCCGGTTCTGGGTGTCTCGTCCCAGCGTGGAGAAAGCGTGGTCAATGGTGTTGTCATCCACCGGCTCAACAACATCCGTGTCGTCGTTCGCGCCCATCGCCGCCATGGTCAGCAGGATGGTCGAGGTAGCCATGGAAATCACCACGGCGGTCAGGACGAAGGCCTGCGGCAGCGGGTCTGCCATCTGGTCCATGCCCACCTGCGAGGGAAAGGACTCTCCACGGTAGGAGTACACGCCGGTGGCCAGGAGCATGAGGTTGGCACCATGGCCGAAGGCCATCATGCCCAGCACGATGTGCACGAGGCCGCGCTGCTGGATGAGGTAGACGGCGCTACCGATGAGCAAAGCAATGGTCAGTGCGAGGATCATGAGTTCTTCTCCTCTTGAGCCGAGATTCGGTGGGACGAGGACGCACGGTGGCGTGCCTCGGAGTCATTGAGCAACGCCGTTGGGTCCGAAGACGGGTTGATGGACTCGGGATACGGGTCGTCGACATCCTCCATGACCACGCGCGGGGTATTCGGCAGCGCGGAATCATCGTCATGAACCCACGGCAAGTAGTCCCGCTCGGTGCCCGGGCGCAGGTAGCCACCCAAGGCGTTGATGGCCATGGTGAGCATGCCCAACACCGCGAGGTAAATGCCGAGGTCGAAGATGAGCGACGTCGTCCAGTGCTGCCCCAGGGCGTGGCCATGGATGGCGGTGAGGAAACCACCGGAGCTATGCGACGTCGGGATGTAGCCGATGAAGCCTGCCACCAGTGCCACGATGATGCCCACGCCGGTGAGGTGAATCGGAGTCATGCGCCCGAAGACAATCTCATCGGTACCGCGGGACAGGTAGGTCAGGCCGATGGCCGCACCCATGATGAGCGCCGCCGGGAAGCCGCCGCCGGAAGCCTGGTGGCCACGGTAGAAGACAATGAAGGACATGACCACCAGGATTGGGATGGCCACGGCAATGCCCTTGCGCAGCGGCACCGAGTTGAGCTGCGACTGGCCGAACGGCGCCGGACGCGTACCGGAGGTGAACGGGAAGCGCGGCAGCGTCGAGGTGACCGCAGCGATAACCACGGCAGCCATGCCCAGCACCGACAGCTCACCCAGGGTATCGAGTGCACGGAACTCCACGATGATGGTGGCCACCACGTTGTCGCCACCAGTAATATCCGGAGCGTTGTTGAGGTACCACATGGCCAGGTCCGAGCGCTCGTGACGCCCCATCAGCGCCCACACGCCCAGGAATGCGGTGAGCCCAGCGAGCACGGCCACCACGATGGAACCCACCTTGCGGTTGTTGTTTTGTACTGGGTGGAATTTCTCCGGCAGATAGCGCAGGACCATCATCATGACGATGACGGACAGCGCCTCCACCGTGAACTGCGTCAGGGCCACGTCGGGTGCGCCGAGCAAGAACATCTGCAAGGTCACGCCGGTTCCCGCGGTACCAATCATGACCGCACCGGTGAGGCGGTTGCGTGTACGCACCAGACCAAACATGGACAGCGCCACGATGCCCAGCGGCAACAGGTCCCACGGATTATCAAGGCCATCCACGCGCGGGTTGAGAGCCACACCGTCGACACCCGTGGACACCAGAGTGGAGCCCGCAAGGATGATGACTAGGAGGATGATCGGCAGGATCAGCTTCGACGGGTTGTGGGTATCGGACATGCGGCCAACGAAACGGCCGAAGGCTGCGCACACATCCTGGATCCACTTCAGAATCTGGTTACCGGTGCGCGGCAGGAGCTGGCGCTCCTCCATCGCGGTCCACAGCGGCCCGCGGAAGAACAACGCGATGATGCCAGCGATCAGCACCACCACAGAAATAAGCAGCGGGACGTTCAGCCCGTGCCACAGCGCGAGGTGGGAATGGCCCTCCATACCGATGGCCGCCACGATGTTATCGAGCGGCTTATCGAGCGCTCCCATGACGAAAATGATCGGCACCGACATCACACCCGGCAGAGCCGCGGGCAGCCACAACCGCACCGGTGCCTCATGGACATGCGACATGTTGCGCGGGCCATCGAAAAAGGCGCCGAAGATGATCTTGGCGGAGTAAGTAAACGTGAAGAACGCACCCACGCCGGCGACGATGAGCAGCAGCGCCTGGCCGGTAGAACCAATTGGTGCCTCCTCGAAGGCGGTGAGCATTCCTTCCTTCGACACGAATCCGAACAGCGGCGGGACCGCCGCCATCGAGGCAGCACCGATAAGCATGGAGCCGAAGGTCCACGGCATCTTGTTCCACAGCACGCCGAGGCGGCGGATATCGCGGGAACCGGCCTCGTGGTCGATGACACCAATGAGCATGAAGATGGAGGACTTAAACAGCGCGTGCGCCAGCGTGTGCACGAGGGCCGCCGCGATGGCGAAAGGCGTGCCAACACCAATCGTGGCCACGATCCAACCCAGGTGGGACACGGTGGAATAAGCCGTGAGCTTCTTCAGGTCCGTCTTCTGCACCGCGAAGACCGCCGACATCACGGCGGTACCCATACCGGCGACGATGAGCAGCCAGTTCCACACGGCAACGTCGTGGAAGATGGTGGAGAAGCGAATCAAGAGGTAGACACCGGCCTTGACCACTGCTGCCGCGTGCAGGAAGGCCGAGACCGGCGTCGCGGCCGCCATGGCTTCCGGCAGCCAGAAGTGGAAGGGGAACTGTGCAGACTTGGTAAATGCCGATACCGCAATGAGCACGGCAACCCCGGCGGTCAGGCCTGGGCGCTCCGCCCACACGTCGGAGGCCAAGATGCCCTCAAGGTTCGTCGTCCCCGCTGCGGTTGCAGCAATCGCCACGCCCGATAGCAGAGTGAGGCCGCCAACGAAGGTAAGGATCAACGTGCGCTGCGAACCCGCCTCACCTGACTTACCGCTGCGCGCAATGAGCATGAACGACGCCAGCGATACCAGCTCCCAGGCAAGGAAGAGCACCACGACGTCGTTAGCGAGCACGAGCAGGAGGATCGACAGCGTAAACGCGGTCATCAGGACATAAAAACTGACGTTTCCTTTTCCTTTAGGCAAGTAAGCCGCAGAATAAGTAAACACCACCGCACCGATGACGAGAGCCAGCATGGCGAAGAAGATGCCGAGTGCATCGCCGCGGAAGGCGAGGTTGACATCAACACCGGGCGCGATCACATCGCGCACCCACGTCACGGAATAGGTCAGTTCTTCGCCACGGGCAAGCGCCGGAAATTCTTTAGCCAACAGTGCCGCGGCGACAATAAAAATGCCGGCTAGCGGGTAGCCGGCTGCGCGATCAGCAACCTTGACGGCTACTGGTGCAAGCGCCACTGCGACAGCTGCGAGGAGGACGACATACAGGAGTGTCACGGAAGAGTAGCCTCACGAACCGTTGTTAGGGCTGGTTAATCAGCCTCACATAGACAGGACTTTCCCAGAGTATCATTGTGACCTCCCCCAAAGCACATCTTTAATGGGATGAAGACGACGAAAGCGCCCCACAAAGGAGGCGCTGCGTCTCGAAAGAACTTAGGTCTAGCCCAGGGATCTATAAGGACTTACTTCTCCCCCAGCAAGGCATCAACAAATCCTTCAACCTCAAACGGCGCGAGGTCATCTGCACCCTCGCCGAGGCCCACGAGCTTGACCGGCACGCCCAGTTCCTCCTGCACCTGGAAGACGATGCCGCCCTTGGCGGTGCCATCCAGCTTCGTGAGGACAACGCCGGTGATATCAACAACATCACGGAAGATACGGGCCTGGGTCAGGCCGTTCTGCCCCACCGTCGCATCCAATACAAGCAGGACCTCATCAACCTCGGTCTTCTTCTCCACCACGCGCTTGACCTTGCCCAGCTGGTCCATGAGGTCCACGGAGGTGTGCAAACGGCCAGCGGTGTCAACGAGAACAACGTCCACGCCCTGGTCAACGCCAGCGGTCACGGCATCAAAGGCCACGGAGGCCGGGTCCGCGCCTTCCTTGCCACGCACGGTGGTAGCGCCCACGCGGCGGCCCCAGGTCTCCAGCTGGTCCGCAGCCGCTGCACGGAAAGTATCCGCCGCGCCGAGCAAGACGTTGTGCCCCATGGACACGAGCACGCGGGCCAGCTTGCCGGTCGTGGTGGTCTTGCCGGTGCCGTTGACGCCGACGACCATAATGACGGCCGGCTTGCCTTCATTCGGCATGGCCTTGATAGAACGGTCCATCTCCGGGTGGCCCACCTCGATGAGGGCCTCGCGCAGCATCGCACGCGCTTCGGCCTCAGAACTGACTCCGCGCTCTGCAATCTTGTCACGCAGGGAGTCGGTAACTTGCATGGTGGACTTCGTACCCAGATCCGCCATGATGAGGGTGTCTTCGATTTCCTCCCAGGCATCATCATCAAGGTCACCAGCAGAAAGAATGCCCATGAGGCCTTGGCCAATGGCGTTCTGCGAGCGCGACAGACGCCCGCGCAGCTTGCCCAAGCGGCCGGCAGCCGGCGCAATGTCCTCCTGCGGCTGGGCTGCCGGGGCCTCGACAACCTCGGCGTCGTCGGATACTTCGAGCTCCTCCGGCTCAGCCTCGAGTGCCGCGCTTGCCGACGCCGCCTGCGCCCCCGCTGCCGCGGCGGCCTCCTCTGCTTCGGCTTCCTCAGACTCGGCCGGTGCTTCTGGCTCAGGCAGTGCTTCTACCTCTTCTTCGGCCTCAGACTGGGCGGAAGGCTCCTCCTCGGCCGGAGCCTCAGGTACCTCCGGTTCCTCCTCTACCTTCGGAGTCTCAACTACCGGCTCCGGTTCAGCAATCTCTTGTTCGGTGGCCGGGACATCCTCTTCCGTGTCCTCGTCATCCTTGTCAACAGCAGCGGCGCCGGATACGGCAGCACCAGCGGCGGCAGCGCCCGCAGCTCCTGCAGCGGCTACACCAGCGGAAGAATCCTTATCCTCTTCTTCCTTTGCCGGTTCGTTCTGCGCAGCCGGTTCCGGCTCGCTCACCGGCTTCGCGTCTCCGACGGGTTCCGGCTTAGGCTCTGCCTGAGGCTTCGGTTCCGCCGCAGGTTTCGCTGCCTTCGGGGTCTCCTCTTCACCCTTGAGCTGAGCATTCG
Source organism: Corynebacterium sp. HMSC074A09 (assembly GCF_001811545.1). NCBI lineage: Bacteria > Bacillati > Actinomycetota > Actinomycetes > Mycobacteriales > Corynebacteriaceae > Corynebacterium > Corynebacterium sp. HMSC074A09. Next base: position 122,057 of record NZ_KV805156.1, on the reverse strand, counting down.
CCAGATCAGTGGCATCACGCTGCTCCGCCTGCGGCTCAGGCTTGGGCTTGGGCTCAGCCGGGGCCTGCGCGGGCTGCTCGGCAACTGGCGGCTGTGGCGCCGGCTGCTCGGGCTTCGAGGCGGTGACAGGCTCCTTAACTGCACCGCCGCCAGCCGGGGCAAAATTAAAACCAGACTTGGCTTGGTAGTTGCCGGACTTCTGCTGCTGGGTCAGCTCCTTCGGCTCCTCCACGGGCTTCTCAAAGGAGACCTTCTTTGATTCGCCGCGCTTCTTGCCTAGGACAACGAACAAGACCACGAGCAGAATCAGGACGATGACTGCTATCGCAATCCACATAAAAGTAGTATTCATGCCTTCCATAGTGCCAGGGTTGTCCACGTACGGCACGACAAGGAGGGTGAAAAGTGCTGGGCGCAAGCCCCGCCCTAGCGCGGGGCGTCGACGCCGAGACGCGTGGCATCCTCCGCCGCCTGTGCTGTGCCCGGCGCCTCACCGGCGCGAGACATGCGCTGCGAAATCACGCGCGTCACGCCATCGCCGCGCATCGTGACGCCATACAGCACGTTGGCCACGTCCATCGTCGGCTTCTGGTGGGTGATGACGATGAGCTGGGAATCCTTACGCAGCTCCTCGAAAAGGGCGATGAGACGGCGCAGGTTGACGTCGTCAAGCGCGGCTTCCACCTCGTCCATGACGTAGAACGGTGAGGGGCGCGCGCGGAAAATCGCCACGAGCATAGCCAGGGCTGTCAAGGACTTCTCGCCACCAGACAACAGCGACAAGCGCTTCACCTTCTTACCCGGCGGGCGGGCCTCCACCTCGATGCCGGTGGCCAGCATGTCATCCGGCTCCGTGAGGATGAGGCGACCCTCGCCTCCGGGGAACAGCGTCTGGAAGACCTTGGGAAACTCCGCTTCCACGTCGTGCCAGGCATCCGTGAACAGCTGCAGGATCTGCGCGTCCACATCTTCGATAACGCCAGTCAGATCCTTGCGCGCCTGGATCACATCATCCAGCTGCGTGGAGAGGAAGCTATAGCGCTCCTCCAGTGCCTTGTACTCCTCCAAGGCCAGCGGGTTGACCTTACCCAAGGAATTGAGGTCCTTCTCGGCTTGCTTCAACCGCTTAGTTTCGGCGGAACGATCGAAATCCTCCCCCGGGGTGTAGTCCTTGAGCAGGTCGGGAATCGCAATGCCGAGCTGCTCCACGATTTTTTCCTCGGCCTCATCCACGCGCACCTGCGCTTGGCTGCGGGCGATCTCGGAGTTATGCGCGGAGTCGGTCAGGCGATCCAGCTGCTGGCGGGTCGAGGAGACCGCTTGCTTCGCCGATTGTGCACGGCCTTGCAGCACGCCGCGCTGGGTGACCAGCTCATCGCGTTCCTCGGCGGCCCGCTCGAGTGCCTGCGCGGTCCGGGCGGCCAAATCTTGGGCATGCTTGTCGACGGCCCCCGCCAACCTCGCCTGCGCTTGCCGGCGGGCCATCGCCTGATCGTGGCGGGCTTTGGCCTGGCGCTCGTGCTGGGCTTGGCGCCGAAGGGCCTCTCCCCTACCCGCTGCCTGGCCGACCTTCTCTTCGGCGCTGCGGGCCGCCAGCTGGGCCTCTACCTCCATGGCCTTGACCTGTTCCAGGGCCGTCGAGGCAGCATCGCGTTCCACCGAGGAGGGTTCATCAGCCTGCTCTTCAGCGTCCACGCGCGACAAGCGGTCACGCGCCTCCGCCAACTCTTCGCGTAGGCGGGCCAACTGCACCTCGATATCCATGGCGCGGGCGGCGGCCTTTTCGTGCTCAGCCTTGTTCGCCTCGTATTGCTTGAGCAAGCGCTGGTGATCGCGCTTCCACGCCTCTAACTCGTGATCGTGTTCCCGTAGCGCGGCCTTAGCGCTCGCCGCACCCACGCGCGCATCGTCCGCCGCCAGCTTCGCGCCTTCCAGCGTGCCGGATAGTTCTTCCAGCTCATGGGTGGCGGTCTCCAGCTGTTGCTCGGCCTCCGCAATCTGGCCGCTCACCTCCACCGTTGAGGCAGCTCCAGTTCCGGCCTCTACCCAACCTTCGCCGACGAGCAGGCCCTCAGGGGTCACAGCTCGCAGGCGCGGATCCTCCGCGATGAGTTCACGGGCTGCGGCATAGTCGTCGACGAGGACCACGTCGGAGAGCAAGCGCGTCACCGCCGCTGAGACTTCTGGGACCAAGACCATCTGGTCCAGCAGCCAGCGAGCACCGGAAGGCAAGTCCGCGTCAAGGCGCCAGGCTGAACCGGTGGGCTCCGCGGCGACGTCGATCAGCGGCGTGCGGCTCGCCGCAGCGAGATCGCGCACGATGTCCCCGCTCACCGCGCCGGCTTGGGCTTCGGCAAAGGAGCCGAGTGCTGCCGCAACGGCCGTCTCATAACGCGTGGAGATGAACTCCGCGAGAGGTTTAAAGCCCTCACCGAGATCCAGTGCTTCTGGAACGGTCTGGCCCAGGGTATCGATCCGAGCGCGCAAACTGTACACGCTGCGCTCGTGTTGCCGCTGTGCGTCACGCAGCTGTTCCAAGCGTTTATCGGCCGCTGCGGATTCGCTGGCCGCGCGCACATGCGCTTCCTCCAGCGGCTCCCGCTCGGCAGCCAGGTGCTCCAGCTTGTCCGCCACCTCATCGGCTTCCGATTGCGCTCCCCTAGTGCGCGCCTTCGTGTTCGCCAGCGTCTCTTCCTGCCGCGCCAACTCGGACTCCGCGGAACTTACTTGACCAGCTAAGTTCTCCTCAGCGGCGATGAGGCGAACCACGCCTTCGCGGCGATCCGCAATGGCGCGCAGCTGCGCCATGTGTTCCTTATCTGCGGCCTCGAAGGCTTCCCGGCGCTCAGCCACTTCCTCCCGGATCGATTCCAGACGCTCCGCCGCCTCCTCGGCCGCGGCCAGCAACTCATCATGCTCCTCGTCGGCCCGCTGGGCGCGTGCCTCCAACTCATCCGGATCCTGGCCCGCGTAGGCGACCTGTGAGCCAACGTTGCTGGCGCGCTCGGCCGCGATGCGCTGCGTAGCGGAGATACGCTCCGACAGCGTCGAGAGCTCAAACCACAGCTTCTGCGCGGCCTCCGCGCGCGGAGTGACATCCCCCAACTCGGCTTCTACCTCGAGCTGGATTTCGGTCGCCTCTTCCAGCTGGGCTGTCACTTCCTCGACCTGCTCGGCGAGCACCGCCGCGCGCTTTTCAGCGTCGTCGAATGTCGCGCGCAACCGCACCACGCGGTCGCCGGCAAGACGCAGGCGGGCATCCCGCAAATCCGCCTGCACGGTTGCTGCGCGCTGGGCGGCCTCCGCTTGGCGCGCCAAGGGCTTGAGTTGTTTGCCCAGCTCATCGGTCAAGTCCTGCAGGCGATCCAGGTTGGCCTGCATGCCGGTCAGCTTGCGCTGCGCTTTTTCCTTGCGGCGGCGGTGTTTCAGCACGCCCGCGGCTTCTTCGATATAGGCGCGGCGATCCTCCGGGCGGGATTCCAGAATCTCCGCCAGCTTTCCCTGGCCCACGATGATGTGCATCTCGCGGCCAATGCCGGAATCAGACAGCAGCTCTTGAATATCCATGAGGCGCGCCTTCGCCCCATTGATCTCATATTCGCTCGCGCCATCCCGGAACATGCGGCGGGTGACGGAGACCTCCGAATACTCGATGGGCAAGGCGCCATCGGAATTGTCAATCGTCAGCGTAACCTCGGCGCGGCCGAGGGCCTTGCGGTCCCCGGCGCCGGCAAAGATGACGTCCTGCATCTTGCCGCCGCGCAGCGTCTTGGCGCTGCCTTCACCCATGACCCACGCGAGCGCATCGACGACGTTCGATTTACCCGAGCCATTTGGGCCCACCACGGCGCAGATGCCGGGCTCGAATTTCAGGTTCGTCGCGGACGCGAAGGACTTGAATCCTTTGAGCGTGAGCGATTTGAGGTGCATTCGGTTTAGTTTAGCGCTCGATGAAGCCCGACTCACCGCGCGGTGCGGCCCACTGCTCCACCACGGCGTTCACTACGCCTGGGCGGTGGGTGGTCGACGGTTCTTCACGCAGCAAGGCCAGCAGCTTCTCGCAATCAGCACGCGGCCCTTCAGCAACCACCTGGACGCGGCCATCCTGCAGGTTCGTCGCGTGTCCTGCCAGCCCTAGTTCGAGTGCCCGGGAACGCGTCCACCAGCGAAAGCCCACGCCTTGGACGTGGCCATGGACGAAAGCCGTGAGCCGCTCATTCCCTGTGGCCGCTGCCTGCTGCGTCATCTAGTACTCCCTCAAGTTCGTGCGGTCACCCAAGTCATGCTCGTGCTTGAGACGGCGGCGGTCCTCCGCGCTGCGGCGGGTTACCGGATCCGTGCCATCCCAGCACTCGACGTTCTGCAGTTCCGGCAGCATATCACGGTGGAAGACGGGATCCAGGCCCTTGCGGCGCTGTTCGTTGTAGTTCTTCAACAGCTTGATGGCCACGCCCGACAGCGGCACGATGGCGCACACGTTGAGCAGAACCATGATGGCAGCGCCGGTATCGGCCAGGTCGAACACGGTGCCCAGCGGGGCCACTGCACCGTAGAAGACGAAGGCCAACACGATGAGACGGAAGATCCACAGCACCGACTTCTTCTCAGAGAGGTACTCCACGTTGGACTCGGCAAGGTAGTAGTTGCCCAGAATCGAGGAGAAGGCGAGGAAGAAGAGGATGAAGGTGACAAAGTGGATGCCCCACTCACCCACCACACCGGAGAGCGCATTCTGGGTCAGGGTTACACCCTCAATCGCATCGGAACCGAAACGCTCGAAATCAGTACCCAGCAGGATGATGAAGGCGGTAATCGTACACACCACCAGGGTGTCGAAGTACACGCCGAGGGTCTGCACGAGGCCCTGCTTGACTGGGTGGGACACCGTCGCGGTAGCTGCTGCGTTTGGAGCAGAACCTTCACCCGCTTCGTTGGAGAACAAACCACGCTGGATACCCTTGAGCATCGCCATGCCCACGGTCGCACCGGCGGCCTCGCGGAAGCCGAACGCAGAGCCAATGATGGAGGCAAGCATGTCCGGCACCTTGTCAAAGTTCAGGACCACCACGATGATGCCCATGATGAGGTAAGCACCGGCCATGAAAGGCACGATGAACTGAGTCATCGAGGCGATGCGCTGCACGCCACCGATGATGATGAGACCGGACACTGCGACGACGGCGATGCCCACGCCTGCCTTGAAAGCACTGGAATCCTGCCCGAAGGAGGCCGCCAAGGAATCGGAGATAGCGTTGGTCTGGAAAGCGTTGTAGAACCAGCCAAAAGTAATGGCGATGGCGACGGAGAAGATGGTCGCCAGAGGCTTCCAGCCCAAGCCGCGGGACATGTAGTAGGCGGGGCCACCACGGTAGGTATCCCCTTCGCGCACCTTCCATAGCTGCGCCAAAGTGGACTCGACGAATGCAGTCGCACCACCAAGGATGGCGATGAGCCACATCCAGAACACCGCACCGGGTCCGCCCACGGAGATGGCCACGGCCACGCCCGCGACGTTGCCGGTGCCCACGCGGGAGGCTGCCGAAATGGTGAATGCCTTGAAGGCGGAGATTCCGCCATAGTCGGCATCCTCATCGGCGCCGACGCCCTTGGGCTTTTCGACGACCGCCTTGAACATGTCCGGCACCATACACGGATCTGCACCAAGACGGTGCGGATGCCGAAGAAGAGGCCCGCGGCAATGAGCAGCCATGGCAGGACATAAGACCACAGACTGTCGTTAATGACACCGATCACGGTGCTGAAGATTTCTTGCATGCGTTACACATTAATAACTCACACCAGAATCGTCCTAGTTGGCCGCGGGCAGCCTCCCCTCTCCGCGGCGCTGACAGGACGGGCAGTAGTGGGTCCCACGCCCGCCAAGCACGGTTTTCACGATTTCCTCACCGCAGCGATCGCAGGGCTGGCCACCCCTGCCATAGGCATGTAAGGAACGGTCAAAATATCCGGATTCACCGTTGACGTTGACGTACAACGCGTCAAAGCTGGTTCCGCCAACGGCGAGCGCCGCGCGCATGACATCACCGGCCGCGGATATCACCGCGACGGCATCGCGCTGCCGCAGGGCGCTAGCCTTCTTGAGCGGAGAAATCTGGGCCGCCCACAACGCCTCATCGGCATAGATATTGCCCACCCCGCTGAGCACCGTTTGGTCGAGCAGAGCTACCTTGACCGCGGTGCGCTTCGCGCGCAGGCGCCGCCCTGCCGCTGTAAGGTCAAAGTCTGCTTCGAGAGGATCGGGAGCGATATGCGCCATGGTCAGCCATGGCCCGAGACGCCAATAGCCGAAGGTGCGCTGGTCCACGAAGCTGAGGCGGGTGGCGTCGTCAAGCACGGCGGCGATACGCACATGCGGCGAATCTACCTCACCGATCCGCACCTGCCCCGACATACCGAGGTGGATGAAGAGCACATCGCGTGCCGGGTCAGTGTGGTCCTCGTCGGCGAACTCCAGCCACATGAACTTGCCGCGGCGCGCCACCGCGGCAATCTTCCTGCCCACCAGCAGCGCGGACAGCGGCGCTTCCTGGCCCCGGTTAGCGCGCGGGTGGAGAACCTCTACTGCTGCGAAGGAGCGCCCCACAACATAAGGCTCGAGCCCGCGGCGGACGGACTCAACTTCGGGAAGTTCTGGCATCGAGTCCTCGTGTTTTAGCTTTCTTTGCCGGCGGTGCCCTGCACCAGCAACGGCGTCTCACGCAAGGTTTGGCACGCTTCCTCCGCCGCCTGCTGCTCAGCGAGCTTCTTGTTGTGGCCCGTCCCCCGGCCGACGGTCAAACCGGCCACGGTGGCCACGGCGTTGAAGGTTTGATCGTGCTCAGGACCCGTCGACGTGGCTGAATAGACCGGCATCGCGGCCTTCAACTCAGCGCACAGCTCCTGCAAGGTCGTCTTCCAGTCCATGTGCCGACCGGACACCACGGCGTTGTCGATCTTGGCGGCGAACAGCTTCAGCACCACCCCGCGGGCGACCTCGAAGCCATGTTGACGGTAAATAGCGCCCAGGATGGCCTCGGTGGTATCGGCCAAGATGGAATCCTTGTCGCGTCCTCCAGTGGCTTGCTCGCCTTTGCCCAACAAGACGTGGTCGCCCACGCCAATCTCACGGGCCACGTCAGACAACCCGTAGCGCGACACGATGGACGCGCGCATCTTGGAAATATCCGACTCGGGGCGCGAGGGGTACTTGTCGTAGAGCTTGGCCGCGACGGACAAGCCCAAGACCGCGTCCCCCAGGAACTCCAAGCGCTCATTGTTGGGAAGGTGCCCGTTCTCATTAGCAAAGGAGCGGTGTGTCAGCGCCAAACACAGCAGCTCATCGCTGAGCTCCACGCCGAGTGCTTTCAGCAACGGGGCGTGGTCTACCTCCGCGAATGCTGCGGCAAGGGCCTGCTCACCGGTCAGTTTCTTCTTCTTGCTCATAGGAATTTCTCCAGCCCGGACCACCGCGGATCAACGCGTTCTTCTTCCCCGGATACCCCCGTGGTCACACCTTCGGGCACGTCCACCTCGCAGCCGCCTTCGCACGTTGGGGCAAACGGAAGGGACAACCCTGCCTCATCGATCACGGTCTGCAGGAGGTCAAGAATCCCGTCCTGAATCTCGGGTACCTCATCGCCCGAACCGCGATCCTCTTCCTCGATCTCATCCCCGCCGACGAAGGATTCGTCTGCGGAAAACACCTGGGACACGTGGAGATCCATCTCTGGGTGTAGCTCAGCCAAGCAGCGTGCGCATTCGCCGCTGAGGGTGCCGGTGACATCAGCGTCCACCAACACGCCGGAGCCCAACGGGGTCAAGGTGGCTTCCACCGTGACTTCAGCGCCTTCCGGGACGCCGATCATTTCCACGCCGATGCGCTCTGGCGCGGGTCCGGTCTGCACGCGGTGCTCAGGCAGCGCCTCGGTTCCTTGGCTGCGGAGCAATTCCGTCACGTCGAACTTCAATGGTGATTTCATAGCGCCCACCAGCTTACCCTGTGCTGCCCCCTGCGCCCTAGACTGGCAAGGACCTGAACGCAGGGTCATAGCCACTTAAGCACTTGCACAAAAGCCTCGATTCTTCCGCTTCAGGCTTTTAGCCTAAAGGCCCATGAGCTACACCGCTACGGGCACGGCGCCTCTGGCCGCCACGGCACGCGACCTCGCACTCAGCTTTCCGCTGCAGTGCCTTGTCCCCGCCGTAGCACTGGCCGTTGCCGGGGTGGCATGCCGCCACGTCATCACTCGACACCGCCCCAGCATCTTTGGCGATGCCGGCCTTTCCTTGCACCGCGTGGCTCTCGCCAGTGCCCTCGCAGGTGTGATCGTCGGCGCCGTGTCTCTTCTCCCCCTGCACTTTGGGCCAATTGTCATTATTTCTTCAGCGCTGTTCTCGCTTTTTGCTGCGCTCATCGCCTGGGGCGCGCGGGAGTCCTTTTCGGCCGCCAGCATGGGGATTGGATTGATGATGCTCACCGTCGGGGCGGTGGATGTGTTGCTGATGCTTGCCGACGCCGCCTGGGGCCCTCTCTCAGAACCCCACGCCGTAGACACGAATTTCGGCATCATGTGGCTGCTCTATGCACTCCCAGGCCTCATCTCCGCCGGACTTGCCGCAGCACTGAGCACCATGTCAGCTAAGGAAGCCGCCCGTATCCGCCGCGCGGAGGAGGCACGCGCGTTAGTTCACGTTAGTAGTCGCGCGGCGCGCGGGGTGCACGGCGCCCCGGCTCGCGGTGTTCGCGCGCACTAGTGCGCCCCTCGCCGCGGGACTCCCCGCGGGAGCGCACACCGGCGCCTCGCCGCAGGGCAGAGCGATCGTTGTTGACGGTGCGCAGGAGATCCGACAAGGTGGTTTCGAATTCCGCCAGCTTGGCGTCGACGAATTCATCGCACTCGGTGCGCAGTCGGTTGGATTCGGAGTGGGCGGATTCCACGATGCGGTGCGCTTCGTCGTCGGCGCGGCGCACAACTTCGGATTCAGAGACCAAACGGTCCTGCTCAGCTTGGCCCGCAGCAACGGTGCGCTGGTACTCCTCATCTGCCTGGGCGCGGGTGCGCTCGGCATCAGAGCGCGCGTTTTCTACGAGGTTGGTGGCCTCATCTTCTGCCTGGGCCACCATGGTGGTGGCGCGGTGCTGGGCGTCAGCCAGCATGGCGTCGGAGTCCTCGCGCGCACGGGTAACGGTGTCATCGGCTTCTGCGTTGGCATCGGAGATGATTTGGTTCGCGCGTTCCTCGGCACCCTGCAGGATCTCATCCTGCTTGTCCAGAACATCTTGGGCATCATCCATTTCAACGGGGAGGGCGTTGCGGAGATCGTCGAGAAGCGCCAGCATCTCGTGGCGCGGAACCATGCAATTGGAGGTCATGGGAACGGCATAGGCCTGTTCCAGGTTGCGAACAAGTTCATCGAGGGACTCAAATACGCGGTACATGGCACCAGACTATCCAAGCAAGAGCGCACCACCACGTATCCCACGCGGGCAAAACGGCGAAAACCTCCCCGCTAGGCGGGGAGGCTCAACCTGGCAATAGAGGACAGGAGCGGGGCTAGATAACGCCCTGTGCCAGCATGGCGTCGGCCACCTTCTTGAAGCCTGCGATGTTGGCGCCGGCAACGTAGTCGCCCTCCAAGCCATATTCCTTGGAGGTCTTGTCAATGTTGCGGAAGATGTTGGACATGATCTCGTGCAGGCGCTGGTCGGTGTATTCGAAGGACCAGGAGTCACGGGACGCATTCTGCTGCATCTCTAGCGCGGAGGTCGCCACGCCGCCCGCATTCGCGGCCTTACCCGGCGCGAAGGCGATGCCGCTTTCCACAAAGTAGTGCGCTGCCTCCGGGGTACAGGGCATGTTCGCGCCTTCGGCAACATAGCGGACCTGATTCTTCACCAGAAGCTTGGCATCGTCACCGTCAAGTTCGTTTTGGGTAGCGCACGGCAGGGCAACGTCGGCGCTCACCTCCCATACGTTGCCGCCTTCGTGGTACTCCACGCCCGCACCCGCTTCGCCGGCGTAGGTGGAAATGCGCTCGCGGCGGACTTCTTTAATCTCCTTGAGCAGCTCCAGGTCCACACCGTTCGGGGTGGTGATGTAGCCGGAGGAGTCAGACATCGCGACGACGGTACCGCCGAGCTGTTGCACCTTTTCAGCAGCGTAGATGGCGACGTTGCCGGAGCCGGAGACAATAACCTTGGCACCGTCGAAGGACTCACCATGGGTCTTCATCATTTCCGAGGTCAGATACACCAGGCCGTAACCGGTAGCCTCGGTACGCACGAGGGAGCCACCCCAGGACAGACCCTTGCCGGTAAGAACGCCAGACTCATGCTTGCCTTCCAGCCGGCGGTACTGCCCGAACAGGAAACCGATTTCGCGGCCGCCCACGCCGATATCGCCGGCCGGGACATCGCGGTATTCGCCGATGTGGTTGTGTAGCTCCGTCATGAAGGACTGGCAGAAGCGCATGACCTCGGCATCGGACTTACCCTTCGGGTCGAAGTCGGAACCGCCCTTGCCACCACCGATAGGCAGGCCGGTCAGGGAGTTCTTAAAAATCTGCTCGAAGCCGAGGAACTTGATGATGCCCAAGTTCACACTCGGGTGGAAGCGCAGGCCGCCCTTGTAGGGGCCGAGGGCGGAGTTAAACTGCACGCGGAAGCCACGGTTAACCTGAATCTGGCCGCTGTCATCTACCCATGGAACGCGGAAGATGAGCTGGCGCTCGGGTTCGCATAGACGCTCGACCAGGCCGTAATCAGCATAGTGCGGGTCCTTGTTGAGGACGATCTTCAGGGAGTCAAGCACCTCAGCGAGCGCCTGGTGGAATTCCGGTTCGCCCGCATTACGCTTGAGGAGCTTGCTGTAATAGTCGGAGATTTGCTGGTCGATGGACATGGCTATCCTTTCATTCGACACCGTGCCTCGCGGTCGGTGCGTCATCCATTGAACAAACGATAGTTTTCTATCAATTGACCTAAATTGCAAGACGTCCGTACTGCGGCGCGCCTTAAAGGCTGGTCAGAGCGCGAAAATTTTTTCTCACATCTCTGCCATATACTCGTGAACATGCGCATTCTTGTTGCCCCCGATTCCTTTAAAGGCACCGCCACCGCCGCCGAAGCCGCTGCTGCCATTGCACTCGGCGCGCGCCGCGCGCTGAGCTCCTCCCCGTATGCCGACACGGCGAAGGTACATGCCCTTCCCACGGCCGATGGTGGCGAGGGAACCGCGGAGGTTCTCGCTAGTGCCGCCGTGGCTCGCCACGGCACTGCGGGCCAGACCATTACGCTGCCAACTACCGATGCTGTTGGACGCCTCACCGAGGCCAGCTATCAGCTCGTCGGCGATACAGCCTTCATCGACGTCGCCGCCGCCACTGGGCTGCCTGCTGTCTCCGATGCCCTCGACCCGCTGCATGCGGACTCCTATGGCACGGGCGTGTTGGTGGCCGATGCCGAATCGCGCGGCGCCAAGCACATCGTTCTCGGCCTCGGCGGTAGCGCCAGCATCGACGGCGGGCTCGGCATCCTCGCCGCACTCGGCGCCGCCGCACACGATGCCCGCGGCTATGCCCTCCCCAAAGGGGGTGCTCCGCTGGTCAACCTCGACCACATCGACACGGCGCAACTAAACATGAAGGCGGCCATGTTGGACTACACTTTGGTCACCGATACCCGCGCCGTGCCCATCCAGGCCGCAACAATGTATGGGCCGCAGAAGGGGGCCAAGGGCGACCAGGTCGCGCTCCTGGCCGGCGCGATGCTGCGATTGTGCGAGGTCACGGACACCGATCCGGAGGCCGAGTTCTTTGGTGCCGCCGGCGGTATCCCCATCGCCCTGAGCTGGCTTTCGCGCACACTCTGGGGCACCTCGGAGCACTGCCGCATCGTGCCGGGCGGCCGCTATGTAGCTGAGGCCCTCGATCTTCCCGCCCGCATCGCCGAGGCGGACCTCGTCCTGACCGGCGAAGGCCGCTTCGACGAACAATCACTCACCGGAAAGGTGGTAGGCACGCTGGCCGAGCTCACTGGACCGCCCACTCTCGGCATCATCGCCGGCTCCGCTACCGCCCCGGCACCGCAGGGCGCGCTACTCGAAGAGCTCGACGGCGACGCGCACGCTAGCGTGGCCGAGCAACTGAGCGCCGCGGCCGAGCGTCTTGTGCTGAACTTCCTGCAGAATTAGAGCTTTCTGTGGGACTAAGGGGCTACCTGCACCGCCCACGGGAAGATAGCCGGGCGCTCGTGGGCGAGCTCATCTTCCAGCAACACATGATCCTTCGGTAGCACCGCATGCGGGGTCAGCAGGCGCGCGAGGACCATCGTCAGCTGGTTAACGGACCCCGTCACGCCATCGACGGCGATGGCGTAGCGATACACGTTTGCCCCCTCCAGGTCCCGCTCTTCGTGTTCCTCACGGTAAGTCTGGCGCAGCTGTTCTTCCAACCCCTCTGGGAATACAGGCTCAGGCACACGAGTAACCTCTGCAGAGGCCAGCGAGTTGTTTTCCACCAACTTACGGGTGGCAGTGCTAAAGATTTCGGCCACACGCTCCGCTTGGGCATCCGGCACCAGAACATCAAAGTGAATCATTGGCATGTAGGTAACCCTACCCAAACTTCAAGGACGGTAACTATGGCAGATCCCACACTTTCCACGCTGACTGGACTCCTTTCGGAGGACGCCGTTGATCTCAGCTGGCAACGCGCCTTTTACGAAGATCTGCATGCCCACCCGGAGCTGTCCCACGAAGAGGAACGCACCGCCGGGCGCATCCTCGAACAACTAGAGAACTACGACTGCGAGCTCGTCACCGGAATCGGCGGCCACGGCATCGTCGCTATCTTCCGCAATGGCGACGGCCCCACCGCCCTGATGCGCGCAGACTTTGATGCCCTCCCCGTGGCCGAGGAAACCGGCGTGCCCTTCGCCGCCACCAACGGGGCAATGCACGCGTGCGGGCACGACGTACACGCCACCGCACTGCTCGGTGCGTGCGCGATTCTCGACGCCCACCGTGCGGCCTGGCGCGGCACCTTCCTAGCACTATTCCAGCCGGCGGAGGAATCATCCATGGGCGCCAAGTACATGATTGCTGACGGACTCACCGACCGAGTCCCCACCCCGGATGTCTGCCTAGGACAACACGTCATGCCCGGCCCCGCCGGCCAAGTGCAGTCCACCGCCGGCCCCATCCTGGCCGGTTGCGACTCCCTCCGCATCCGCATCACGGGGCGCTCCGCGCACGCCTCCATGCCGCATGAGGCCATCGATCCGTCCTACGTGGCCGCCATGGTGGTAACCCGCCTGCAAGCCATCGTCGGCCGCGAAGTACCTCCCCATGACTTCTTCGTCATCTCGGTAGGCGAGCTGCACTCGGGCGATAAGAACAACATCATTCCGGGCAGCGCCGAGCTGGTGCTCAACACCCGTTACTACAAGCCGGAGTTGGCCAAGCGAGTCTACGCCTCCCTCGAGCGCATGGTGCGCGCTGAATGTGAAGCAAGCGGATGCCCCGCTGAACCTACCTTCGAGTATTTCGCCCACGGCGAAGTCACCGACAACGACGCCGCCGCACACGAAACCGTTCGCTCGGCCTTCGACGCGGTCTTCGGTGATCTCTCCGTCACTGCCACGCCCTCCACCGTGTCCGAGGATTTCTGCTACCTCCCGCAGGCCTGGGGCGTGCCGTACTACTTCTGGTTCATCGGTTCCACGCCGGAGGACCTCCTAGGCAACCCGCCGGTCAACCATCAGTCCACGTTCCTCCCGGACTATGAGCCCACCATGCGCTCAGCTACCCGCGCTGGGGCTGCCTCCGTGCTGTCTTTCCTTGGGCACTAGTTTTCCGTACTCAACGCGGTCTGCGAGTGAGTACGGAACTGGTTAAGCTTGGGAGTTGGTATTTTTCCGCATTTTTTATGCCTAAGGTGAAGGATTCTCATGAGTCAACCCCAGCACTCCGATTTTCAGACCGCAGTTCCCGGACACGTCCGCGCCGCCGCCGGCGTCTCCCCCACCGCTGCCACCAACCGCAAGTTCTGGTCCGGCCTGTCCTCCTCGGTAATGGAGCAGATTGCGGACAACTGGGAAGCCACCCGCAGCGCCTACGCCGCCACCCGCCAGCAGCACTACTTCTCGGCTGAATTCCTGCAGGGTCGAGCCCTGCTCAACAACCTCACCAACATCGGCCTCGTCGACGAGGCCCGCGCCGCCACCCAGGCCACCGGCCACGAATTGGTCGATGTCCTCGAGGCCGAGCACGATGCCGCGCTAGGAAACGGCGGTTTGGGCCGCCTGGCTGCCTGCTTCCTCGACTCCGCTGTCACCCAAGACTTCCCCGTCACCGGCTACGGTCTGCTCTACCGCTACGGCCTGTTCCGTCAGTCCTTTGACAACGGCTTCCAGCGCGAAGAGCCGGATGCGTGGATGGAGAATGGCTATGACTTCATCATTCGCCGCGCCTCCGAGCAGCGCCTGGTCCATTTCGATGACATGGATGTCCGCGCTATCCCCTATGACATGCCGATTACCGGCTATGGAACCGACAACGTGGGCACGCTGCGCTTGTGGAAGTCCGAGCCCATCGATGAGTTCGATTACGACGCCTTCAACTCGCAGCGCTTCACCGAGGCCATCGTGGAGCGCGAGCGAGTCATGGATATCTGCCGTGTCCTCTACCCCAACGACACCACCTACGAAGGCAAGGTCCTTCGCGTTCGCCAGCAGTACTTCTTCGTGTCCGCCTCGCTGCAGCAGATGATCGACAACTACATCGAACACCACGGCGAGGATCTCACCGGCTTCGCCGAGTACAACTGCATCCAGCTCAATGACACCCACCCCGTGCTGGCCATTCCAGAGCTGCTCCGCCTGCTTCTCGACGAACACGGAATGGGCTGGGACGAGGCATGGAAGGTCGTCACCGAGACCTTTGCCTACACCAACCACACGGTGCTGGCAGAGGCCCTGGAAAGCTGGGAGATCTCCATCTTCCAGAAGCTCTTCTGGCGCATCTGGGAGCTCGTGGAAGAGATTGACCGCCGTTTCCGCGAGGACATGGCCCAGCGCGGCCTCGACCAGGGTCGCATCGATTACATGGCCCCGGTGTCCGACGGTCACGTCCACATGGCGTGGATTGCTTGCTACGCCGCTTATTCCATCAACGGCGTGGCGGCGCTGCACACCGAGATCATCAAGGCAGACACGCTGTCTGAGTGGTACGAACTGTGGCCGGAGAAGTTCAACAACAAGACCAACGGCGTCACCCCGCGCCGCTGGCTGCGCATGTGCAACCCGCGCCTGTCCGACCTGCTCACTGAGCAGGCTGGTTCCGATGCCTGGGTCACCGATCTGACTGAGCTGGCCAAACTGGATTCCTTGGCCGAGGACGAGAAGGTGCTGCGCCAGCTCATCAACATCAAGCGCGCTAACAAGCAGGACTTTGCCGCATGGATCGAAGCACACCAAGGCGCCACGGTGGATCCGGATTCGATCTTCGACGTCCAGATCAAGCGCCTGCACGAGTACAAGCGCCAGCTGATGAACGCTCTGTACATTCTGGACCTGTACTTCCGTATCAAGGTCGACGGCGAAACCGTTCCGAAGCGCACCTTCATTTTCGGCGCGAAGGCCGCCCCGGGCTACGTTCGCGCAAAGGCCATCATCAAGCTCATCAACACCATCGGTGACTTGGTCAACAACGACCCGGCCACTAAGGACGTGCTCAACGTGGTCTTTGTGGAGAACTACAACGTCTCCCCTGCCGAGCACATCATCCCTGCCGCCGATGTCTCCGAGCAGATCTCCGTGGCCGGCAAGGAAGCCTCCGGCACCTCCAACATGAAGTTCATGATGAACGGTGCACTGACCCTGGGCACGATGGATGGCGCCAACGTCGAGATCGTCGAGGCAGTGGGCGAAGAGAATGCCTACATCTTCGGCGCCCGCAACGAGGAGATCCCGCAGCTTCGCGCCGAGTACAACCCGGGCGAGCTCTACAACACTGTTCCGGGCCTGTCCCGCGTCCTCGATGCCTTTACCGATGGCACGTTGGGCTCTGAAAATGCCGGGATGTTTGGGGATCTGCGCTCCTCACTGCTCGATGGCTTTGGTGAGCACGCTCAGGACACCTACTACGTCCTCGGAGATTTCGCAGACTACCGCGAGACCCGTGACCGCATGGCTGCCGACTATGACGCTGACGAGATGGCATGGGCCAAGAAGGCTTGGCTCAACATCTGCTACTCTGGCCGCTTCTCTTCCGACCGCACCATCGCTGACTATGCCAACGAGGTGTGGAAGCTGGCTCCGACCCCCATTTCCAACGTCTAGATAGACAGGGGGTAATAGACGCACTGTTGCCTATTAACCCTCGACGGGCTTTCCTCACAGACAAAGCGCCGCCTCACCACCGTTCCTCCTTCCCACTTAGTGGGTAAGGAAGCAACCGGGGTGAGGCGGCGCTGTCTGCTTATCTGCGACAGTATTACTTATCGCGCAGGGTCTGACCCAGTTCGTGGACCTGAATCATATTCGTGTTACCGGAGATTCCAGGAGGGGTACCGGCGATGACGATGATCATATCGCCCTCCTTGTACTTATCCATTCCCAGCAGCGCCCCATCGATGGCGGCCATCATGTCATCGGTGGACTCAACCGCGTCACTCAAGAAGGTCTCCGCGCCCCACGTCAAGGCCAGCTGCGAGCGCACCGCCGGGTGCGGGGTAAAGGCCAAGAGCGGCAACGGGGAGTGCAGTCGAGCCACACGCTTAGCGGTATCACCGGACGTCGTAAAGGCCACGATAGCCTTCGCGTTAAGGCGCTCAGCAATATCGCGTGCGGAGTAAGACACAACACCACGCTTGGTGCGCGGGACGTGCGTCAGCGGAGGAACCTGGCCGCCCTGCTCAGCATTCATCACGATCCGGGACATCGTGCGCACAACATTGTGGGGGTCGATGCCGACGGAGGTCTCACCGGAGAGCATGACCGCATCGGCGCCATCGAGCACTGCGTTGGCAACGTCGGAGGCCTCCGCACGAGTCGGGCGCAGGTTGGAGATCATGGAATCGAGCATCTGCGTTGCCACGATCACCGGCTTGGCATTCTCACGAGCGATCTGGATAGCGCGCTTCTGGAACAGCGGAACCTGTTCCAGCGGAACCTCGACGCCGAGGTCACCGCGGGCGATCATGATCGCATCGAAGGCTAGGACGATGGACTCGAGGGCGTCGACTGCCTCCGGCTTCTCGAGCTTGGCGATGACCGGAACGCGGCGGCCTTCCTCATCCATGATCTCGTGGACCTTGTCCACGTCAGCCGGGGAGCGCACGAAGGACAAGGCGACCATGTCTACGCCGAGCTTCAAGGCGAAGCGAAGATCTGCGATGTCCTTTTCCGACAGCGCCGGAACAGAAATGTCCATTCCCGGCAGGGACACGCCCTTGTTATTCGAGACCGGTCCGCCCTCGGTAACCTCGCAGACAACGTCGTTGCCGTCGACTTCCTTGCACACGACGGCGACCTTGCCATCGTCGATCAGCAGGCGGTCACCCGGCTTCGCGTCCTGTGCCAGGTTCTTGTAGGTGGTGGACACGCGGTCGTGTGTGCCTTCGACGTCATCAACGGTGATGCGGACGATTTCGCCGTCCTTCCACATCTCTTCACCGTTGACGAAACGGCCTAGGCGAATCTTCGGGCCTTGCAGGTCCGCCAAGACGCCGACTGCGTGGCCGGTCTCATCGGTGGCCTCGCGGACCCAGCGGTAGTTCGCCTCGTGGTCCGCATGCTCGCCGTGGGACATGTTCAGACGCGCCACGTTCATGCCTGCTTCAACAAGCCCAAGAATTCCTTCCTTGCTTGCGACTGCAGGACCCAACGTACAAACGATTTTGGTTCTTCTATCCAACATGGAGTGCCTTATTCACATCGGGAGTTTCTAACGGTTCCTAAACTACCCCCGTTTACTGGTCTCGGCCACCACGAACGAAGCTCATGCCGGGTTTTCGACCCGTAACGCCGGTATTCCAAGCGGAAAACGCAACGCCCGTATTGCAGCTACAAACGGGAATAACCGGGCACATCCGGGCATTTCAGTTCCGCCGCACCGGTCTTTAGGTTGCCGTGTTAGGCACCGCAAAAGCCACGTGTGATCCCGGCTACTCCACAGAATCTCAGGGCCTATATCCGGTGGGCACTACCCGCATCGTCACCCTTTAGACTCACCGGCGCTACCCTCGGCAGCGCTGCCCACCGCAGTCTCCGTGGCGCGGGTGGGATCGACTTCCTCCGGCGACTCCTGCCCGCGCGGCAACCGTAAGTACACGATAAGCGCCACGACAAAGCAGACCACGGAAACGATGACGTTGACCCGGAGGCCGAAGATGTGCGTGGCATCGTCCGCACGCATGTTTTCCACGACGAAGCGGCCCGCGGTGTACCCGGCAACATACAGCGCGAAGACACGACCATGGCCAAGCTTGAACGCCTTGTGCGCCCAAAGCAGGAACACGCATACCGCCACGTTCCACACAAGCTCATAGAGAAAGGTCGGATGCACAGAGGCCACTACTTCCCCAGTCGAGCGGCCGCTGATGGGCGCATACTCACCGCTTTCATTAACTCGGTAGTAGATGTCGAGGGCCCACGGGACAGTGGTCTCACGGCCATACAGTTCCTGGTTAAACCAATTGCCCAAGCGGCCGATGGCCTGGGCCAGGATAAGCCCTGGGGCGACGGCATCAGCAAAGGGCCCCAACGGAATACCCTTAATCTTGAACATGATCCACAGTGCCACCGCGCCCAGCGCGACTGCTCCCCAGATACCGAGCCCCCCGTTGGTGATTTTCACTGCATCGATGGGATCACACGTGGAGCAAAAGTACTTATCGTAATCCGTAATCACGTGATAGAGGCGCCCGCCAATGATGCCGGCCGGGATTACCACCAGGGCAGCATCCCACACCACGTCAGGGTTGCCACCACGGGCGGTATAGCGGCGCAGCGTCATCCACATCGCAACGAGAATGCCGACGATGATGCACATGGCATAAGCACGAATCGGGACCGGGCCGAGATGCCACACGCCTTGTGGCGGGGAAGGAATATTGGCGAGGTTGTAAATCTGCACGGGAAACAGTGTGCCTGAAAATGACGGCCGCGACAACGCGCTTAGCTTCTACGCGAAGGGCACGCAGGATGTTGGCCTGCGGCCACCAAAGAACGGGCCAAGGTCATCGGGTCCTGGGCAGCCATGATGGACTCACCGACGAGGATGGCATCAGCACCTTGCGAGGCATAAGACAGCACGTTGCGCGGGTTATTAACACCGCCCACCGCGATGCGAGTGATGCTCTCAGGAAGACCGGGCGAAATAGCAGAAAAGGCCTCCCGATTAATAGCATCGGAGGCCAATGACCACGCGTTGATCGCCACGACAGTTCCCCCTGCCTTGATAACGCGATCCACCTCGGCACAGGTGCGGACTTCCAGGATGGCGGTCATCCCGAGGGTTTCCACGCGGTCGAGAAGTGACTCGAGGCGAGCTTGGCTGAGCAGCTCCACCTGCAAGGGAATCGCGTCTGCCCCATAACAACGCGCCTCATGAATCTGATAGGGATCAACGATGGTGTCGCGGCACAGCATCGGTAAGTCGACGGCCGCGCGGGCGACCCGCATGTCCTCGAGTGACCCGTGGAAGCGGCGACGATCTGTCTGACAGGCCATCACATGAACCCCTGCTTCCTCCAGGCTATGTGCCAGTTCTGCCACCGACTTCGGGCTATCCAAGTGGGCAATTTCACCGCCATAGGGCACGGCGCGCTTGATTTCGGTGATGATAGAGCATCCCGGGCGCAGCAGAGCTTTCGCGGCATCGCGCGGAGCGTCCATGTCGCGGGACCTTGCTTTAATTTCCTTGAACGGGACACGGGCCTCCCGCGCGGCTACATCAGCCAGCACTCCGGCCACGAGATGATCGACGGCGATCGGGGTAGGCATGATTCCACCTCCCTTCCCCGAAGGAGACTCAAAGAAAGAAACAGGGGCGTTCGAGATCACATTTAGGCTAGCGCGCCCTCACCTCTAACTAGAAATCCGGGGCACCCGTTCCCCGCAACAGGGCCTTTCTCACCAGGCTCTCCGTCACTATGCTCGCCGTCGCGGCGCGTGTGTTTAGGAGGAGCGGGGATCTGTGGGATCAATATCAGCATCCAGCGCGTCCCACATCACGCGGCCGGAATCTTGGGAGGTTTCGAGTTCTTCCTGCAGGCGCTCCTGCCGTACCGCCGGGGTTTCGTATTTGGCTGTGCGGGGTTTATCGGCACCCGGGTTGCTCGCCACCAGCACCGCCCCAAAGAGCGCCAGGGCGGCGCCGACGAGAGCGAGAACTGGGCCCGCAGTCGACGCGTCCGCGGTGAGGACGACGGCCCAATCGGAAATAGTCGTCGTATCCACAGAGGTATCGTTGGTCCCGCCTTGCAGAAGCTCCTGGGCACGCTCCGCCTCGGGGCCGGCGGTCAACAGCGCCACCGGACGCCATCCCGCAGCCGCAGCGGCGAGGGCGGTGATGACGGAGACGATGCGCCGGCCAGTCCGCCCGAGAGCGAAGGCAGCCACGCCACCGGCCAGGACCACCACGCTCAGCGCGATGAGCTCAAGGGACCATAAGGAGCCGGATAGCTCCACCACGCTCGATCCGGCCTTATCGTCTTCGACCGCCGCTTTCACCCACGTCATGCGGGAGGATAGCCACAACAAGATGGCGCCGACCAACATCAGTATGGGTCCGCCGCGCTTAGCCATGATCTTCCTCCCCAAGGAGGTTTCGAGCGTCGAAACAGGTGCGGTCGCCGGTATGGCATGCCCCGCCGCGCTGACGCACGGTGAGCAAAATGGTGTCACCATCGCAATCTAGGCGCGCACCCACTACCTCTTGGGTATTGCCGGACGTCAGCCCTTTAATCCAATACTCTTGACGCGAGCGTGAGTAGTAGGTCCCGCGGCGCGTCGCCAGCGTGTAAGCCAGCGCGTGGTCATCCATCCACGCCAGCATGAGTACCTCACCTCGTTCCGACTGCACGATAGCCGGGACTAGGCCCGCCTCATTGCGCTTGAGCTGCAGGGCAATGTCGTCGCTCAGCTCATAGTCCCCGACGTTCGTGGTGCTGGCGGAGTTAGTGCTGTCCTCTGTCATTGACGGACCTCCTTTCCTGCAGCAGCTAATGCCTGCTTGACCTCGGAAATCTCCACCTCGCCGAAGTGGAAGATACTAGCCGCGAGCACGGCATCCGCTCCAGCGTCGATAGCCGGTGGAAAGTGCTCGGCCTTCCCGGCCCCACCCGAGGCGATGATCGGCACCGAAACCGCTGCACGCACGGCCTCAATCAATTCGAGGTCGAAGCCTGCCTTGGTTCCGTCACCATCCATGGAGTTCAGCAGAATCTCGCCGACCCCCAATTCCTCGCCGCGCTTGGCCCATTCCACAGCGTCGATCCCCGCGGAGCGTGTGCCGCCATGCGTGGTGACCTCAAATCTGCTGGGAAAGCCCGCCGCACGGCGAGCATCGACGGACAACACGATGCACTGAGAACCAAACACATCCGCGAGCTCTCGCAACAACTCGGGGCGCGCAATGGCGGAAGAATTAACGGACACCTTATCGGCACCAGCCCGCAATAGCTCACGAACGTCCTCCACCGACCGCACGCCGCCGCCGACGGTTAGTGGGATGAACACCTGATCCGCCGTGCGGCGAACGACGTCGAGCATGGTGCCGCGGCCGTCCTTGGACGCGGAGACATCCAAGAATGTCAGCTCATCAGCGCCCAGCTGACCATAGCGAGCGGCCAGCTCCACTGGGTCGCCGGCATCACGCAGGTTTTCAAAGTTGACGCCTTTGACCACGCGGCCATTATCAACGTCCAGACACGGGATCACGCGCACGGCAAGCGCCATGGTGACAATCCTCCTCATAGCTAAAGGTGAGATAAACAGCAGTCCACTCGGGACCACCGAACGGTGATGAACATAGTAGGAAAACGGTAAAACGTTAAAGAATAAGTCCGGGATTCAGCGCCAGTGCTGAGCACCGGTTTCAGCCCCGGGACGGGGCCTATTTAGCGGTCCCCACGCGGATTTCGAGCAATGGCCTCCAAAATCGTGGCATGCACCTGCGGGGTCCCGCCCACGAAACCCTTCGAGTGTGCAGTCCACTCATTGCCCTCGGGGTCGCTCACACGGCCACCGGCAGCCTTAATGATGAGCGCGCCCGCCGCGTTATCCCACGGGTGCGGCGAGAAATTCACTGCACCGTCGAACACGCCCTGAGCGACAAAAGCGTTGTCCAGCCCCACCGACCCAGTCATGCGGGGCCGCAACCCGGTCTCCCGTAGGTCGTTGAATAGGCTCGTGGGCAGGTGCGAGGAGCAGCCCACGTGTCCGCGCGCTTCGTCGAATCCGAGAGCCTCCTCTCCTCCCCCGAACCCGGTCGCCGGGCCGCCGGTCGTACGCAGCGGCATCCCTTGCGCCGCAACAACACGGCGGTTCAACAATGGAAAGTCGGCGACGGCGACGACCGGCTTTGCATCGTGCAGGAGCGAAACAAGAATGCCGCAGCACGGATTCCCAGCCGAGTAGTTCGCGGTTCCGTCTACCGGATCCACAACCCACACCGTCTCCTCCAAGTTGCCACCGGACTCTTCACCGAACACCGGAATGCCGGTGAGCTGGCCCAATGTCTGGCGCAACTGCTGTTCGATGAGCAGATCCACCTCGGTAGCAAAGTCTCCTTCGCCTTTGAAACGCGCGGGTGCCGCGCCGAGGCCCCTGCGGAAGAGATCATCAACCTGGTCCACCGCGGCTTCCGCAAAGGCAACAAGTTCGCGCGGATCCGACGCTGAAGTTCCTGTCATCGGGGCCATAGGCCTACTTCTCCTCGATCGGGTCGATGTATTCCTCTCCCGGCAGCGGGGTAACCTCCGCAACGGCTGCAAGAGCCTCCTCCAAGGTGAAGCGCTCTTCGTAGAGTGCTTTACCGATGATGGCGGAATCGATCCCCTCGTTCTCGTAAAGAGCCAACTCGCGCAGATCGTCGAGAGTGGAAATGCCGCCGGAAGCAGTCACCTTGGCGTCCGTGGCGGCCGCCACCTCACGCAGCAGCTCGATATTGGGCCCCTGGAGCGTGCCATCCTTCGACACATCCGTCACCACGAAACGGGTGCAGCCAGCTGCGTCAAGGCGCTCGAGCACCTCCCAGAGGTCCCCGCCATCGGATACCCAGCCGTGACCGCGTGTGCGCCACTCACCATCCACCATCCGGACGGCGAGGTCCACTGCAATGCGGTCGCCATGCTCTGCGAGGACCTTGGCAATCCATTCTGGGTTTTCCAGCGCCGCGGTTCCAATATTGACGCGGCGGGCACCAGTGGCCAGTGCGCGCGCCAAGGAATCGTCGTCCCGGATGCCTCCGGTCAATTCCACGTCTAGGTCCACGCTCGTCGTAATTTCAGCGAGCAGCTCGTGATTGGAGCCACGACCGAAGGCGGCGTCCAAATCCACCGCGTGCAACCACTGCGCGCCTTGGGCCTGCCATTTGAGGGCGGCCTCCCGCGGCGATCCATAGGACTTTTCGGTTCCTGCTTCTCCTTGGTCGAGGCGTACTGCCTGACCATCAACGACGTCAACCGCGGGCAACAGTGTAAAGCTCATGGTGGGTAGTCTACCTTTCACGCGGGCTCTTTAAAGCGTTCCAATCCAGTTCTTTAGCAGCTGCGAGCCCACATCACCCGATTTCTCCGGATGGAACTGAGTGGCCCACAACGCACCGTTTTCTACCGCGGCGACAAAGCGGTCACCGCCATACTCAGACCACGCCACCTTCGGTGGCTCAGTAATCTCGGTCTCGAGCTCCCAGCTGCGCGCGGCATAGGAGTGCACGAAATAGAAGCGGTCATCCGCGCTCACGCCTTCAAACATGCAGCTACCGCTGGGAAGCTCCACGGTGTTCCATCCCATGTGGGGGAGGACGGGAGCCTGCAAGCGGGTGACCTCCCCGGGCCACTCGCCGCAACCTTCGGTGTGCACGCCGTGTTCAGTGCCTGACTCAAAAAGAATCTGCATACCCACACAGATTCCCAGGACGGGGCGCCCGCCAGCCAAGCGTTGGCCGATAATCCGTGGTCCCTGCGCGGCGCGCAGCCCCTCCATGCAGGCAGCGAAGGCGCCCACGCCGGGGACTAGGAGGCCATCGGCCTCCACGGCGGTCTTGGGGTCCGCGGTGACCGTCACGGTAGCGCCGACCCGCTCCAGCGCGCGCACTGCCGACCGGACATTGCCAGCACCATAATCCAGGACTACTACGTCGTATGAGCTCATCGTGGCTCCTTTCCGGGCCTCCTCGGCCTTCTAATCATGCGCAGGCGAGTCTGAATATCATTCAGCTCGCTCACACGGGTCTTGCCCAAAGCGCGGTCAGCCACGGACATGAGCAGGCCAACCGCAATGATGGCGGCACCAGCCGCGAAGGCGCCATCGTATCCGGACATAGCCACGACGGCGCCGAGAACCGTCGAACCAAGTCCAGTTCCACCGTCGTAGAAGATATTCCACACCGCAGAACCTTCGGACAGGCGCTCGCGAGGGAGACGGTCGAACATCGACAACAAGGCCTCGTTCTGGACGATGCCGAAACCCGCACCATAGATGACCGTGCCGAAGACGAGCAGCCATACTGACCATTCTTGCCACAGCACGGCGGCGATTAGACCCACACCAAAGACTGAGAAAGCCTGGGCTGGAATCATCAACGTGCCTGGCTGGCCCACGCGGTCCGCCACGACACCGGCGACATAGCGTGAAATCATGGCCGCGCCACCGATCACGGACAGCATGAGGCCACCCAGGACAGCGCCACGCTCAGGATCCAGCTCGCGCACCGCCGGGGAAATGAAATTGGAGGCGACGCCGTAGCTCACGGAGAAACTGGTCAGAGCGAGCGCTGGGACGAGCACAAGCTTCCACATTGGTGCCCGCGGAGTGGTATCCGTTGGGTCCGGCAACCCCACTGGAGCTGCCTTGATTTGCGGTACCAAAATGCAGGTAAAGAATCCCAGCAGGCCAAGGCCAGCGGCTAGGAGATACACCGTGTTGTAGTTAAAGGCTGAAGCCACTGCGAGACCCAAAGGCAAGAACGCCATCTGGGCTGCACCGATGAACAAACCGAAGATACCGGTGGCCTTGCCCAGCAAACGCCGCGGCGTAATTTCTGCGATGAGAGCGTTCTCCGCCACTGTGAGAGCGCCAAAACCGATGCCGCGCAGGGCGGAGAATCCCAGGGCGATCGGGGCGGCATCGCCCAGCATGTGCCCCAATGCCGGCAGCCCCAGCAACAGTGCCGAGGCCGCCATGATCGGACGGTACCCAAAGATGCGCAGCAGCATCGGAGTCGCCATCTGGGTAAGCACCGTGGCCAACATGAACACGCCGGTGGTGGCGCCAGCCAACGTGGCGGAGCCACCGGAGTCCAGCACGGCCAGGGGCACCACTGGAAGCAGGACCGACCAGGCACCGAAGGCGGAAACCACCGCGATCATGGTTTCCTTAAAGCCGGCGACCTTCCATACGCTCTGAGGGGTCTTTTCCGTCACTTCGCTGCCACCCCCGCTGAGAAGATGTCAAGCATCCAGGCCAGCGCCGCGATCGCGGAGACCGCCGCGAGCGCACCCGCGACCACGGTCATCAGCACCGAGCCATTCTGATACGCCGCCCACGCGCCGCCGACGAGCAAACCGGTGACCAGAAAGAGAATGAGAACCAACAAGTTCATAACGGCTTAGAGGGCTCCCTTCGTCGAAGGAACTCCGGTCACGCGCGGATCCCGCTCAGTAGCCTGGCGCAGGGCGCGGGCCACCGCCTTGTACTCAGCCTCCGTGATGTGGTGCGGATCGCGGCCGTACCGCACGTTGACATGCAGAGTCGTCGCCGAGTGCGTGGCAAAGGTTTCGAAGAAGTGACGGTTGATCACCGTGGCGTAGTGCCCGCCGATGACCTGCCACTCCATGTTTTCCGGTTCGCCATTCATCACGAAGTAGGGGCGCCCAGAAATGTCGACGACGGCCTCCACCAGTGCCTCATCCATGGGCAGCAGCTGGGACCCGAAACGGCGGATACCGGACTTGTCCCCCAATGCTTCCAGGAAGGCACGGCCGAGAACAATCGCGGTGTCTTCGACGGTGTGGTGGGCATCGATGTCGATATCGCCGTCGGCGTGGACGCGAAGGTCGAAGGAGCCGTGGGTGCACACAGCATTCAGCATGTGATCAAAGAACGGCAGCCCCGTCGAAATATCCGCTTGGCCGGTGCCATCGAGGTTGATTTCTACAGAGATTTTTGTCTCCCCAGTAACGCGCTCGGCGCGGCCAATGCGGTCGCCGCCATCGCGGCGTGCAGCTTCATCAGCGCTCATCGTCCCCACTCTCCTCCTTCAAATCGTGCCCCATAGGAGGGGCTCAGTTAATCATCTCTACTGTATCTGCCAAGTCCTCTGCGGCCGAAAGGAAGGCATCATTCTCTTCAGGCAGGCCAATCGTGGCGCGCAGGAGTCCCGGTACGCCGTTATCTCGGATCAAGACATCGCGGTCCAGGAACCCCTGCCACACCGCGTGCTGATCGGCAAAGCGTCCGAAGGACACGAAGTTGGATTCGCTCGGCACCACGTAGTACCCGAGCTCCTGGAGCCGTGCGACAACCCGGTCCCGCTCCGCCGACAGCTTCGCCACGGTGCCCAAAGTCTCCTCCTTGTGTGTCAGAGCCACGGTGGCCGCGATCTGGGAGAGGACAGAGAGGTGATAGGGCAGGCGGACGAGCATCACGGCTTCCACGAAAGCCGGATCGGCCACGAAGTAGCCCAAGCGTCCGCCGGCGAAATCGAAGGCCTTGGACATCGTGCGTGAGACCACGAGCTTGGTCGGATATTTCGCCAGCAGCGTGGTGGCAGAAGGTGAAGGCGAGAACTCCATGTAGGCCTCGTCCACGATGACGATGCCCGGCGCGGCCTGCACGATCTTCTCCACTAGGTCGATCGGGGTGACGTCACCGGTGGGATTGTTCGGGGTGGTAATAAAGACAACGTCGGGGCGGTGCTTGGCGACGGCCTCCAGCGCCTCCTTTTCCGCAATGCGGAAATCCTCGTTCCGCGGGCAGGAGATGAATTCGGTTTGGGTGCCCGCGCACAGGATGGGGTGCATGGAATAGCTCGGGGTAAATCCCAGCGCGCTGCGCCCCGGCCCTCCGAAGGCTTGGAGCAGCTGCTGCAGCACCTCGTTGGAACCATTGGCCGCCCACACGTTGTCCACGCTGACATTCACGCCGGTCTGCTCACTGACATACCCCGCCAGCGCTGTGCGCAGTTCGACGGCGTCGCGCTCTGGATAGCGGTTGAGCTCTCGGGCGTGCTTTTCGACGGCCGCCACGATGTCCTTGACCAGCGCCTCCGACGGCGGGTAGGGGTTCTCGTTGGTGTTGAGCTGGTTGGTCACCGTCAGCTGCGGGGCTCCATAGGCACTGGAGCCGCGCAATTCTTCGCGCAGGGGAAGATCCTTCAACTCAGCCATTACTTAAGCCTCTACTTTCTGGGTATCTGGGGCATCGGCGAATCGTGCAGCAATTGCTTCACCGTGGGCAGGCAGTGCCTCCGCGGTGGCAAAGGCAATCACATTCTCCGCCACCTCCCCGAGTGCTGCGCGGTCATACTCGATGAGGTTGACCGGGCGCAGGAAGGTGTGCGTCGACAGCCCAGCGCTAAACCGCGCGGTTCCCGAGGTGGGCAAGACGTGGTTGGAGCCAGCGGAGTAATCACCGAGCGGCACCGGCGAATAATCACCCACGAAAATGGCACCGGCGTGGCGGATACGCTCCGCTACTGCCCGGGCATTCTTCGTGTGAACCTCCAAGTGCTCAGCGGCATAGGCGTCCGCGACAGCAATGCCCGCTTCGAGGTCATCGACCAACACGATGCCGGACTGTTCGCCGCGCAAAGCCTCAGCTGCGCGCTCGGCGTTCGCGGTGGCGGTGTAGCGCTGAGCTACTTCCGCATTCACGGCGGCAGCAAGCTCCTCCGAGTCGGTGATGAGCACGGAGGCAGCCATCGGATCATGCTCCGCCTGAGAAATGAGGTCATAGGCCACGTAGACCGGGTTGGCGGTCTCGTCGGCCAGGATAACGATCTCGGTGGGGCCGGCTTCCGCATCGATACCCACCACGCCGTGTACCGCGCGCTTGGCAGCAGCAACAAAGACATTGCCGGGGCCGGTGATGATGTCCACGGGCTCAAGAGCATCCTCCCCCGTGGCGGGTTCATCGTCGCCGTAGGCCAGCAAGGCGATGGCTTGTCCACCACCGACTGCCCAGACATCGTCCACGCCGAGCATGTGGCACGTAGCCAGCACCGTCGGGTGCGGCAGGCCGCCGAATTCCTTCTGCGGCGGAGAAGCCACGACCATCGCTTCAGCGCCTGCTTCTTGGGCCGGGACGGCATTCATAATGACGGAGGATGGGTACACCGCCTTGCCTCCTGGCACATACAGTCCTACCCGCTCAATGGGTTGAAAAACCTCGGTAACCGTTGCACCTGGCGCCAGCGTTGTCGTGTGTGGGGCCGGCTTCTGGTCCGCGTGAACGGCGCGCACGCGGGCGATAGATTCTTCGATAGCTGCCCGGACCTGAGGGGCCAGTTCTTGGGCCGCCTTCTCGAGCTCCTCATGCGGGACCCGCACCGTGGCGGGGCGGATGCCATCGAATTTCTCACCAAAGTCGAGGGCCGCCGCAACACCACCTTCTCGCACCTTGTTCACCATGGGGATAACAATGTCCATGACTGAGGAAACATCGGTTCCGCCTCGCGGCAATACTCGGCGCAGGCGGGAGGTGGTGAGAGTCTCTCCGCGCAGGTCAATGGTTCGTAGCATGCTCAAGCCCTTTTCATAATATACAGCCGCATAATATGCAGCGGTTTCTATACCTTC
This sequence comes from Corynebacterium sp. HMSC074A09, assembly GCF_001811545.1. NCBI lineage: Bacteria > Bacillati > Actinomycetota > Actinomycetes > Mycobacteriales > Corynebacteriaceae > Corynebacterium > Corynebacterium sp. HMSC074A09. The sequence goes on along the minus strand of NZ_KV805156.1, from coordinate 93,032 downwards.
CCATTACTATACCCGTGCCAAAAAGCCAGCGAGCTGGCAGGTGCAGGTTATAGAATGTGTCACTACTAACACGTTCCGGCACCCCGACTCGGCGAAGGGAGGCGGCGAGATGAGCAACGGCGCCGAAGGTAATGACAGCCACTCCACCTCGGATCTGCTTGCCCGTGTGGAGCACCTCGCGCACCGCGAAAGCCTCCACTGCATCCGGGTCAGCGCGCACGAACTCCTCTTCCCCCATCCGCCGCTCGGGGAGACCCGTGCCTTTATGGATACCGAGGGCGAGCCTATTTTGCGCTTCTGCACCACCCACCACGGTGTCTTGGGCTTCGGCGATATCCCCGCACTCAGCGAGTTCGTCAACGACTGGAACCACGATTGTCTTTCGCCGCAGCTCGTGCTCAATTATTCCTCCCCGACCGAGGTCGAGGTGTGGGGCCATTCCTTCCTCGTCGTGCACCAGAAACCCACGGCGGCCCAGCTCTCCGCCTCTGTCGTTCCTGCGCTGCACAACGCGTCGGCCTGCCTTGAGGAATTAGCGGATTATTTCCCCGTTCTGACGCTTCCCCGCCCGGCGGCTCCGGAAGAACAGATAGAGCTCGACGGCCCCGTCGGCACAGTCGACACCGCTCGTCTCGGGGAGCTGTTACCCGCCCTCGGTATTACGCGTTTCCAAGCAGATGCGGAAGAGGCCGTCTACGCGTGGATTAACGATGTCCTCTTTGCCTTCGCCATCGACTCTGGGCCGAGCCTCATCATTAAAGGCCATTGGGATCCCAACCTCCCAGGCAGCGAATTCTCCAAAATTTTCCTCATCTGCAATGACTGGAACCGCACCAACCACTCGGCTTCTGCCTTCTGCCACTCCAACGTCGATGGCTTGCAGGTGCGCATTGACTACGCCGTCATGACGGGCGCTGGGCTTTCCGACGCCCAACTGATCACCGCCCTAGGCCGCGGCATCAAACACGTCCTCCACGGCATCGATGACATTTCACGCGATGCTGTGGGCTCCTCCCCCGTCGCTTGGCCCTAAGGAGCCTCTGCCTCAGCCACCATTGCCTCCGCTTCTTCGTCGTCCACGGCACGAGGAGGATTGACAAATACTGCGGACCAGTACGTAAACATGGCCATGAACGGCCCCACGAGCCAGGCGATGCCGGGCGAGAATTTCGGCACGAACTCCACAATTTCCCCGGGATCGTCCGGGATACTCGTTGCGGTAGCTCCACCAAAGACGTAGAACGACGCCGCGCCAGCCAAGGAAGCCAGGGCTACCCACAGCAATACCCCGACGCCGCGGTAGCGCTCGCCGCGCCGATAGGCAATAAGCCCCAACGCCATACCCAGGGCACCGGTAATGAGTACAAAAGTAATGTAGGAATCAAACTGAACGTTAGCGACGTTGCGCAGGGCGTAGCCGCCATCATCAACCCGGTGCCCCTTCAGGGCAGGACGCCACAGCCCCCACGCGGCGCCGGCCACAGAAAACCCGAGGAGCGCTAACGCGAGCAACCCCGCACCAAATCCGATGGCGCGGGGTATGCGAAAGCTAGGTGCACGCAGTGCAGGCACGATATGTTCTAGCCGCAGAAGGTCCAGTTGCCGTTCTCACGCTTGAAGCGCATGGTGGAGCTGTCCATGCCCTTGCTGGTGTTGACGTTCACGGTTGCGGATGCATCGTCACCGTTGACCACGACATCGTTGATGGACTCAACACCGGTCTTGGACCAGTCAAAGCCTTCCATCTGCGAGGTGTCCTGGCCAGCTGCCGCCATCATGTCCTTGAGCTGGTCCATCGGAACATCCGGAACCTGGTTGTAGTCCACCTGGTCAAGGCCGGAGTTCGGGTCGTTGCGCACTTCAGCGCAGGTGTGCTCCGGGAGGTACTTCACGAAGGAACGCATGGTCTGCTGCTCGTACATGCCACGGACCAGACCATTGATGCCGTCAATGTCTTCCTGGCTTGCAGCCTCACCCTGGACCGGCTCAACCTTCGGCATGCTCTGGAACGGATCCACACCGTTCTCGAAGGGGTTAGCCATGGCCTGGTTTTCGCCGCCCTCGGGGTTCTCCCCTTCCGGCTTCGGATCGGCGTTCTCGCCGTCCTTATTCTCTTCGCCTTCCTTCTTTTCGTCTCCCTCCTTCTTTTCAGAATCCTTCTCCTTCGACTGCCCCTCGGAGGTCTTGTCCTTGGACTCCGTCGTGGTGGTGGTCTTCACCGCGGAGGAAGCGGTATCGGTAGCGTTCTCATCATCGGAACCGCAAGCAGCCAAGGAGAGCGGCGCGACGAGCGCAACAGCGACGAGGGACTTCTTGGCAGGTGTCAGAAAAGACAAGGGATAACTCCTAATATCTATAGAGAGCGATAGTAAAACCACGCTGGGCGTGGCAGTTGCTCTTGGACACTTCACATAACCCTAACAAGGCATGATTGTATAAACCCTACACTTCACCTTGAAGCTTCCTGTGAGCCACGCTTGGTGTTTTTCCGCGCCGCGTAGAGTGGGTTGTTGTGCACCTTTCTCGCGACGCTATCGTTTCCACCGCCCTCGAGCTCTTGACACGCTACGGGCTCGCCGATGTCACCATGCGCCGTGTTGCCACCAACCTCGGCGTTGCTCCCGGCGCGCTGTACTGGCATGTGGCCAATAAGCAATCGCTCATCGCCGCAATGACCTCCGAGATCCTCTCCCCCGTTACAGGAGAGACCACAACGGAGCTGGTCAGCTCCCTTCATGGGGAACTCACACGCTGGCGCGACGGCGCCGAAGTCGCCATAGCAGGTGCCGCTTTCCCCGAATCCTCAGCAAGTTCTGACTTGGAGGAGCTTTTCACCTCCGCGTTGAAGCGGGAAGCCCCCGGGGCATCACCGGAGGATAGTGGCGTCGCCGCCCGCGCTCTCATCCATTACGTCCTGGGAGCGACCTTCATGGAGCAATCCCGAGAACAGCTCAGTGGGGCGTCACCAAGCGCAGCTCCCTCAGCGTCGAATGCTGTGTCAGGCGTTGACACCTTGGTGCGCGCCGCAGAACTCATGGTCGCGGGTTTACGCACGCTGTGAACCGATCGCATGCAGCGGAATTGACTAAACTAAGCCTCATGACTGAGACCCGTGCTGATATAACGCCATCTCGCCAGGTGTGGCCTGGTTCCCCCTCCCCACTCGGCTCCACCTTCGATGGGGCCGGTACTAATTTTGCTATCTTTTCCGAGATCGCCGAGAAGGTCGAGCTCTGCCTCATCGATCACAACGGCAACGAAGAACGCATTGAACTGACCGAGATCACCGCCCACGTCTGGCATGCCTACCTTCCCAACGTCAGCCCGGGGCAGCGCTATGGCTACCGCATCCATGGCCCTTATGAACCAGAACATGGCCTGCGCTGCGATCCTTCAAAGCTTCTTGTCGATCCTTATGCTCGCGCCTTCGACGGTGATTTTGATGGCGATGCCTCTCTGTACTCCTACGATATCTTCGCGGACGAGCCCGGCACCGGACGCAACGACGATGATTCCCTAGGCCACACAATGCTGTCGGTGGTGATTAATCCCTTCTTCGAGTGGCACGGCGACAACCGCCCCCACACGCCAGATAACGAGACCATCATCTACGAAGCCCACGTCAAGGGCATGACGATGACGCACCCGGATGTTCCGGAGGAGCTGCGCGGAACCTATGCCGGCATGGCACACCCGGCCATCATCAACTACTTCAAGGACCTGGGTGTGACAGCCGTCGAGCTGCTGCCAGTCCACCAGTTCCTGCAGGATGATCGCCTGCGCCAGCTGGGGCTGCGCAACTACTGGGGCTATAACACCTTCGGCTTCTTCGCGCCCCATGCGGACTATGCCTACGCCAAGAAGCCCGGCGAGGTGGTCGCCGAGTTCAAGGCCATGGTTCGCGCCTACCACGAGGCCGGCATCGAAATCATCCTCGACGTTGTCTACAACCACACCGCCGAGGGCAACCACATGGGTCCGACCATTGCTTTCCGCGGCATTGATAACCACGCCTATTACCGGTTGGTTGATGACAACCCCGAGCACTACATGGACTACACCGGCACCGGTAACTCTCTTAATGTCCGCCACCCGCACTCCCTCCAGTTGATCATGGATTCGCTGCGCTACTGGGTAACGGAAATGCGCGTCGACGGCTTCCGCTTCGACCTGGCTTCCACCTTGGCGCGCGAGCTTGATGACGTCGACAAGCTGGCTACCTTCTTCGATCTAGTCCAGCAAGATCCGGTGGTTTCCAAGGTCAAGCTCATCGCCGAGCCCTGGGACGTGGGCCATAACGGCTACCAGGTTGGTAACTTCCCGCCCATTTGGAGCGAGTGGAACGGCAAGTACCGCGACACCGTCCGTGACTTTTGGCGCGGCGAGCCGTCGACGATGGGCGAGTTTGCCTCGCGCCTGACCGGATCTTCCGACCTCTACGCCAACAACGGCCGCCGCCCCACCGCGTCCATCAATTTCATCACCGCGCACGATGGCTTCACGCTGCGTGATTTGGTCTCCTACAACGAAAAACACAATGCCGAAAACGGAGAAGACAACCGCGACGGTGAATCCCACAACCGCTCCTGGAACCACGGTGTGGAGGGCCCCACTGACGACGAAGAGATTAAGAAGCTTCGCCGCCGCCAGGTGCGTAACTTCCTCACCACCCTTCTGCTGTCCCAGGGCACCCCGATGCTATGCCACGGCGATGAGCTGGGCCGCACCCAGGGTGGCAACAACAATGTGTACTGCCAAGACAACGAGATTTCGTGGATCGATTGGTCGATGTTGGAGCAAGAGAAGAACATCGCCATGCACGGCTTTACCAAGCGCCTGATTAATATCCGCAAGAACCACCCGGTGTTCCGTCGCCAGCGTTTCTTGGCCGGCGGCCCCTTCGGTTCTGAGGTGAAAGACCGAGATATTGCGTGGCTGGTTCCCTCCGGCAAGCTGATGACCCCTGAAGACTGGGACTTTGAGTTCGGTAAGGCGCTTATGGTCTACCTCAACGGCAACGCGATTACGGAGACGACTGCCCGGGGTGAGCGCATCACGGATGATTCCTTCATCATGATCTTCAACGCTCACCACGAGGAGATCGAGTTCACTCTGCCGAAGAAGGACTTGGGTGCTAGCTGGCGCCTCATCGTGGATACGTCTGACTCCGGTGGCTACCCAGATGAAGAAAAGCTCATCGCGGCTGAGGGATCCATCGTGGTGCAACCGCGCACGTCGCTCATCCTCCGCCAGACCGAGCCGCCGGTTTTCGATGACAGCGATGAGTCCGCCGGAGCAGACGAGAACTAGACTGCTCCTTTACCACCTACGCTCTGCTCCCCTGTCCTGAAAGGAATCTGTGTCCTATACCGCCCATGGCGCTGTCATTGATGTCACCGCCGATGCCCTCACGTTCCGCCGCTCCCAGCTTGCTGCGTCCCTCGGCGCACCGGCCCACGAGGCTCTCTCGATGGCCGATGCCACGAGCGTGGAGTGCACGGCGCCAACGGCCACGGGCTTCGGGCAGGTCGTGGTGCGCGGCACGGTCGATGCTGCGGGGAATGCTGGGGACACGGTCATCCGCTTCGCCCCAGGCCAGGACGCGGAGGCCTTCGCTCAGGCGGTCAAGGCCGCCCTCCGCGGCGAAGCGCCGGCGACCAGCAGCCGAGTCGACGGACTGAATTTCACCGCTGTCGATGTGGAAACCGCTAACGACAACTGGGGTTCGGTCTGCCAAATCGGCGCGGTCCGCTTCCGCGATGGTGAAGAAACTGAGTCCCGCACGTGGCTTTGTACTCCCCCGCCGGGTCTGGAGCACTTCGACGATGTCAACATCAGTATCCACGGCATCACAGCAGACGACGTCGCCGGCGCTTCCCCCTTCGCGGACGCCGCTGCCGAGCTCTTCGAGTTCCTCGGTTCCGACACGTTGGTCGCCCACAACGCGCAATTCGATTCCACCGCTTTGCGCAGTGGCCTCCAGAAGGCGGCGGCTCCAGTCCCAGAAGTGCGCCTAGCATGTTCGCTAGCGCTGGCTCGCGACGCCTCCCGCGCCGGCGTTATCGACGTGGCCAACCATAAGCTTCCCACCGTTGCCTCCTACATTGGCGCCGAAGATTTTCAGCACCACGAGGCCACGGCGGATGCCCGCGCCGCTGGGGAAATTGTCAGCGCCTTGGCTCAACGTTTTGGCCACTCCGGTTCCATCGAGGAATTGTTCTCTACCCGCGAGTTTGCACTGGGAACCTTAAGCAAGGAGGCGGTTATCCCTGTCCTCCGCGCCAACACCGCGCCGCTTTCCGCAGCAGACCTAGGCGCGGGAACAGATTTCCGCGACAACACCCGCATGGCGGGTGCTACCTCAGGTGCTCAGAAGAAGCGCTCCTCCTCGCAGGAGCGCCGCGGGCCGGCCCCGTGGCAGTCCGTGTCCACCCCGGACACCATCCCGGATCCGAACCCCGATGCCGACCCGGAAGGCACGTTGTTTGGCCAGAATGTCACCCTCACCGGTGACTTTGAGCCTTTCGACAAGGGCTTGTTGTGGTCCAAGATCGCTGAGCGCGGCGGCCAGGTAGGCAAAAACGTCACGAAGAAGACCACCATCCTCGTCGTGGGCCAGTGGGCCACCAAGACGTCGAAGGAAAAGCGTGCCGAAGAGCTGCAAAGCAACGGCCAGGACATCGCCATCTGGCAGTCCGACAAGCTTTTAGAGGAACTGCAGCTCGACGAAGCCCCACCGTTCTAGGCAGTAAAAGGCGCTAGGGCGCTAGGGCATCCAGGCTCTAGCGCGCGGTGAAATTTCTCTTCTCCGGTGGGAACCTGTGGGCGCAAGACACAGTCCAATAAAGGCAAGGAATCCGCACTAGCCTACCTTTCACGGAGACGAACACATGACCATCGCGCTGCCCACCTCGCTTCACGTCGATCACCTACTCCCTTCGCTCTGCCCGAGCGAAGAGCTCAACGGAATTAAGCTGTGCGATGATGGCTTCGGCGACTCGCCCGCGCGCATCCAGCTCTCGCGGACCCTATCGATGTCCATGGTGCACGGCACGGGTGCCGAAACCAAGCGCGTGAGCCAGCGTGCGTTGGACGATCTGGGCCTGACTACGCGCCAAGCGTGGGATACCGCAGCGCTCAATCTTCAACGCCGCGCGTTAACACAGCAGGGACTGCGTTTCTTTACCCGGCCAGCGGAGCAGAGTCTCAGCGGCGCTGAAGGCAGCCTCGAGGTGCGCGTGCATCGCTGCACCGTATCGTCGTGGTTGGCGCATCCGCAGGCCTTCGTTATCCTGGATAATCATCTGAAACGCTTGAGCCAAGCCACGAGTATTACCTACCTCGTTCCTGATGCGCACACCCTCTACGCGCTGCTGAACGTTTCCCCACAGCGAGCGACGGAACTGGCCTGCCGCGCGGCCGAGTTGCGCCCGCGCCATCGTCCCCCTCTGAGCCTGCAACCACTAGTATTGGCTAACGGCTTCCCTCTCGAGGTGTAGATACGCCTCACGTCATTCTTGCCGTGGCCGAAAGGAGTCACGTTCTTCACAATGCCTGAATCATCCATGTCCCGCCTGGGCAACCAGTACCACTCCTGGGTACGCGCGCACCCCACCGCGGCGCAAGACTTCCGCGACGCCATCGAGGACTTGTTGAACGACGCCGGAATTATCTTCGACCGCGTGGCCACCCGCGTAAAACAATGGCCGTCGCTCAAGGCCAAGGCGAAGAAGCGTCGGGAGAACGGCGAGCTCATGTATCCGAGCCCGTGGGAGGATATTCACGATGTCTTAGGCGTGCGGATTACTGTCTTCCACTCCACGATTATCCCAGAGGCCCTGGAGGTTTTAGGAGAGACCTTTACCGTGCTTCGCTCAGTGGATAAGGCAGCGGAGACGCGAATTTCCGGTGGCTTTGGTTATGGCTCCCATCACTTGGTACTGACGGTATCGGAGGATAGCGCCGCCACGCTGGAGGAACTTGAGCCTTATATCGGCTGGACCTTCGAGATTCAGATTCGCACCGTACTCCAGCACGCGTGGGCCGAGTTCGAACACGATATCCGCTACAAACAGGGTCCGAATCCTCCCTCCCCACAGGTCGATCGGCTCTTTACGCTCGCCGCAGGCCTCATTGAGCTGGCGGATCAGCAATTCGATGAAATCGCCGCGCTCAAGGCTCCCAGCTCTGAGACGGACGATGACGTGGAAATCACGGCAGAGACCCTCCCCGGCGTCCTCGCCATCATTCTGGGTAACCGCTTTCCGCGTTCACGCTCGGAGCACTACCGCTTCCTGGCGGAGCTTTTAGAAAACAACGGCATCACACACTTGAGCCAGCTCAGGCAGCTACTCGATGATGACGACATCGCCCACGTTCACGACGCCATGCGCTACCGCTTCCGCCCGGGCCAGGTCAGGCTTATCGACGACCTGCTGCTCAACAAATTCGGCGCCCAGCACATCGAGGCCACCGCCGATGCCGGCGACCGCAGGGACCGCAAGCGCCGCTTGAACGCGCGCCTGAAGGCCTTAAAGAACTTCCGGAATAATTAGCGGAATCCGCCGCGGAACTTCTCCATCTGCCGGCGCTCCTTCTTCGTGGGGCGGCCGGCACCGCGCGGGCGGACCGGGACGGAGGGCATGAACTCCTTCGGCGGTGGCGGCGGGGCATGGTCGATGTAACAGGTGCGCGCAATCGGGGCGCCGACGCGCTTGGACACGGTAGCAAGCACCTCAAGGTCATGCTCGTGATGGTTGCGCCACACGCGCACGCGGTCGCCGGGCACAACCTGCTGCGCGGGCTTGGTGGCGTTGCCGTTGAGTTTGACGTGCCCAGCGCGCACGGCAGTGGCGGCTTCCGAGCGCGTCTTGAACATGCGCACGGACCAGACCCAGGCATCGATGCGCACGGGCCGCCCGTCGGGCTGATTCACCATAGGTTCTTAAAAGTTGTGGTTCTCGTTCACGATCTTCTGGATCTTGACCCAGTTGTAGACGCCGCCGACCACGGCGACGACGAGGCCAATCGCCATCCAAGTCCAGAAAGCGGTGAGCGCCCAGCCCAAGAGGACACCGCCGGCGACGCCGCCCACGACGCAGATAGCTCCATTGCGGGCGTGGGTGCGCACGGCTTGCTTGCGTTGCTCGATGGGGTTGTTGGGGCGTCGCTGCATAGTCATGGGGCTTATTCTACATGGACAGAAGCTAGCGGCCTGAAAGCTCGACCCAGGCAGTTCCAGCTTCCTTCGGTTCTGCCTCGCCCTGGGTCAGCGCCGCGAGCGTCGCCGCGAGTTCCTCCTTGCCGCCGGGCTCCACAGACACGGTGAAGGTCACCGCCTGGCCGTAGGCGGTATCCACCATGTCCACGCCACGGTTGCGCAACTCCGCCTCCAGCCGCCCGGCCTCCGCGTGCGAAACCTCGACGGTATAGAGCTCGCGCAAGGCACGCGTGACGGGCTCAACCTGCTCCATCGTCTCGCTGACGGCACCTCCATAGGCGTGCACGAGCCCGCCCGCGCCCAGCTTGATACCGCCGAAGTAGCGCACCACGACCGCGCAGATATCGAGCAGTCCGGAGCCCTTCAGAACATCGAGCATCGGCTTGCCCGCCGTGCCGGAGGGCTCGCCATCATCGGAGGAGCGCTCCACTGGATTCGAGCCGTCAACGTGGTAGATGTAGGCCGAGCAGTGGTGGCGGGCGTCAGGGAAGCGGTCGCGGGCGCCGTCGATAAGCGTGCGTGCTTCCTCTTCCGTCGTGGCGCGACCGATGAGGGTGATAAACCGCGAGCGCTTGATCTCAATCTCGTGCTCGACAATCTCACCGGCGGCGGGGCGCTGATAGCTCTCCAGCATTATGCGACGAGGAAGTCGTACTCAGGCGTGCCGGGCTGAAGCTGCTGGCAATTGAGCTTCGACGCCTCCATGCGCTCGAGTAGTCCGTCAATGCCTGCGGCACTCCCCAGCTCGATACCTACCAGCGCGGCGCCGGTCTCACGGTTGTTGCGCTTGAGGTACTCGAACAGCGTGATGTCATCTTCTGGGCCAAGAACATCCTGGAGGAAGTGGCGCAACTGGCCGGGCTCCTGCGGGAAGTTCACCAGGAAGTAGTGCTTGAGTCCGCGGTGCACCAGGGAGCGCTCCATGATTTCGGCATAGCGAAGCACGTCATTATTGCCGCCGGAAATCACGCAGACCACCGTTGAGCCCGGCTGTAGGTTGAGCGTGCGCAGGCCGGTCACGCTCAGCGCGCCGGCGGGTTCGGCGATGATGCCCTCGTTTTGGTAGAGCGCGAGCTGCTCCGTGCACACGGCGCCTTCCGAGACGATGTCATGGTGCAGGCGGCCCTGGTTGGCTTCCAAAATCTTGAAAGGCAGCTCACCGATGCGCTTGACGGCAGCACCGTCGACGAAAGGATCGACGGTCTCCAGGGTCACCGGCTCACCGGCCGCAAACGCAGCGCTCAGCGACGCCGCCCCGGCCGGCTCAATGCCCACCACCGCGGTGCGCGGGGCCATATCGGCGAGGTAAGAGGTGATGCCGGAAATGAGTCCGCCGCCGCCCACGGGGACCACCACGGTATCCAAGGACTTGCCCATTGAGGACAGCTGGGACACGATTTCCGCGGCCACAGTTCCCTGACCGGTGACGGTATCGCGCGAGTCGAAAGGCTCGATGAAGAAGGCGCCGCGCTCGGCGGCATCCGCGTGCGCGGCCGCAGCCGCCTCGTCGAAGTTGGCGCCGGTGACCACCAACTCCACGAAATCACCACCGTGAACCAGGATGCGGTCGCGTTTTTGCTTCGGGGTCGGTTCCGGCACGTAGATCTTGCCGTGGATTCCCATGGTGCGGCAGGCGTAGGCGACGCCCTGGGCGTGATTTCCCGCCGAGGCGGTAACTATCCCCTGCGTGCGCTGCTCTTCGCTGAGGTTTGACATGCCGTAAATAGCCCCGCGGATCTTGTAGGAGCGCACATCCTGCAGATCTTCGCGCTTCAGGTACACCTCATAACCTGTCTCTTGGGACAGGCGCGGGCAGTACTGCAGCGGAGTCGGGGCAATCTCCGAGCTAATTCGCGATTGGGCCAGTTGGATATCAGAGGCGTGGATAGGCTCGAAGTCTTGCGGGATGGTTGTCATGGTGGCTTATTTTAGCGCCCCGCCCTCCACGCGTCGCACATTACCTAGCAATCGACCGGTTCACCGAACGTTTACCCAGATCTCGCTTGGCCGCAACTTACTGTTCCCCAAAAGCACTAGGGGCAAACGTACGGTGGTGCGGAATCTTTTCGTCTCGCAACAAGGAGTCTTTCTGCATGTCTCGTTCTATCTCCCGCCGCTCCCTCACCCTGTGCGCTGCGACCGCCACGTGTCTTAGCCTGGCTGTGCCGACTTCCTCGGCCGCGATTGTGGATAACGTCATCGAGCACTCTGCTGCGGACGCTAACCTCAAGGTCACCCCGATTGGCACCTATGAGTCTGGGGTCTACGAAGAGTCCGCCGCAGAGATCGTGGCCTTCCACCCGGCCTCCAAGCGCATTCTCACCGTCAACGCGCATGCGGGCCAGATTGATGTCCTCGATGCTTCGGATCCGACCAAGCTCACGCTCATCGGTTCCATTTCTGCTGGCGAGGGCAAGGAAATCAACTCCGTGGCCGTGCGCCCCGATGGCCTGGCTGTGGCCGCCGTCCAGCAAGCGGACAAGACCGAGGAGGGCGAAGCACTGTTCTTCAACGCCGCGGCCGAGGACCTGGCGACCGCCGAATTAGGGCGCGTGATGGTGGGCGCGTTGCCGGATAACGTCCACATCACCGCCGATGGTGGCTACGCTCTCCTCGCCAATGAGGGCGAGCCCTCGAACGAGCTCAACGCCGAGGGCACCGATTACGTCACGGACCCGGAAGGTTCCGTCTCCGTCATTAAGCTGCCGGAGGGTGTTGAGGCTCCAACCCAAGCGGACGCCCGTATCGCCGACTTCTCTGCCTTCGACGGTCAGCCTTTGCCGGAGGGCGTGCGCGTCTTCGGCCCCTCCGGCCACGATTCCAAGCCCTCAATCGACTTCGAGCCGGAGTACATCACCTCCCAGGACGGCAAGGCCTTTGTAACGCTGCAGGAGGCCAACGCCATCGGTGTCATTGACATCGAGTCCGCCACCGTGGAAAAGATTCTGCCCGCACACATTGCGGATCACTCGACAGTCCCGCTGGACCCCTCGAACAAGGATGACAAGGCGGAGCTGCGCACCATCCCGGTTAAGGGTCTGTCCATGCCCGATTCCATCGGTGCCTTCACCGCTGGCGGCCACACCTACTTCGCCACCGCGAACGAGGGCGACGCCCGCGAATGGGGCGTGGAGGAGAAGGACGGCGGTTCCGGCGTTTACACCGATGAGGTGGAGCTCAAGGACGTGGTCGAGGATGGCAAGGTGTGCGAGGGCGCGCTTGGCGACGTCGACCTGGACAAGCTCGCCGACAAGAAGGAAGCCGGCAACCTGAAGCTGAGCAACGCCTCTGGCTGGAACGAAGAGAAGGGCTGCTTCGACGAGCTTTATGCTTACGGCTCCCGCTCCTTCAGCATCTACGACGCGGAGGGCAACGTTGTCTTCGACTCCGGTGCCGAGTTCGAAAAGATCACCGCCGAGCTCAACGAGCCGGGCGTGTTCCACCACAACGCCGATAATGAGAGCGCCGAGTTTGATGACCGCTCCGACAACAAGGGCCCCGAGCCCGAGGCTCTCACTATCGGCACCGTGGGAGATCGCACATACGCCTTCATCGGCGCGGAGCGCGTCGGCGGCGTCTTCGTCTACGATGTCACCGACCCTGCTAACTCTTCCTTCGTTACCTACGTCAACAACCGCGACTTCTCCACCGACGAGTCCGCTGCTGCCGGCGACCTAGGCCCGGAGGGCTTTGCCTTCGTCGACAAGGCGGACTCCCCCAACGGCGAGTACCTGCTCATCGTCGGCAACGAGGTATCCGGAACCACGACCGTCTACTCCGTGAAGGATCTCCTCGCTGGCGACAAGGACGACGAGGAGAAGCCGGACGAGAATCCGGATGAGAACCCTGGCGATGACTCGCAGGACCAGGACGACCAGAACAAGGACGGCCAGAGCTCCCGCCCATCCACCGCGGCCATCATCGCTGGTTCTGTCATCGGTGTCGTCGCCGCCCTAGCCGCTGCCGTAGGTCTGCTGCGTGCCCCGGGTATCCGTGAAACGGTTCTCAGCCTGGCCCCAGCACCGCTGCGCGAGCAGCTGGAGAAGTTCCTCTAACCCCTACCGCGCTCACGGGGAGGGCTGCTACATTGAAGTGGGCTTGCACCAAGCCACCCCCCTTTTTTTCTCATCCCCTCGCATCCCTTCCCAAGGAGAACCCTCTGATTATGCGCCTTTCAACCTCCCTGATCGCTGTGTGCACCACGACCATGGCCCTGGTAACTCCGCTGGCTGCAGCCGACGACGCTTCTGGTAGCGCTCAGCCCGCCGCGCAGAGCCAGAGCGGACAGAACGGTCAGAGCTCCACTGGCGGAAGCTCGATGAACATCGGTCACACCAATACCTCCGGCCTCTCCGAGGAGTGCGCGGAGGCGGTGCGCAAGGCGCGCGAGGAGCACGAAAACGCGGTGGCCGATGACACTGCGGGCTCGTCCTTCATGGGGCCGAAGGAGCTCGGACTCGGCATCCTTAACGGTTATGGTTCCTCCGGTATGCCGGAAGTGCCGGACTGCGTCCAGGAAGAAAAGGACGCTGAGCTGGAGAAGGAATGGGACGAGATGCCGGACTGGGTACAGTCTGCACGCCCCAATGACACGGCCGAGGAGGTCTTTGCGTGGATCGGTGGCGCGGCTGCGTTACTCTCCGTCGGCATCAACCTGCTGGCCGCGGTCGCGCAGTCCAACCCGGCTGTCCTCAACGACCTGCGTGCCTTCCTCAAGAGCCACGGCTTCTACTGGGATAACACCAAGAAGAAGGAAGAGGCTGACGCGGCTGAGGAATAATTCCCTACCGCACGATCTCGAAGGCGCGAACCACACTTGGTTCGCGCCTATTTATTTCGCCCTCGGACGGGACCGCGCACTAGAGCATTTGCGCGCCCCAGCCCGGGCGACGGGTTAGAACAGTTCCTCCGTAGCGATCTGTGCGCCTTCGACGAGGGACTCCAACTTTGCCCACGCGATCTGGTGGTGCAGGCGCCCGCCGAGGCCGCAATCCGTCGAGGCGATGACGTTTTCGGGGCCTACCAGTTCTGCGAAGCGGATGATGCGATCCGCCACCAGGCGCGGGTGCTCCACGGCGTTCGTGGAGTGCGAAATCACGCCCGGGTAGATGACGGTGCCCTCCGGCAGCTTGTGGTCCTGCCACACACGCCACTCGTGCGCGTGGCGCGGCGAGGCGCCCTCGAAGGAGAAGCCGCCGACCTTGGCCTGCAGGATCTCTTCAATGATGTCCGCGAACGGAATATCCGTCACGTGCGGGCCGTGCCAGGAACCCCAGCAGATGTGCAGACGGGTCTGCTCGCGCGGGATGTCCTTGATGGACTCATTGAGGATGTCGATGCGCCCGCGCAGGAATGCCTGGAAGTCCTCTACGGTCGGCTCCGGAACCACCGAATCCCAAGCTTCGGCCAGATCCGGGGCGTCGAACTGCACGGTCAGGCCGGCATCAGTGATGGCCTTGTACTCCACCTTGAGCGCCTCACCGCAGGCGCGAACAAGGTCGGTTTCATCCTCGTAGTACTTGTTGGGCAGACGCGCCGCAGCACCCGGAGACAGGGCGGCGACGAAGCCTTCGGTGCCCTCGGGGAGGGCGTCGGCAAGCAGCTTTACGTCTGCTTCGACCTGCTCCTGGCCGATGTAGGTAACCGGGCCGGTGAACTCCGGGTTAGCTACCTTCTTGCGGCCGGTAAAGATACCCGAATCCGGATCGTTGTAAGCCTCGGCGAACAGTGCGCGGTCGCGGCGATCCTTCATCGAGGAAAGGCGAATCTTGCCCGGCTCGGAGCGGATCTTGTCACCGATTTCCCAGCGGTCCTTGTCCGTCATGGTCAAACCACCCAGGCGGGTAAAGGAGTAGTTCCACCAAGCGCCATAGTCCACAGCGCCGGAGGTGATGTGGCCGTACTCGCCCTCGTTGATGATGTCGATGCCGAGATCAACCTGGCGCTTGACCACGTCAGCGACCGAGCGCTGAAGAATCTCGTGGAACTTCTCATCGGAGATGGTGCCGGCAGAACGCTCGAGGTTAGCCTCCAGCAGCTCCTTGGTGCGTGGCAGTGAGCCGACGTGGGTGGTGCGGATCTTATTGACCATAGGAGGTACATTCCCTTTCAACTAGACTGTGCTGTCTAGCGTAACCCACGTACGAAGCACGGCCCGCTTCATTCTGTACTTTTATTCAGCACGCGGCCCCAACACGTGGGCTCACCCAAGGATGCCGGCGCCCATCGTCGCCTTGAGATCACCCATGAGGTTGCTGGAGCGCTCCACACGCAGATGTTCGCCGAGGACCATCATGGTGGACTCTTCGCCGTCGACAAGCGTGAGGTACACGTCGGACTCACCCTTGTTGTTGACCAAGACCTGCTTGAGCCGCGCAATGTTGTCCATCGTGCACTGATCCGTGCGCATGGTCAGTCGCAGCGGCAGGCCAGCACCGTTGCCCGGCCCCAAATCGGGAACGCGGATATCGGAGCAGAACAAGGACATGCGCTCATCGCGAATCTTCACCTGAACCTTGGCCAGGATGATATTGTCTTCCGCAATCTGCGGGGCCACCAGCGAGTACACCTGGTTGAACACGAGGATATCCACCTGGGCGCCGTTATGGTCCTCGATGCTGACGATGGCCCAGGGCGAGCCATCGCGCTTGGAAAAGCGCCTGTCGACGCCCGAGATAATGCCGCCGATCACCAGCTCCTGCCCGTTGCCGACTTCACCGTTGAGGATCTTGGTAATCGGGGTGTCGGTCTGCGCGTTGAGGGCTTCCTCGAAGCCATCGAGCGGGTGGCCGGACACGTACAGGCCGAGCATCTCCCTCTCCAAGGCCAGCTCGTGCTTTCGATCCCAGTTCTCATCTGGGATATCGATGGCGAAGGCGGAGACAGAGTCGCCCTGTTCATCACCACCGCCAAAGCCAGCGAAGAGGTCAAATTGGCCCTTGTCGGCTGCTTTTTTGGTAGTCTGCACCGAATCCACGGCATCCTCGTGGATGAGCATGAGGCCCTTGCGCGGGTGTTCCAGGGAATCGAAGGCGCCGGCCTTGATGAGGGATTCGGTCACGCGCTTCGAACAGGCAGCCAGCTCGATCTTCTCCAGGTAATCGGAGAAGGACGTGAAAGCGCCTTTCTCCCGGCGGGTCTTCACGATGGAATCCACCACTTCCCCACCGACGTTGCGGATAGCGCCCATGCCGAAGCGGATATCCTCGCCCACGGCCTGGAAGGTTTCTTGGGACTCATTGACGTCCGGGGAGAGCACGCGGATGCCCAGGTGGCGACAGTCGGCCAGGTAGATAGCGGACTTATCCTTCTTGTCACCCACCGAGGTCAGCAGCGCGGCCATGTACTCCGGCGCGTAATAGGCCTTCAGGTAAGCCGTCCAGAAGGACACCAACCCGTAACCGGCGGCGTGGGACTTGTTAAACGCGTAGGAGGCGAAGGGCTCAATGGTGCCCCACAGAGCGTCCATGGCTTCCTTGGAGTAGCCATTGTCCTTCATGCCGCCCCAGAATTTGTCATACTGCTGGGCCAGGACTTCCGGCTTCTTCTTACCCATGGCCTTACGGAAGCCATCTGCCTCGCCGGCGGTGTAGTTCGCCACCTTCTGCGAGATACGCATGATCTGCTCCTGGTACACGATAAGACCGTAGGTCTCATCGAGGATCTCCTTAAGCGGCTCCTCCAGCTCGGGGTGGATCGGGGTAATCTCCTTGCGGCCGTTCTTGCGGTCCGCGTAATCCCAGTGGGCGTTCACACCCATCGGGCCCGGACGGTAGAGCGCCAGCGACGCCACAATATCCTTAAAGCCCGTCGGCTTCATACGCTTGAGCAGCTCCTGCATGCCGCCCGAGTCGAGCTGGAACACGCCCAGAGTATCGCCGCGCGAGAGCAGGTCATAGACCTTCGAGGCATTCGGGTCGTCGGCGTGGAGGTCCTCTAGGTGGACTTCCTCGCCGCGGTTTTTCTTGATGTTTTCCAGGCAGTCACCGATCACGGTGAGGTTGCGCAGACCCAAGAAGTCCATCTTCAGCAGGCCGATGGCCTCACAGGCCGGGTAGTCCCAGCCGGTGATGTAGGCGCCGTCGGCGGGGCGCTTCCACATCGGGATGTGGTCCATGAGGCGGACCGAGGCCATAATCACCGCACAGGCGTGCACGCCGGCCTGGCGGACCACACCCTCGAGGCCGCGTGCGGTCTCATAAATCTTCTTCACGTCCGGGTCGGTCTCAATCATCTGCCGGACCTCGGTCGCCTCCGAATAGCGCTCGTGCTCTGGGTCCATGATGCCGGCGAGCGGGATGTCCTTGGCCATGATGGCAGGCGGCAGCGCACCATTAATGCGGTCCGCCATCTGGAAGCCCGGCTGGCCAAAGTGCACCTTGGCGGAGTCCTTAATTGCCTGCTTGGTCTTCACGGTGCCGAAGGTGATCACCTGGGCAACCTTGTCCTCGCCCCACCTATCGGCGGCGTAGGTAATCATCTCGCCGCGGCGGCGATCATCGAAGTCGATATCGATATCCGGTGCAGACGGACGCTCCGGGTTCAAGAATCGCTCGAAGAGCAGTCCGTGCTCGATGGGGTCAATGTTGGTAATGGTCAGCGCGTAGGCCACGAGTGCACCGGCCGCCGAACCACGACCCGGACCGACGCGAATTCCGATGGACCGCGCGTGCTTGATGAGCTCGGCCACGATGAGGAAGTAAGAGGGGTAGCCCTTCATGTCGATGACGCTGATCTCGTACTCAGCGCGGTCGATGTACTCCTGCGGCACATCCCCACCGTTGAAGCGATCCTTCAGTCCCTCCATGACCTCGTGGGTCAGCCAGGAGGTTGGGGTGTGGCCCTCGGGGACGTCGGCAATCGGCATGCGATCGTGGGTGTGCTCCTCCCAAATCGCACCGTAGTCCTGCACGCGCTCCGCAATCCACAGGGTGTTATCGCAGGCCTCCGGCACCATGTGATCCCACAGCTCACGCATCTGCGCGGCGGACTTGATGTAGTAGCCGGTGCCGTCGAACTTGAAGCGATCCGGGTCCATGAACGTCTTACCGGTCTGCACGCACAACATGGCCTCGTGCGCCGGGGCTTGGGACTCCAGCACGTAGTGGCAGTCATTGGTCACCAACGGCGGCAAGTCCAGCTTGCGGCCGATCTCCAGCAGGCCGTCGCGCGTGCGCTTCTCGATGTCCAGCCCATGGTCCATAAGCTCCAGGAAGAAGTTGTCCTTGCCGTAGATGTCCTGCCACATCGCGGCAGCCTCGAGAGCCTCGTTGAACTGGCCTAAGCGCAGGCGGGTCTGCACATCACCCGAGGGGCAACCGGTGGTCGCGATGATGCCTTCGGCGTGCTCGGCAATAAGCTCCGCGTCCATGCGCGGCCACTTGCCCAACTGGCCCTCGTAAGAAGCCAAGGAGGAAAGCTTGAACAGGTTGCGCAGGCCGGTTTCATTCTCCGCCAACATGGTCTGGTGCAGGTAAGCACCGGAGGCAGAGACGTCATCGCGCTTCTGGTCCGGGGTTCCCCACAGCACGCGCTTCTTGTTGAAACGTGACTCAGGAGCCAGGTAGGCCTCGATGCCGATGATTGGTTTAATGCCGGCGCTGGTCATCCTTTGATAGAAGGCATTGGATCCATACATGTTGCCGTGGTCGGTCATACCGACTGCCGGCATGCCTTGGCGGAGAACCTCATCCGCCAACATGTCCACCTTGGCCATGCCATCCAGCATGGAGAATTCGGTGTGGTTGTGCAGATGGACGAAGGAGGAGTTTTTGGCCATGCGGCTCATCTTAGCGGGGCCGTCAAACTTCGCCCGTAGGTCCTCGTTAAGGTACATTTTCTTAAATGTTCTACACTATTGCCGCCTATCTCATGTGGGGCTTCTTCCCAGCGTTCTTCCCGCTGCTGCGCCCCGCCAGCCCGTTTGAGATCTTGGCCCACCGCATCGTGTGGACTGCGGTTCTCGTCACCGCAATGCTGCTGGTGACTGGTGGCTGGCGCGAGCTCCGCGCATTCAGCTTGCGCACCTGGGGGTGGATGTTCGCCTGCGGCGTGGCCATCACCATCAACTGGGGTACCTATGTCATCGCCATCAACAGCGATCACGTGGCCGATGCCGCACTGGGCTATTTCATTAACCCGCTCGTCTCCGTGGCCCTCGGCATTATCTTCCTCAAGGAGAAGCTGACGAAGGCGCAGGTGGCGTCGGTCAGCATCGCCTTCATCGCGGTGTTGTGGCTGACCTTTATGACGGGCCAGGCCCCCTATTATTCGCTGGCCTTGGCCTTCAGCTTCGGAATCTATGGCCTGCTGAAGAAACGCATCACGGTCTCCTCGATGGGCTCAGTGGCCGCGGAAACCTTGGTCATGCTCCCCTTCGCGCTGGTCTACCTGGGCTACCTCCAGGCACAGGGAGAATCCACCTTCACTACCGAAGGCCCCGGGCACATCGCACTGCTGATTACCTCCGGCCTCGTCACCGCTCTGCCGCTGTTGTGTTTCGCCCAGGGCGCTAAGCACCTGCGCCTGTCTACGCTCGGCATGCTGCAGTACATGACCCCCATCATGCAGATGCTGTGGGCGCTGTTCGTGACCCAGGAGCACATGTCCACCGAACGCTGGATTGGCTTTGCCATCATCTGGGTTGCGGTGATCATCTACCTTGCAGACTTGGTGCGCATGGGCCGCGCTTCTCGACGCCGCGCCCGCCTCCACCCCGCCGACGCGTCACCCACCGCAGAGGGCTAACGGCGCTTCAGCTCCTCGCGCGCCTGCTTAGCCTCGGCGCGCCGGGCGGATTCCTCGCGTGCATTAAGCGCCCACCGCGGCATGAGGATGGCCATGGCGATGCAGTAGATGGCCACCACGATGAGAATGCCGAAGGTGAGCTTGTCCGCTCCCCAGATTCCTTGCGCGATGGCGGCCCCAGAGGCGATGAACGCGCCCGCCCACATCAAGAGGTAGGCAAAGCGGTAGTTCGGCGGCCACTCGGATGTGTTGGGAAACAGGCGCATGTCTTCTCCTCGGCTGTTCTAGCGGTTCTCATTCTGTCCGACGTTGGCGGGCGGGCGCACGCCGAAGGAGCCCCACGCGGCGTCAGCGGGCGCGACCTCCACGGTATCGACCCGCGGATCGTTAGCGAGGGCGCGCAGTTGACTCCCCCCGGAATAGACCACGACGGCATCGACCTTCGCTGGTGCATCCTCCGCCATGTCACGGGCATGGTCGGCCACGCGGGCCAAGACGGTATCGATAACGTCGGCGCGCGTGGCGCCGGCGACAGGCTCGGGGACCGCGATGGGCGCGGCCAGCCCGATCACGATGGCATCCATGCGCTCGACGGGCTGCAGGGCGTCGCTCACGTCCTGCGGACTCAGCGGCTCGCGAAAGCCCACCAGCGCGTAGGCCGGATCGGTTGCGTGCGCTAATGAGGTCTCCGCGCGCTCCCGATAATCGGCCGCGCTCTCCGAGCCATCAGGGCCAAGCTGGTCTCCCTGCACCGCCGTGCTGGGCTGCGTTCCGAAAAGCCCGAAGGCGACCACCACGGCCAAGGCGAGCACGGCCAACAGCACCAGCGCCGCGGCACGGCGGCGCCGGTAAATGCGTTGGCTGGTGCTTCGCTGCGGGCTCATCCGCGCAAAACCTCCACGGCGTGCTTGAGATCGTCCGGGTAGGGTGCAGTGCACTCGAACCACTTGCCGGTTCCCGGGTGGGTAAAGCCGAGTTCGACCGCGTGCAGCCACTGGCGGTTAAGCCCCACACGCTTGGCCAGGTTCGGGTCACAGCCATACATCGGATCGCCTACGCAGGGATGCCCGGTGGCGGACATGTGGACACGGATCTGGTGGGTGCGGCCGGTCTCCAAATGGACTTCGAGGAGGCTGGCCTCGCGGAAGGCCTCCAGCAGCTTGTAATGTGTCACCGCCGGTTTGCCATCATCGACGACCCCAAATTTCCAGCCCGCCGAAGGATGGCGGCCAATGGGCGCATCAATGGTCCCCACGATGGGATCCGGCAGGCCTTGGACCACGGCGTGATAGGTCTTCTGCACGGTGCGCTCGCGGAAGGCGTTCTTGAGTTGGGAGTAGGCGCGCTCGCTGGCGGCCACCACCATGACGCCCGAGGTCCCCACGTCGAGACGGTGGACAATACCCTTGCGTTCGGTCGGGCCGGCGTCGGCAAGCGCATAGCCTGCTGCCCGCAGCCCGCCGATGACGGTGGGCCCATCCCAACCCAACGTGGGGTGCGCAGCCACACCCACGGGCTTGCACACGCAGATGATGTCCTCGTCCGCGTAGAGAACATCCATGCCCTCCACCAGCTCTTCTTTGGGGATGAGCGGTTCCTCCGGCGCTGGCATCATGACATCGATCCAGCCGCCAGCACTTAAGCGCTCGGACTTGCCCACGGCGGCACCATCGATTTCCACGTCTCCCGCCGCGCACAACTGGGCCACCCGGGCCCGCGAAATACCCAAGAGCTTGGCCAGGGCGGCATCCGCGCGCATGCCATCGAGGCCCTCGGGCACCGGCAACCTACGACTTTCGCGCATCAAGCTTCCCCCGCTTCCTGCTCTTGTGGCTTTTCTTTCATCTCTGCCCAGAACATCGCGCTGATAAAGACCACGACGCCACAGGTAATGGCCGCATCTGCAATATTGAAAACAGCGAAGCTGCCCACGGAGATGTAATCCACCACGTGCCCAAACCAAAACCCCGGCTCACGCACGAGGCGGTCGATGAAGTTGCCCAGGGCACCTCCGGCGATCATGGCCAGGCCTATCGCCTGCCACTTATCGTGAATGCGCGGGGCGGCGATGGCCACACCAATGATGAAGACCAATTGGATCGTGGTAAACAGCCACGTCGAGCCCTCCCCGCCCATAGAGAAGGCAGCGCCGGGGTTAAACAGAAGGTAGAAGCGGAACCAATCACCAAAGACCGGTAGGGCTTCACCTTCAGTGAGGATGGACAGCATCAGCGCCTTCACGGCTTGGTCGACGGCAGCCACACCGAGCACCACCGCGACCATCACTCCGATATAACTCCTTGCTTTCACCCGTTCCATTCTAAACAGGCTCATCCGGTAATTTGGAATGCGTGTTTCGTGTGAGAGCCCTAGCAGTCCTGTCCGCCACCGTCCTGGGAGTCGCCGGCGCGCTCGCCGGCTGTTCCTATTCCCAGCCGGCCAAGCCCGTCGAGGAGCCAGTGGGGCTGGCCCTCGATGCCCCGCGCGTGACCCTCCTAGAACCAGGTGACGGCGCCGGTCAGGTCCTGGCTTTTAAGGACCTCGATGCCACGCAGGAACTCACCTATGAGGTCGCCACGGGCTTCGACCAGCAGCTACGCAAGGACGGCAGCGCCGCCCCTTCACCGGAAGCTCAGGACAAGGTCACTCTTCCGCTCCAGGCCTCGGTGGAGGCTGCCACCGAGAATGTCGAAGGCCAACTTCCAGCCAGCCGCAACGCGTTCGTCACCGTCGGAAAGCCGGAGGCTGACGGCGCGGATGTCTCCTCCGCCGAGGGCTTCCAGTTTGGATGGCGCGGCACGGATACGGGC
Source organism: Corynebacterium sp. HMSC074A09 (assembly GCF_001811545.1). Lineage (NCBI taxonomy): Bacteria > Bacillati > Actinomycetota > Actinomycetes > Mycobacteriales > Corynebacteriaceae > Corynebacterium > Corynebacterium sp. HMSC074A09. The sequence continues at coordinate 70,256 of NZ_KV805156.1, read as the reverse complement.
CAGATGAACTCGCTGCGCCTGGCCGCCCCGCAGGCGGCGACCGATCAGGCCCGCAGCACCGTCGAGCGCGCCATCACCAGCCTGACCTCACTGCCCATCGTCTTCCCTGATGAGGAAATCGGCCCGGGTGCGACGTGGGTGGTGGAATCGCGCGTCACTGGCGAATCCACGCTGTTGCAAACCACGACCTATACCTTGGACAAGCTGGACGGGGATATCGCTGAGCTCAGCGTGAAGATTGAGCAGCGGCCTTCCCTGGGCGCACTGTCCTTCGACGGCGCCGACGCCCCCGAAGAGCTACGTGGCAAGGAGCTGAAGGTTACGGACCACACATCGACCTCGGAGGGCTCCGTTACCGTTGATCTGACCAAGCCGCTTCCCACCGCCGGCGATGTCTCCGTGACCACCGCGATTTCTTATGGTGCGGAAGGCTCTGATCTTCGCGTGGTGCAGACCAGCGCCACCGAGATGGAGTTCACCACCGAGTAGCCTGCTTCGCGCCACACCTTCTCCTGCGCGCGAGCACCGCCAGACAGCCTCCGCACAAGGCAGCGCCCACCACCTGGCTGGCATGAGATCCAGCGAGTGGCGGGCGCTTAAGTTATGAAAACCCGGGTTTACTGGGCGGGAGCCTCAGCACCTTCTGCGGGGGCGTCGGCAGGCGCCTCAGCGCCTTCCTCGGCGCCAGCGCCTTCCGGCACGGAGTCCGCACACATCTCCGGAACCTCTTCCGGAGGGACGATGTTGGTGACCAAGACACAAGCCCAAGTCTTAGACAGCTTCCATGTACCACCCTCGTTGATGAACTCCACCTGGTCAGCGGTCTGCTGCTGGCCATCAGGGGTATTGATGTGGACGGTAGCGAGCGCGGAATCCGGCACGAGGCCAGGGATGACCGGGGCCACGACCTCGAAGGTGGCACCGGATTCGGCCTGGGACTGCGACATGACGTCGAAAAGCTCCGGCGCCGTCTCGCTGCCCTGGACCAGCTGGACCTTCTCTTCCTGCGGAAGGTTCGGGTCTGCGGCCTTGGTCAGGATCTCATTGAGCTGCTCCACGGTAGGCATCTCGGTGGAGGCCACCTGCGATGCGGAGGTTTCGCCCGAAGGCTTAGCGGCGGTGCTGTTCTCGGTGTCTGCATCCTCGGAAGACGAGCAGGCAGCCAGGGCAGTCGCGGCGCCCAGGGCCACAACGGCGGCGCTCAGCTTGAAGGATTTCACAAATACTCCTCACGTAGGGGATCGTGGTTTATCCCTTTTACTTTAGCGTCCACGACCGCCGCCCTGGGGTTCCCGCGCAGGTGCGCGCCTGTAGTAGCCTGCTGGCATGACTTTTGCACTCATCGCCACCGGTGGCACCATCGCCTGCACGACGGTCCGTGACGGATCCCTGGTCCCCACCGTCAGTGGGCAACAGCTAGCCCAATTCCTCGACGCTGAAGTCGGAACACACGACATTGAGGTGGTGGAATTCCGCGCGCTGGATTCCAGCTCGATTACTTTGGCAGACCTCGATGAGCTACTGCTGTGTGCGCGCCAGCACCTTGCGCGCCCAGAGATTGATGGCGTCCTCATCACGCACGGCACCGATTCCATGGAGGAAACCGCGCTGGCGTTATCCCTCTTCGACCTCGGTGAGGGGCCCATCGTGCTCACTGGCGCGCAGCGCGCCTTCGACCACCCGGCTGGTGATGGCCCGCGCAACCTGCGCGATTCCTATGAGCTCCTGTGTTCCGGAAAGGCCGGCGTGTGGGTGCAATTCGGCGGCAAGACCATTCCCGGACGCGGCGCGCGCAAGTGGCATACTTCGCAGCTCAACGGCTTTGAGGAGCTACCGGTGGGTGACTCCGCTCTGGCGCCGTTGCCGCTCTCCCCCATGGCGCAACACCCCGTTGAGATCATCGCCGCCTACCCGGGTGCCGGCGCCGCGCTTGTCGACGCCTCCCTCAACCACACCCATGGCCTCGTCATCGAAGCCATGGGCTCGGGGAACATGGGTGAAGAGATGGGAGCTGGGGTTGCCCGCGCGCTGCAAGCGGGCGTGCCCGTGGTGATTAGCACCCGCACGCCCTACGGAACTACCAAGCTGGCCTATGGCGGCGCAGGTGGCGGTGCCACCTTGGGCGAGATGGGTGCGGTAGCCTCCGGTGGATTCCGAGCCGGCCAAGCCCGCATTATGCTCGCCGCGGCACTCGCTACCGACACACCGGTGGCAGAGATGTTTAGCACTGCCCCCTCCGCCACTGCTTATACCGCGGGCTAGCTATCCTCGCGTGGCGGTTCCTCCCCAGCGGTGTCAATCTCGGGCCCATCGGCCTCGGTGGCGTCGCCTGGCAGCGCCCCCTCCCAGGCCAGTGAGTCCAATGGATCGGCCGGGTGGAGATCTTCATCCTCAGCCGCAAAAGAGCGCACAAACCCCGGGCCCGTAGCGCGAGTTTCAAAGCGCACGCTGACCACCCCATGGCCGGCGCCTTGAATCCAGCCGTGTCCAAACTCGGGGTGGTGGACGTCCTGCGTAGCGTGCCAGCGGCGCATCGAATCCGATCCCGCTTCTCCCAGCGTTTCCGACTCTGCTCTGGGCTCCGTCTCCGTTTCCGGCGCGCCGGGCAGGTGGTCGCTGACGCCAGTCTCGTAATCCGTATCCGGAGCTGGACGCACGACCTCGCGGTCGAGCTCAGGAAATAGCACGTCTTGGCGGGCCTCCTCCAAACCCGAGTAGCTCACCCCGACCAGCCTGATGGGCCCGAGCTCCTCCGGGTAGCGCGCCAAGCTCAAGGCCTTAGCCTCGAGGACCTTCAGGTCATCCGTGGCATAGGGCAGCGTGGCCGAGCGGGATTCGATGTGGAAATCCGCCATCCGCAACTTCACCGTCACCGTGCGCGCGCCGCGGCCGTCCTTGAGCAGGCGGGAATGCGCGCCCTGCGCCGCGCGGATTAGTGCCGCATCCACCTCCGCCGCCGTGCGCAGGTCCGTGGGGTAGGTGAACTCGGTGGAGATTTGTTTAGCAATCGCGCGCGGGGCGACCGGACGCTCATCAATCCCTTGGGCGAGCTTCCACAGCTGCACGCCCACCACGTTGCCCAGTGAGATCTCGACTTCCTTGCGGCTCATCGCCGCCAGCTGTCCGATAGTCTCCACGCCAATGGCTGCTAGCTTCTGCTGGGTGACTGGGCCCGCTCCCCAGAGCTTGCCCACCGGCAGCGGGTGGATGAGCTCATCGAAGCGCTCCTGGGGCACGATGAAAGTCCCGTCCGGTTTGGCCTCCCCTGACGCAATCTTCGCGCTTTGCTTGCCTGCACCGGCGCCGATGGAGCTGGGAAGGCCCGTCTCAGCTCGAATCACTCGGCGCAGATTCTCCGACCACTCACGGACTTCGGCGGGCGTGGCTCCGGCGAGTGCGGCCGGTTCCATGAAGGCCTCGTCGATGGAGAGCTGTTCGATGACCCCCGCATGCTGCGCAATAATTCCAAATACCCGGCGCGAGGCCGCCACATACACCGCCCGGCGCGGCTGCACCACCACGGCTTTATAGCCCACGAGCTGCTGCGCGCGGAACATGGGCATTGCGGAATGAGCTCCATATGCGCGGGCTTCATAAGAGGCACCGGCGACGACGCCGCGTCCGCTCGTTCCACCCACCAACACAGGCCGGCCGCGCAAGGTAGGGCGGGTGAGCTGCTCCACCGACGCAAAGAACGCGTCCATGTCGATGTGAAGAACCCAGCGCTGCATGTGCTCCAGTTTAAACACCGCATGTCCGTCACCCATTATTCATGTTTCTTTACCACCTTCGTAACTTCAACGCCCCCATCCGCTTACTTTATCGCCCTAACCTTTTCCGCCGTGACTTCTCAACTCTCGCCCCAACCACCTGCCTCCCAGGCCCACGTGGTCGTTACCGGCATTAAGCGCGAGTTCGCGGACAACACTGGTCTCCATGCCACTGACCTCGCCATTAACACCGGCGAGTTCATCTCCATTCTCGGCCCCTCCGGTTGCGGTAAGTCCACGCTTCTGCGCTGCATCGCAGGCCTCGAAACCCCCGATGCTGGCACCATCACCTTCTCCGATAAAGAAGTGTTCGGCCCACACACGAACGTTCCCGTTAATAAGCGCAACCTGTCCATGGTGTTTCAAGATCTGGCGCTGTGGCCGCACATGACTGTGGAGAAGAACATCGAGTTTCCCCTCACCACCGCGGGTAACAAGTTGTCTTCTGTGGAACGCACAGAACGTGTGCGCGCGTGCATGGACATGGTCGGAGTTACCCCGAAGGCACAAGCTCGCCCTAATCAACTCTCCGGTGGCCAGCAGCAGCGCGTAGCCATCGCCCGCGCGCTTGTGTCCAACCCGCAGTTGCTCCTAATGGATGAGCCACTCTCTGCGCTCGATGCTGCCCTGCGTGTTCAGATACGTGCCGAGCTCACTGCCTTGGTCCACGACTTAGGACTCACGGTCATCTACGTCACCCACGATCAATCCGAGGCTCTGTCCATGTCGGACCGCGTCGTCGTCATGAAGGACGGCGTCATCGAACAGTTCGCCGATCCTGTCACCCTCTACGACTCCCCTGCCACCCCCTTCGTCGGTGGCTTCGTGGGTACTATGAACCGCCGCGCTGGGCTTCCCGACGTCCGCCCGGAAAACCTCACCGTCCTTGACGCGGAGGAAGACATCGGGTCTTTCCCGCACCACGTGGACGGAATCGTCCGCACCGCTCAGTACATCGGCGGACGCTACGAGCTGCACTGCGATGTCGAAGGCGCTGACGAGCCTTGGGTGGCTTACAGCCGCTCTCGAGTCGATCGTGGTTCGACGGTACGTCTTGCGTACTAGTCACATCCGTTTTCTACTTTAAGGATTCTCCATGCTGTATAAGAAACTTTCTCTCGCCCTCGCTGCCGCCGCTGCTTCTGCCCTGGCTCTGACTGGCTGCGGTTCTGTTGATTCCGCTGACTCCACCGACGCATCCTCCGCCGACAACACCGGTGCTGAAACCAGCGCCGAGGCCTGGGAAGCCCCGGAGGGACTGTCCGGCGAGCTGGACTACTACTCCGCGAACCCGCAGGGCCTTACCGACGCCCTCGTCGAAGCCTTCGAGGAAAAGACCGATGTCAAGGTCAACGTCTTCGCCGACACCACCGGCAAGATCACCGCCAAGCTCAAGGCGGAAGAGGCTAACCCGCAGGCAGACGTGGTCTACTTGGCTTCTTGGTCCGCTGCTTCCAAGCAGGACAAGGCCGGCGCTCTGGCGGAGTACACCCCGGAAGGTGCTGACAAGATCACTTCCAGCTGGGTATCCAAGAACGGCACATTCACCGGCCGCGATGGCTCCGCCTTGGCACTGGTGACCAACACCAACGTGGTGGACTCCGCTCCTCAGGACTGGGAGGACCTCGCTGACGAAAAATACAAGGATCAGGTCATTATGCCGGATCCGCGCGAGTCCGGCACCGCCGCTGACCTCATTGCCGCCATGGTGGATCAGTGGGGCGAGGACAAGACCTGGGAGCTCTTTGACAAACTCTTCGACAACGGCATGATTGTCCAGGGCGCTAACGGTCCGGCCCTGGACCAGGTCACCTCCGGTTCTCGAGGCATCGTCATGGGTGGTGTGGACTACTCCGCATACTCCGCTCAGGCCAAGGGAGAGCCGCTTGAGGTTGTTATCCCCTCCTCCGGCACTACCGTCACCCCGCGACCGGTCATGATCCTCAAGACCACCGACAACAAGGACGCTGCCGAAGCTTTTGTCGACTTCATGTTCTCCGATGAAGCACAGGAGATTTCTGCTTCCAAGAACATGATCCCGGCCAACACCGAGCTCACCCCGAAGAACGGCCCGAAGCTGGAGGAGATTGAAACCCTCAACGAGGATCTCGATGGCATCGCCTCCTCCTCCAAGGACATCAAGGAAAAGTTCGCTGAGCGCTACCTGAAGTAGCCTCTACTATCTCACCACGGAGCAACCCCACCTTATGAGCACCACCACCCGCAGCCCTCAGCGCACTCTCGGCATTTATGCAGTACTCTTCGTGCTGCTCGTGCTTGTCGCTGCGCCGTTGGCATCGGTGCTCATCAGCGCTGTGGTGGGGTACCGCGATGAGCCTTCTTCTCTCCACAAGATTGTGGAGCCGGGCATGGGAGAGGTGCTACTCAATACGGTCGTCCTCTCCCTCCTCGTGGTGGTCTTTTCTACTCTGTTCGCCGCCCCGCTAGCTTTCCTGCGCGCGTGGACGTCTTTTTCTAAGGCGAACTGGATAGAAATCGCCATCATGATTCCTTTCATGACCCCGCCTTTTGCCGCAGCAATGGCGTGGATGGATTTCACCCGCCGCGGTGGAGTCTCCGAATTGCTCTTCGGGCATACCGTCGGCAAGCTCGCGCATGACGCCATTTACTCGGTTCCTGGCATGGCTTTCATCATGGCGTGCGAGCTCTTCCCCTTCCTCTATCTCATCCTGCGCAACTGTCTGACCTCAATTCCTGCATCCTCTCTGGAAATGGCTCAAGTCGCAGGCGCCAGCCGGTGGCAACAGATTAGTCGCATCATCCTCCCCACCGTCGTGGGCCCCTATTCACTGGGCGCACTGATCATTTTCATCAAGGCTGCCGGCGAGTTCGGCACCCCAGTTACCTTGGGAAACGCCATCGGTTTCACGGTCCTCGTCTCCTCCATCTACCAAGACGTCACCATCGACCCGTTGAGTTTCTCCGATGCAGCAGCCTCCTCATCGGTGTTGTTTGCACTTGGTGTGGGCGCATGGGCATTCCAGCAATGGGTCTCGCGGCGCGACCTTACCGGTGGTGGACGAGTATCCCGCCAAGTCTCGCTCCGCATCGGCACCGCAGGCAAGGTCCTTGGCAGCTTAGTTGCTTTCCTCATCATCGCCTGCTCGGTGCTCATCCCGTATATTTCCATCACCCTGGCAGCCATGACCATTCTGCGATCCGCGCCCCCAACGCCTCAAAACCTCACCTTCGACTATTTCGCCATCGTCCTGCAGATGCCTTCCGCTCAAGAAGCTTTGCTGCGTTCCATCGCCCTCGGTGCAATTGGCGCCACAACGGCGGTCATCCTCGGCATCGCGGTCACCTTGCTCACCCAGCGAACCAGGCAGATCAGCGCCCGTGTTGTCGACTTCCTTGCTGTAGCACCGGATACCGTCCCCGGAATCGTTCTCGCCATTGGCTTCATTCTCCTATGGAACGCTCCCTGGCTGCCATGGACACCTTATGGCTCCATGATCATCCTCGTCATGGCTTTTACTGTTCTCTTCCTGCCGATGGCGGTGCAGAACATCAAGACCTCCGCTGGCGCGGTTTCCCCTTCGGTCTACGAGGCAGCCGCCGTGTCCGGTGCCTCCGCCTCCCACACGTTGCGCAGCATCACCTTGCCGCTGCTTGCCCCGGGTATCTTTGCCGGTTGGCTGCTGGCGTTCTTTGTGGGCTTCCGCGAGCTCGTCATGTCCTCCCTGATCCGCCCGAGCCAGCTCAATCTCCTTGCGCCGTGGATCATGAACCAATTTGACCAGGGCCACCGCGCTGAAGCCATGGCTATGACGCTCATCGGTGTAGGAACCTCCACTGTCGTGCTAGTCCTAATCACTTGGTGGCAAGGAAGGAGGGCGCGTGGCTAGTATCCTCATTTTCGCGGACCTTCACCTTGGCCGCCCCGACGCGCCAGGCATGGAGTGGGTGCTAAACGTACTGGAGGTCACGACTGCGGATGCATGTATCTGCCTCGGTGACATCATTGACCGCAAAGCCGACGCAGCCACCTACGTACCCCAAGCACAGAAAGTCATGGCTCGCGCATGCGAGCTTTTCAGCGACGTCCATTTCATCTCCGGGAATCACGACGTCCACCACGAACTCAGTCTCTCTTCGCCTGTAACGGTTCATTCCGCCGACGTTCACTCCTTTCACTGCGCCGGCGCTACCGTTGTCACCGCCGCGGTAGCTGCCGATCCCGATCCCCGCACACTCACCTTTCCAACGCGCCAGAGCAACGAGCCGCATCTGGGATTACTGCACTCATCAGTGACCGGTGAATTCTCTAAAGGCATATGCTTGCCCACGACACCCGAACAGCTACAGGCCTGTGGCTTCGACGCATGGATTCTTGGCCACGTCCACACTCCACAAGTGCTTCAGGACAATCCCTTTATCGGTTGGGTCGGTATGGGAGAGGCAGTGCTTTACGACGTCCCCACTTCCTCCCTCACTCGCCTCTAACACATCTCCTACCTGACCACACGCGCCGCTCAGAGAACTAGCTCTCACTTGCCCACCGCGTGATCAATGTCTCACGAATTGGCGTTTGCGCTAGACCGAGAGCACCGCATGCATGCATCATGTATACATGCAAAAAGACAAGGTACCCGCCGCGGAACGGGCCTACGATCACCTCAAGCGCCGCATCATCGATGACGACATCGATGACTCGGAGATGCTCTCCGAAGCCGCCCTTGCCGCCGAGCTGGGAATGAGTAGAACCCCGGTGCGCGAGGCTTTCCTCCGTTTGGAGGTGGAGGGCTTCTTGAAGCTCTATCCCAAGCGCGGTGCGCTGGTCGTACCGATTAGCCCCCGCGAAATCCGTGAGGTCTACGAGGCGCGCCTCCTCGTGGATGAGAACTCTGCCCGCCATATTTGCGGACTGTCCGCAGAGGAGCGCGGTCTCATCGCCGATGTCCTCGTCGCCACCATCGATGAGCAAAAGGCCGCCCTCGACGCTGGCGATCTGGGCTCCTATACCCAACTGGATGCGAAGTTCCACCAAACCATCATGGACAACGGCGGCAACCGCCTCCTCGCCCACCTCGGCCACACCTTGCGCGAGCGCCAACAGCGATTTACCGCAACTGCCATCGGCCGCAGCGTCGAGAAGGCACGCGGCTTCGTGGCCCAGCACGCCTTGCTTGCCGACGCCCTCCGCACCGGCGACATCGACACCTACCTGACCGAACTCCATTCCCACCTCAACTCCTCAAGGAAGCAACTGTGACTGTCTCTGCGCATTCGAACCCGCTTGTCGAGGCGCCTACTCCCCAACCCGACGCCCCCACAGACGCCGACACCACCGAAAGCACTGAAAGCGCTGCCTCCCCAGGCTCGCCCAGCCGCTCCGCCGAAGCGCCGCTGCCTAAGCGCGCGTGGTTCCCCGTCGCCGGTGCCATGATCGCGGTTGCTTGGGGCGGAAATGAATTCACCCCGCTGCTGGTGATGTACCGCGAGACCTCGAATTTTTCCCAGGTGACGGTCAACGGGCTCTTAGCCGCCTACGTGGTTGGCATCATCCCCGCACTGCTCATCGGCGGCCCGCTGTCCGATCTGCTTGGCCGCCGCCCACTGTTGCTCCCCGCAGCACCACTGTCCTTGGCAGGCTCTTTCTTGCTGTCCATCGCCCCCAACGAACCACTCATCATCGCGTTGGGACGCGTCTTGTGCGGTATGGCATTAGGCCTAGTCATGGCGGTGGGTTCAACGTGGATTACGGAGCTCATCACGAGCGCCGGCGGCGACCCAGCGTCCGGCGCTCGTAAGGCTTCGTTGTGTTTGACCGCCGGCTTCCTCGTCGGCGCGGGTATCGCTTCGGTGCTGGCCCAGTGGGGGCCATGGCCGACTCACACGGCCTATATCCTCCACATGCTGCTCACGCTGTTGACTGCCGCGTGGATCCTGCATACGCCTGAGACCCGCCAGCCCAGCCGAGGCGATGTCAAGACCACCATCCTGGAGCTCAGGGTGCGTGACATGCTGGAGATGCTCCACATCCCCGCCGCTGCGCACAAGCGTTTCCTGCGTGTCGTCGTGCCCGTGGCCCCCTGGGTCTTTGGCTGCGCGGGAGCGGCCTATGCGCTCCTTCCACAGCTGCTATCCGAATCCGCTGGAAACGCCCCCATCGCTTTCTCCGGCCTGATGACCGTCATCACCCTGGGCTGCGGCGTGGCCGTCCAGATGCTGGGCCGCCTGGTTGATACCCACAAGTCCGCGCGAGCCTCGGCCCTGTCGATGTTCGTCATCACCGTCGGCGCAATCCTCGGGGCGTTTGCTGCTCACTCGCTGTCCCTGCCGCTCGGCATCGCAGCCGCCGCCACAATGGGCGCGGGATACGGTTTGGCGCTGGTCGCTGGATTGTCCGAGGTCCAGCGCATCGCGGGCGAGCGAGAGCTCGCCGGCTTGACCGCCGTGTACTACTCCATTTCTTACACTGGCTTCTTCATCCCGATGGCCTTTAGCGCGCTTGCGCCCTATATCGGCTTCACGGCGTTGTTCAGCATCGGCAGCTTCTTGGCGCTGGTGTGCCTCATCAACGTCATCCTTGCGTGGCGCGCACACCTGCCCGGAACCCGCCGCTAGCGCACACACCCCGTCATCGCGGCCCCCTCCGGGCCGCCCCTGCGCCACCAGTGCACAGATGCTCAAAGCTCCGCCTCCCCACTCGAGGGAAGCGGAGCTTTTCGCTGCGGATTTAGGCCTTGGCCACGGTAGCCGTCACGCCCTTGAGGACATCATGGATGTTCTGTCCATCGCTTGGCTCGAGAGCCTGGGTCGTCACAGTGAAGTCGACAGCAAGCACCTCCGCCGCGATGTGTTCGCGGTGGTGATGAGCCCACTCTTCCTTCTCCGCGGGAACGGAGAGAACCACGGTGATGCGGTCAGTCACCACGAAATCCTCGGCCTTACGCGCATCCTGCAAACCGCGGATGACGTCCGCAGCCCAGCCCTCTGCCTCGAGCTCCTCTGTCACCTCGGTATCCACGGCGACAAGGCCATCGAGCCCTTCCACGCGAGCCGTCGACTTCGCATTCGCCGCCTTGAGGCGCTCGGTGTACTCGTCCGGGGATAGGCGGATATCGCCGTCGACCACAACGTCCTCGCCCTCGCGCACGTAGTTGCCCGCCTTGAGGTTCTTGATAGCTCGCTGAACATCCTTGCCCAAGCGCGGACCGGCTACCTTGGCGTTGCACACGACCTCGAAGGTGCCCACCGCGTCGACATCGTCGGTAAGCTCAACGTCCTTAACGTTGACCTCATCCCGGATGATGTCCTTGAAATCCGCCAGGCGCGCCGAATCCTTCATCGCCACCGTCAGCTTCGGCAGCGGCAGGCGGTTGCGCAGCTTGTTGGACTTACGCACCGAGGACGCCGCGGAGGCCACCGCGCGGGTGGCATCCATGGCGGCCACGAGGGCATCGTCAGCCGGGTAATCCTCGGCCTTCGGGTAGGAAGCCAAATGCACGGAGCGCTCACCGGTCAGGCCACGGTAGATGACCTCAGCCACGTGCGGCAGCAGCGGCGCGACCACGCGGGAGACCGTCTCCAGGACCGTGTAGAGCGTGTTGAAGGCCTCCGGATGGGCTTCCTCGCCCTCCCAGAAACGGTCACGGGAGCGGCGCACGTACCAGTTGGTCAGCGCGTCCGCGAAGAGGCGGACCTCCTCGGTTGCCGTAGCAATATCGGTATTCGCCAGCGCATCATTCGTGTTCTTTACCAAGTCATGCGTCTTGGCCAAGATGTAGCGGTCCAGAACGTTGGTGGAGCTGACATCGAACGTCGCGTCCTGGGAAGCGTAGAGCTGCAGGAAGGTGTAGGCATTCCAGATCGGCAGGATGGCCTGGCGCACGCCCTCACGGATGCCCTGTTCGGTGACGATGAGGTTGCCACCGCGCAAGATCGGCGAGGACATGAGGAACCAGCGCATCGCATCCGAGCCATCGCGGTCGAAGACCTCGTTGACGTTCGGGTAATTGCCCTTGGACTTGGACATCTTCAGTCCGTCATTGCCCAGAACGATGCCGTGGGCCACAACCTTCTTGTAGGCCGGGCGGTCAAAGAGCGCGGTGGACAGCGCATGCATGACGTAGAACCAGCCGCGGGTCTGACCGGAGTACTCCACGATGAAATCAGACGGCGAGTGGGTCTCAAACCACTCCTTGTTCTCAAACGGGTAATGCTTCTGCGCAAACGGCATCGAGCCGGACTCAAACCAGCAGTCCAACACGTCCGGCACGCGGCGCATCGTGGACTTGCCCGTCGGATCATCCGGGTTCGGGCGAGTCAGTTCATCGATGTGCGGGCGGTGCAGGCTGGTCGGGCGCACGCCAAAGTCACGCTCCAGCTCATCCAGGGAGCCGTAGACATCCACGCGCGGGTACTCCGGGTCATCGGAGATCCACGCCGGGATCGGAGCGCCCCAGTAGCGGGTACGAGAGATGTTCCAATCGCGAGCGCCCTCCAGCCACTTGCCGAACTGGCCGTCACGGATGTGCTCCGGCAGCCACTCGATCTCGTTGTGGTTGAGCTCCACCATGCGGTCGCGGAACTCGGTCACCTTGACGAACCATGCAGGCAGCGCCATGTAGATGAGCGGTTCGCCGGAGCGCCAGGAGTGCGGGTAGGAGTGCTCGATGGTCACGTGGCGCACCACGCGGCCAGCTTCCTTCAGGTCCTTGATGATGCCCTTGTTAGCGTCGAAGACCAGCTGGCCCTCGTAAGGTGGCACCTGCGAGGTGAACTTGCCATCCTCATCCACCGGAATGACCAGGCCCACACCGTACTTCTGGCAGGTGAGCATATCGTCCTCACCGAAGGCCGGAGCCTGGTGGACCACACCGGTACCGTCCTCAGTGGTGACGTAATCTGCGAGCAGCAGCTGGTAGGCATTCTCGACATCCGGGAAGAAATCGAAGATGGGCTGGTACTTAAAGCCCTCGAGCTCAGCGCCCTTGAACGTTTTGAGAACTTCCGCCTCACCCAGCTCCTTGGCCAGGGTGCCGGTGAGCGCTTCGGCCATGATGAAGGTGCGGCCAGCAAAGTCGCCCTCGGTGGCCTTGAACAGGACGTAGTCGACCTCCGGGTGGACCGCCAAAGCCAGGTTGGACGGCAGGGTCCACGGGGTGGTGGTCCAGGCGAGGAAGGAGGCGTCGGCAAGCTCGGCGTTATCCGCCAACGTCTTCTCCGCCGCGCTTCCCTCCACAGCGCCCGCTACCGGGAAGGTCACCGTCAGGGTCGGATCCTGACGCATCTTGTAAGAATCATCCAGGCGCGTCTCCTGGTTCGACAGCGAGGTGTGCTCAGCCCAGGAGTACGGCAGAACCCTGAAGCCCTGGTAGATCAGGCCCTTGTCGTAGAGCTCCTTAAACGCCCACATCACGGACTCCATGTAGTTCAAGTCCATGGTCTTGTAACCGTTTTCAAAGTCCACCCAGCGAGCCTGGCGGTTGACGTACTCTTCCCACTCATCGGTGTACTCGAGGACGGACTTGGCGCAGTACTCGTTGAACTTCTCCAGGCCCATCTCCTCGATCTGGGCCTTGTCGGTGATGCCGAGCTGCTTTTCTGCTTCCAGCTCCGCCGGCAGGCCGTGGGTGTCCCAGCCGAAGACGCGCGGGACGTGGTTGCCGGCCATGGTGCGGTAGCGCGGGACGATGTCCTTGACGTAACCGGTCAACAGGTGGCCGTAGTGTGGCAGGCCGTTGGCAAAGGGAGGGCCATCATAAAAGACGTATTCGGGGCAGCCCTCGGTTTGCTCGAGGCTGGCTTTAAAGGTGTCGTCGGCCCTCCAGTACTTCTGGACCTCCTGCTCCATATCGGGGAAACGGGAAGACCCAGTAGTCATATCGACTTTGGGATAAACGCTGCCGACGTTCGCGGGGTTATTACTCATCTAAAAATTCCTTCACTCGTTCGCTGTGGCGGGGACGCGCCTTACGGCTCGCGGTACCACCCCGCTTGGGCGCCGAGGCGCCCCGCTTCGTTGATGTGAAGGAGATGACGGTCCCTACCCGCCCGGTTCTAATAATGCTCCGCTAAGCGCAAAGCACGTTCTTCCGGAATGCTCCCCGGTGATAGCCGGCTCACTGCATACGCCTAAAAGTATAGCGAGCCGGTCAAGTTTTCACAGGCGCAGGTTCCCGAAAGCCCCAAAATAGAAACGCCAGTACACGAAAGAGGCACCTGGGATAAGGTTTTCCACAGGAACATTTTTTCTAATGCGCGCAGGTCATAAGGTGTTTTAAGCTCCACTGTCATGAGCGCACTGCAGACTTTCCTTAACGCACTCGGGGCCGGCATCGATGTCGTCGCCGAGTGCGAAGGCATGTCTGAAGCAGACCTCATCGCCGCCGGATCCCCAGACAAAACCGCCGCGGAGTTGGCACGGCTGTATACGAGCTTCTTTGGCAAGACCGCCATGACGCGGATGCAACGCGACGCAGTGAAGGCAGCGCGCCAACGCAAGCATTCTTTGCCTACCTTGGAGGTCATCGACCGCTACGCCCGCAAAGCCAAAACACAAGCGTTGGGCTGGAAGCTGCGTCTAGAACTCTGCCGAACGAGCGCTGACACCCTCGCCATGGAGGCGCTGGCGAAGAAGAAGCTCAAGGAACACTCAGCACCGCCCACGCCGAAGGAGGGCGTGACTGTCTACCGCCGCCGCAATGCACCGTGGACGATGGCGATCACGGGCCCCTCGCAACTGATTGCAGAGCTTAACGACGCCGTCGACCCGGCACGTCCCCTCGAGTCCATCCGCGAGGCCTTCTTCAAAGGCGCTGCACCGCGCCGCGGCTTGCAGACCAATATCCTTGTGCCGCTGGATGCAATGACGAAAATTCTCGACGGTGACGGCGAAGAAATCACCCTCCAGATGACCAATGGCGCCACGATGACCGGGGCAGAGTACCTCAACAAGGTCATCGCCGGTGAAATCGATAAAGACGGCGCGCTCGCGACTCTTTTTCATCCCTATCACGGGCCGGTCAACCTCTACTACGAGGAGCGCTCGGCCAGCATCAAGCAGCGCATCATGGCTATGGCCGAGTTCCCAGTCTGTGCTTGGGATGACTGCCTGAAGCCGGCCGATGAATGTCAAGTTCATCACCTCATCGCGTGGAAGAACGGCGGGTACACCAACCAGGAAAACTTGGTGATGCTCTGTCCGTATCACAATGGGGTGAACCAGGACGATCCGAATGCGCCGCCGGGTCGCGGCCGCATGGCTCGGGTCAGGGGAAAAGCGAAGAGAACGTACGGCCCTCCCCCGCCACCCACGCCGCTGCAAGCGCCACCCGGGTTATTCCCAAACTCCGGGGAGCGAGACGACTAGCGACTTCACAGAAGTAGCCCTCCACCCAGAATTACCACTGGGTCGAGGGCTACTCGTCGTGCCTTAGCTGCGCGCGTTACAGATTTTCGGCGAGACCGAGCTACTCGTCGTGCTTGCGGCGCAGCTTGATCACGGTGTCTGCGATGAACAGGACGATACCCACCCCAGCCGAAGCGAAGAGCACGTACAAGGACCACTCAGCAGCGGTGAGGATGTAGTTCACGAACGCCAAGAAAGCAACAAAGGCCAGAAGCAATGCGCCGATGAGCATGTGCGCTCTCCTTTCCCCACCAATGACTAAGGGCTCTGTGCTTACAAAGAATGTATACCTACGGACGTATACCTACAGAAAAGAATAACGGCGCCCCCGCAGGGACGCCGCTCATTCAGAGATTAATTGTTGGACTTTCCGGCCTCACCGTTGGGGGCAGCGGTGCCGCGGGACTCCAACTCCTCAAGCTGGGACTGCAGCAGCGTCTTGAGGCGGGTACGGTACTCGCGCTCGAAGGTGCGCAGCTCGGAGATGCGGGCCTCCAGAGCGGTCTGCTGCTGCTTGACCGTGTTCATGACCTCGGTGTGCTTCTTCTCAGCATCTGCCTGCAGGGCAGCTGCCTTCTCCTCAGCCTGGCGAATCTGTGCCTCCGCGCGGGACGTAGCGTCGGCCTCAGTCTGCTTTGCCTTGTTTTCGGCGTCAGCCACCAGCTTCTTGGAGCGGGTATCGGCTTCCTGCAGCTGCGCGTCGTAGCGCTTCTGGGCGTCAGCAAGCTGAGCCTTGGAGTGAGAGTCAGCGTCGGCAAGCTGCTTCTCTGCAGCCGTGCGGGCCTCCGCCAGCATGGACTCGGAATCGGCCTTGGCCTCGTTGGTAAGGCGGTCTGCCATCTCCTGCGCCAGGCCCAGAACGCGGGCTGCCTGCATATGCGTGTCCGGGGTGGCGAGGCCCTGTGCGTTGGACTGTGCAGCACCTGCACCAGCCACGGCAGCAGCGGAAGATGCGGTGGTGGAGGTTGCGGAGTTCTTCTTTGCGGACTCCAGCTCCTTCTTGGTGCTCTCCAGTTCCTTCTTGGAGGCCTCGAGCTCACGCCTGGCAGCAGCAGCTTCCTCGCGTGCGGCCTTGAGCTCTGCGGAATTGTCCTGCGCCTGAGCGGCCTTCGCCTGTTCCTGGGCGCGCTTGGTTTCTTCCTTGGCCTTGGCAATCTCGTTCTTGGAGTCAGCCAGCTTTGCCTCGTACTCAGCGCGAAGCTTGGATTCGACGTCCTTGCGCACAGCGGCCTCGTCGACCTTAGCGGCAGCGGCACCGCCGGCAGCGCCGGCCGGAGCCTGAGACTTCAGCTCCTCAACCTGGGCGTGGAGATCATCGTTCTCATCCTGCAGCTGAGCAAGAGCATCCTCAACGAGATCGAGGAACTGATCGACCTCGTCCTCGTTGTAGCCACGCTTGCCAATTGGCGGCTTGCTGAAAGCGACGTTGTGTACATCAGCTGGTGACAGTGGCATTGACTTCTCTTCCCCTTACGAATCGGTCAAACCTCTAGAGGGTCCAGAGGCCGGGTACATATGCGGTTAATAATACGGATTGTGGTAACTCATTGTATCCGAATCAACACATTATCTAACGCTGGCACGAGTCTCAACGTTAACAGGAGGGTTTAATACACCCGTTTATTACATTGCAAGCCCATTGGCGCTGAAAAATAGCCAGCCAATAAGTTGCGAAAGAACGGACAAAAGCAGGAACAAAACAATGATGGAAACATCGAGCGTGATGCCGCCCAATTGCAGCGGCGGAATCACCTTTCGCAGCGCTTTGACCGGCGGATCGGTGACCACGAAAAGCACCTCAGCAACCATCATGAACCAGCGGGGCGGGTTGAATTGGCGCGAAAAAGACTGGATCATTTCAATGACGATGCGCGCCAACAAAACCCACGAGTAAAGACTCACGGCGACGAGGAGAATTGAACCTAAAGCACTCACAATGCCTGAGCCTATCGGAATCACCCCCGCCAGCGGTACTCCCCTGCCCTAAGGTTCGCCCTCGGCGTACAGAGACAGCACCGCGGCAGCCATACCGCCGCCGAGAATGACTCTCCGATAAGGCCCCACGATGAAAACGACGAAACCGCCCCATCGCCTTCCGCCTCCCTTAAGCCAACACGGAGGAGAATAACGATGAAGCGGTTAAAGCCTGACGTCTCTAGCGCAGGTGTGCTGCTCGCTCCAGCTCCACGGTGGAGATATCAGCACCCTTCGGCACGATGGCAAAAACCTTGCGGCTGGTGTCCATGCCCTTGGTCAGGTTCTTCATGCGGCCTTCCAACGCGAAGCAGAGGCCAGCGGCAAAGTCCACGAAACGCTTGGCAGAGCCGCGGTCGGCATCGGTGAGTTCAAAGACCACTGCGTCACCGTCACGGAAAGGGCCGCCAACCTTTGCTGCATCATCAAAGGAGACGAGGGAGAGAGCCACGATGGTCGGGACAAACTCCTCTTCCTGCTTCTCGTAGGAAGGCGCGTAGGCCGGAGCGTTGTAGCTGCGCTCGTCGGCGTAGTAGGCATCGTCGGCGTCCATGTCCATCGGGCCCAGCCCGAAGAACTCTTTAGTCCTATCAATCAGTGACATTCTGGGTCTCCCTCTGACCTAGTGTGTTCTGTTCATTTGCTGTCTTGTAATGCAGTTTTACAATGACAATTAACCTAGCGGGCGGGCTCCCATGATTCCGGTTCCGACACGCACGATATCCGTTCCAGATGCAATCGCTGCCTCCATGTCGGCGCTCATGCCGGCGGACATTTTCAGGTCTCTCCCAAGCTTGGCCGCCACCTCATCCGTCAATGCCCTCATCTGGGTGAAAACCTCCGCCGGTTCGCTCTCCAGCGGTGGAACCACCATGAACCCACACAGCTGAAGGTTCTCCAGGTCTTCGACCAGATCCACCAGAGCAGGCACGCCCTCTAGCGGGCAGCCGCCACGCGCGGTATCACCGTCGGCGGATACCTGAATATAGACCGGAAGCGTGTCCTCACGCTGGCCGCGTTCCTGGGCAAGAGCCACGCCGCGGTCGAGTGCTCTGGCGAGTTTTTCTGAGTCAAGCGAGTGAACACTATGCGCCCACCGGGCCACGTGGTTCGCTTTCTTGGTCTGAATCTGGCCAATCATGTGGAACCGCATCTCGGGCAGGGCCTCCGCCTTGGCGCGCGCTTCCTGCTCGCGATTTTCCGCCACATCCGTGATTCCCAGCTCAGCTAGCAACGCGATGTCCTCGGCCGGGTGAAACTTCGTCACCGGCAGCAGCTGCGGGGCGGGGCGGCCAGCGGCCTCAGCGAAACGGTGAATAGCAGCGCGGGTGTTCTCCAGGCCAGCCCTCAGCTCTTCACGGCGCGCAGTATCGTTGTTCGTCATTAATCCTCCAACCAAATCACGCCGGCTTGGCGTCCGGTGACGCCCTCGCGGCGATAAGAAAAGAAATCTGTGTCCTCAATCGTGCAGCGCGGGTCCGATTCGATAGCCGTAACCCCCATCTCCATCAATTGACGAATCAGCCCAGCGCGCACGTCGACGCCCCAGGTACCCGACGCCGTGCGGGTCTTGGAGCCGGGCAGATGCTTCTCGACGTCATCCGCCATCGCCTCCGGCACCTCATAGTTCCGCCCAGAAGCGGCCGGCCCCATGAGCACCTGAATCGAGGCGGGGCGGGCCCCTAACTCAACCATGGTATCGACGGTATTGCGGACGATTCCGTTGCGCGCGCCAAGGCGCCCGGCGTGGGCGGCGCCGATGACGCCCGCGGAGACGTCGACAAGCAGCACCGGCGTGCAGTCCGCCACGAGAACGCCCAGGCCCAAGCGCTTTTCGGTGGTTACCACGGCATCGGTGGCCGGCACGGGCTCCTCGACGCCGCGGCGCTCGGCCCCCACCACCGTCACGGTGTTGGTGTGGAGCTGTTCCATCCACACGATGTCCTCTAAGCCCGTGGCACGGCGGAGCCGCTCGCGATTGGCGGCCACTGCGGCGGGGTCATCGCCAACGTGATCGCCGAGATTAAAAGAGTCATAAGGCGACGACGACGCCCCGCCGGCACGGCTTGTAAAAACCATGCGGACGGGGCGTCGTGCTGCGTGTGCTTCCTCGTTTACTGGCATGCACTCCAGAGTAGCTGGCTGGAACTAGCGCATGAAGGATGGCACGTCGAGATCGTCATCGCCGTCATCGTCGAAGTCACGACCTCGACGCTCCGTGGGGCGCGAGAGACGGTACTCATCATCGCCGCCGCGGCGGTAGTCCTCACCGCGGAAGCGATCCGAGGTGGTAAATAGTCCGCTCGACGGGGCCGGCTCTGCCGGCTGCTCGCGCTCGTAGGAGTGACGCGGGGCGTACTCTTCACGCTCAATGCGCTGGGAGTCAGCGCGCTGCGGTTCTGCGCGGGTGTACTCCTCGCGCGGGGCCTCGGTGCGGGGCGCGGCGGGGCTCTCAGGCTGTGCCTCAGCGCGGTGCTCGAAGAGGGAACCCGGACGTGCAGCCGGGGTAGCCTCCGCACCGTGTTGCTGCGTCTGGCCAGGCTGTGCCGGCTGGGAGGTCATGTTGGCCTGAGCATCGAAGCCGGTGGCGATGATGGTGACGCGGACTTCGTCACCAAGGTTGTCATCGATGATGGTGCCGAAGATGATGTTGGCGTCCTCGTCGGCGCGCTCCTCCACCATGGAGGCAGCGGCATTGACCTCGTGGAGGCCCAAGTCAGAGCCACCGGCGATAGACAGCAGAACGCCCTTGGCGCCCTCCATGGTCGACTCCAGCAGCGGAGAGTTAATAGCCTGCTCGGCGGCGTTGAGCGCGCGGTTATCGCCGCGGGCAAAGCCGATGCCCATGAGGGCGGAACCAGCGTCGGACATGACGGAGCGAACGTCCGCAAAGTCGACGTTGATCATGCCCGGGATGGTGATCAGGTTGGTAATACCCTGCACACCGTTGTGCAGGACTTCATCGGCGGCGCGGAAGGCTTCGACGATGGACAGCTCCTCGCCGCCCAGCTGCATGAGGCGATCATTCGGGATAACGATGAGGGTATCGCAGACCTCGCGCAGCTCCTCAATGCCGGCCATGGCCTGGCGGGTGCGGCGCGCGCCCTCGAACTTG
The DNA here is from genome assembly GCF_001811545.1 of Corynebacterium sp. HMSC074A09. Taxonomy (NCBI): domain Bacteria; kingdom Bacillati; phylum Actinomycetota; class Actinomycetes; order Mycobacteriales; family Corynebacteriaceae; genus Corynebacterium; species Corynebacterium sp. HMSC074A09. The sequence goes on along the minus strand of NZ_KV805156.1, from coordinate 50,017 downwards.
AACGGGCGGGTAACGACACCGACGGTCAGGGCACCCATCTTCTTCGCGATGGAGGCGACCACCGGAGCGGCGCCGGTACCGGTACCGCCGCCCTCGCCAGCCGTAACAAAGACCATGTCGGAGCCCTGGAGGGCGTCTTCAATTTCGGTCTTGTGATCCTCCGCGGAGGTCTTGCCTACCTCAGGGTTGGCGCCGGCGCCGAGGCCGCGGGTGGCCTCGCGACCGATGTCGAGCTTGGTATCCGCATCGGAGAAAATCAGCGCCTGGGAATCGGTGTTGATCGCCACGAACTGGACTCCCTTGAGCCCTTCTTCGATCATGCGGTTGACAGCGTTGACACCACCGCCGCCGACGCCGACGACCTTGATGTCCGCGAGGTTGTTGCTAGATGAGATCATACGAGGGTCTCTTGCCTTTCGAATAAGGTTTTAATGTAAACGAGGAGGCGCCCCTTTTTCTGAGAGGCGGTTACATCCATCTTTAACGACAACGGGGTAATTTCGGCGCACATTTTGCCGCGTGTCGGTACCCTCAACCTCTACTTTAGGGTTGCTGACATGCGGTTTTCTTAACAGGCGTCCCACCCGCCCCACTCGCGACGCGCTTAGCGACGAGTCACCAGCGACGGGTTCGAAATGTTCCAAGAATCGCCCTCGAGCTTGAGCACATCCTCAAAAGCAATGGCCTTGTTCGCGTTGTCTTCCGACGCACCCCAAAAGATGGTTTTGTCATCCTCCGTGCGGAAGGTCAGCGAATACCGGTCCTTAATTTCGAGGGCCGCGACCTTCTCCCGAATCGGCGCGGGGAGCGCAGCGACGGCGTCGACAGCCCCCTGCATCTCAGGCGAACCGGAGTCGGTGTGCCCTGTCAGCTCTACGGCTTCGGGTGGCGCTTCGTCCTCCACGAATTCCTTACCGTGGTTGTCCACCAAAATCGTCCTATCGCCCTGTCGTACATAAGCTACCGCCTCGTGCTCGACGAGCTCGATGTGGACGGTTGACGGGAAGGCCCGCGACACCGTCGCGCTCTCTACCCACGGCAGGGAGGCCACGCCGTGCGCGGCTTCGCGCGCATCCAGCCGCGCCAAATTAGAGCCCTTCACGACGCCACTGGCCTGCTCGACCTCCTCTGCCTCAACGTGATCATTTCCCACGACTTCGAAGGATGTCACCTTCAGGATGGGAAAAAGCCACACCGCCGCGGCAGCAACCGCCACTACGAGAAGCACCGCGCCTAGCGCGAGCGCCCCAGTCTTTTTAGACATTCGGTTCCTTCGGTTCCTCCGCGCCGCTCGCATTCTCAAGCGCCGACAAGATTTCACCCGCCACGTAGGTAACAGTTCCCGCGCCGATGGTAAGGACGATATCTCCGGGCTGCGCCAGGGAAATGACGTCGCCGGCAGCCTCAGAGAAATCCGGCTCGAAAATGACCGGCATGTCTTCGGGCATCTTGTCGGTGATAATGCGGGAGGTAATTCCTTCTACCGGCTTCTCGCGGGCGCCGTAGATGTCGAGGACGACGGCGGCGTCGGCAAGCGCCAAGGCCTGAGCAAACTCGGCGTCAAACTCCATGGTCCGGGAGTACAGGTGCGGCTGGAAGCAAGCGATCACGCGCGCACCCTCGCCCTCGGCGTCCGCCTTCGCGCGCGCTGCGGTGAGCACCGCAGACACCTCCGTGGGATGGTGGGCATAGTCATCGAAGACGCGGATCCCCTGGGCGCTGCCGCGGTACTCGAAGCGGCGGCGCACACCCGTAAAGTCGGTCAAGCCTGCAGCCAGTTCCGCCGGGTCTCCGCCAGCCAGCGCACCGGCCAGCAGGGCCGCCGCCGAGTTGAGCACCATGTGATGGCCTGGGACATGCAGGTCATAGGACAGCTCCTGTGGCGCCTGACCCGGCAAGGTCAGGCGAACGCGGACGTGCGCGCCGGCGGCGGAGACGGTTTCTTCTAGGATCTCCGCTGCCAGCGGCACGGAAGAATCCGCGGCTACCTCGCTGCGCGTGCCGTAGCCCAGCACCTGAATCCCGCGCTGAGCCGCCCGCTCACCCGTGGCGGCCGCATGCTCATCCTCGAGGCACACGACGAGGTAGCCGCCCTCAACCACGCGGTCGGCGAAATCATCAAAGACCCGATAGTAGCTCTCTGCCGTGCCGAAATAGTCGAGGTGATCAGGCTCGATGTTGGTGATGACTGCCACGAAGGGGCTGTAGCGCAGGAGGGAGGCATCGGATTCATCGGCTTCTGCCACGAAGGCGTCGCCAGTGCCGCCGTGCGCGTTGGTCCCAGCTCGGTTGAGTTGCCCGCCGATGGCGAAGGAAGGATCCATCCCCGCCTGCTGGAGCGCGGTGACCGCCATAGAGGTCGTCGAGGTCTTTCCGTGCGTGCCGGCGAGCAGCACCTGACGGTGGCCTTCCATGAGCTCAGCCAGCAGGTCCGAGCGACGGATCACTAGAATCCCGGCTTCCCGTGCCGCAACCAGCTCCGGGTTGTCCTGCGGGATGGCGGCGAAGGAGGTGACGACTACCGTCGGCTTGTCCCCAGCCAGATCGAGGTTCTCAGCCACGTGGCCGACGGCGACGTGCGCACCCATCGCGCGGAGGACGTCAACGGCCGTCGACTTCTTAACGTCCGAGCCGGTGACGACCGCGCCACGGCTAACCAGGATGCGCGCGAGGCCGGACATTCCGGAACCGCCGATGCCGACAAAGTGGACGCGGGACAGGTCCGTGGTGGCGGGGGTATCAGTCATGGTGAAAATTTCCTTCTTTAATAAACCTGTACTGTGCGCCTAGCCGCGGGTGTCGGCGGCGACGCGGTGCGCGATTCGGTCAGCGATCACCGCGGCGGCATCGCCGGCAGTGCTGGCGTCAGCAGCAGCACGCATGGCCGAAAGGGCGTCGGGATGGTCAAGGATAGCGCGAACTTCGGCGACAAGGCGCCCCGGAGTAAGCTCCGCGTCCGGTATCTGGACCGCGGCTCCCGCTTCCACCAGAGCCCGGGAGTTCAACGCTTGCTCGCCGTTGCCGTGCGGCAGTGGCACATAGATAGCGGGCAGGCCGGCCGCAGACACCTCAGCCACGGTCATCGCGCCGGAGCGGCAGACCATCACATCAGCAACGGCGAGCGCGCCGGCCATGTCATCGATATAGGGCACGGCCGTGTAGTGCTCGTGCTCAGTCGGCACCGTGTTCTTCTTGCCGTAGGCGTGCAGCACCTGGAAGTCTCGGCACAGATCCTCGAGCGCACCGGCGACGGCGGTGTTAATGCTCACCGCTCCCTGCGAACCGCCGGTAACCACGATGGTCGGGCGGCCTTCATCCAAGTCCCAATTCTGGCGCGCAGCAGCGGCCTTCGTACCATCCGGGTCCTCGGCCAAGCCCGGGCGAACCGGAATGCCCAGGACCTCGCCCGGCATGCCAGAACCCTCTTGGGCGTTGATTCCCGTGCCGCCAAGACGCACGCCCAGCTTATTAGCCATACCGGCCAAGGCATTCGTCTCGAGAACGAAGAACGGAATGCCCAAAGACTTCGCCGCCAGGTAAGCCGGCGCCGCAACGTAACCACCGGTGCCAAACACAGCGTTGGCCCCGACGTCCTTAAGCACCGCGCGAGTTTCCCGAACGGACTTGAGAATCCGCCAGGGCAGTTTCACCGCGTCAATGTTGATCTTTCGCGGGACAGGAACCGGAGTGATCATGCGCAGATCGACACCGCGAGCCGGCACGATATCGCTTTCCAGACCCCGCGGCGTACCCAAGGCGGTGACCCGCGCCCCGTGGCGTTGGCGTAGCTCCTCCCCCACCGCAAGCGCGGGCTCAATGTGTCCGGCGGTGCCGCCACCTGCTATGACGACGGAAATCGGCGTGTCATTCATGCACTACACGCTACCAGCGCCGCACTGCGCTACCGGCGCTCGCCGCGCCGATACTCCCGCCGCCCCTCCACGCGCGGCGCCTGCGACCGCTGAGAGCGCCCCGTCACCGCACGCCCGAAACGTTCCTCACGGCTGCGTTCCACGTGGCGTTGGGAGCGCTCGCGGTATGGGCGCTGGGAACGCCGAGCATCTGCGCGCTCGCGCGGGGCACGGTGCGCCCCGCCGCGCCGCTCGTTGGGCGGGGTCGGCTCTGGGATGAAGAAGATACGGTCAAAGAGCGGACGTCCAAAGTTCTGCATCGCGGACACCTGCAGCGGCTCGTGGCGTGCCACATTGCACAGCAGGCCCATCGAGCCGATGGTGATGACCGCAGCCGTACCACCCGCAGAAATCATCGGGAGCTGAATACCCGTCACCGGCAGCACACCGATGACGTAGCCGATGTTGATGAAGGCCTGCACGACAACACCCACCGACAGCGTGGCGGCCAGCAAGGACTGGAACTGGTCCTGCGCGCGGGTTGCGGTACGCAACCCAAAGTAGCCCAGCACGGCGAAAAGCACGATGACGAGCGCACCGCCCCAGAGGCCTAGCTCCTCACCGATAATGGCGAAGACGAAGTCGTTCTTGGCTTCTGGGAGGTAGAACCACTTGGCGCGTGATTGGCCGAGGCCAACGCCCCAGAAGCCGCCGTCGGCAAGCGAAAGAAAGCCCTGATAAGCCTGGAAACCGGTACCTTGTGTGTCCTCAATGTTGCCGCGCAGCGCATCAAAGTAAGTGTGGAAACGGTGCGAACGGAATCCACCCGCCAGGAAAACAGTGATCATGCCGATGGCGCCAAAGACGCCGACGACGACGGGCACACGCCAGTTCACGCCGGCGAATACGAGGGTGAAGACCACGATGAGAGCGAAGGATACGCCCATGCCCAAGTCACCTTGGGCCACGATGAGCACGAACATGATGCCGGCGATGATGGAATACATCATGAACGGATCCGTCAAGCGCATCGAACGATGTGTTTTATCCGCCAGCGCTGAGGCGCCATACATACCCACGGCGACGCGAGCGAACTCAGAGGGCTGGAAGGCCACACCGCCCGGCAACATGATCCACGACTGTGAACCGACCTCCGCGCGGCCGGTACCGATACCGGGCACAAGCACGAGGATAAGCAGCAGGATGGATAGCCCCAAGAACCACGGTACGAGCGCCCGCAACGTGCGCGGCGATATGCGGAGGCCTATCCAGAACACGATGAGGCCGGCGGCGACCAACACGCACTGGCGCAAAGCGGCCGACCACGGGCTATCGGTCTCCGACAGGGACGTCGCCATCGACGAAGAGAAGGCCATGAGTACGCCGATGCCGATGAGCGAGAAGATCGCGATGCGCAGCATCAGGTAGTCAAGCCCCGGGTAGGCGCGCAGGCGCTCGCGAAGATCACGCAGGCGGTGGCCCAGCGTGCGGTGTGGCTTCTGGGTGCTGGTGGCAGTCACGGCTTCTGGGTGCTCCTAGCTAGCGGGCGAGGCGGCGGGCAGCGGCGGCAAACATGTCGCCGCGTTGGCTCATTCCGGTGTACATGTCCAACGATGCCGCAGCGGGCGCCAAAAGTACGGTATCGCCGGCTTCGGCGTGTTGCACGGCGGCGCTCACGGCCTGGTCCATAGCGATCTGCGGGTCATGACTGTCCACGATGACGAGAGGCACGTGGGGTGCCGCCTTGACGAGGGCCTGGGCCAGCACGTGCTTGTCGACGCCCACCAGAACCGCCGCCTTCAGCCGCGCAGCGTGGGTACGCAGGAGGTCCGAGACATCTGCGCCTTTGAGCTGACCACCGGCGACCCACACCACGGAGTCAAGACCACGCATGGCCACCTCCGCGGCGTGCGGATTCGTCGCCTTGGAATTGTCGATGTAGGTCACGCCACCATGACGGTGGACAACCTCACCGCGGTGCCCGGCCACCACGTAGGCGTCGAGGCCCTCCGCGATGGACTCAGGCTGAGCGCCGGCAAGCGCGGCAACCGCCGCGGCAGCAGCGGCATCCAGCACCCCAGCAAGACCTGCGGGCTGGATGGTGGTGACATCCTCCACCACTGCCGCGTGCAGTCCGGCGACCTCATTGACCACGAGGCTGCCGGCGCTCACGCCGACTTCGCCCGGGGCGGGCTCGGCGTGGGTAAAGGCGGTGGCGCTGGATAGAGAGGCGGCAAGCGCTCGAACGTGCTCGTCGTCCTTTCCATAAACGGCGTGCGTGCCGCGCAAGATCTTCGCCTTATCCGCCGCGTAGGCCTCGAAGGAGCCGTGCCAATCGAGGTGGTCATCGGCGAGGTTGAGCAGCGCTCCCACATCCGGGCGCAGCTGGGAGGCCCAGTGCAGCTGGAACGAGGACAGTTCCGCGACGAGGATATCCACGCGGGGCTCGGCGGCCAGGGCATCAAAAGACGAGACCCCGATATTTCCTACGGCCTGCGCGCGCTGCCCGGATCGCTGCTCGTCAGCGGCCATGATGGCAGCGAGCATCCCCGTCGTTGTGGTCTTGCCGTTGGTACCTGTGATCGCGAGCCAGCGGCGGGAGGGCCCAAATACCTCTGCCTGGTCAAGGCGGTAGGCCAGCTCCACGTCACCGATGACCTCAAGGCCGCGGGAAGCTGCGGCGGCGAGCAACGGCGAATCCGGGCGCCACCCCGGCGAGGTCACGACGAGGGAGTAATCCGACAGGTCTACTGCTGCTGTGTCCACGGTGGCAACGTCGAGCTCGGCGGCGAGGCGAGCGCGGGATTCCTGGTTTCCATCAGCCACCGTGACGTCCACGCCTAGGTGGTCCAGGACCGCAGCACAGCCGCGGCCGGAAACGCCGGCACCGGCGATGAGGACCCGGCCAGAGAGGAAGTCGGGGCGCGTCATGCGCCGACACCTATACCTGTGGAGGTCAGCCATTCACCGTAGAAGATGGCCACGCCGGCCATCGCCGCCATCGCGGCCAGCAACCAGAAACGGACAACCACAGCAGTCTCCGCCCAACCGCCGTTTTCAAAGTGGTGATGGATCGGGGCCATGCGGAAGAAGCGCTTGCCGGTGGAATGGAAGACCACGATCTGAATGACAACGGACACCGTCTCGATAACGAACAGGGCGCCGATAATCACCATGAGAAGCTCGGTACGGCTGGTGACCGAAATGCCGGCAACCAATCCGCCGAGCGCCAGGGAGCCGGTGTCTCCCATGAAGATCTTGGCGGGCGCGGCATTCCACCATAAAAAGCCGAGGCAGGCACCGAGGCCCGCCGCCGCGAGCACGGCGAGATCGAGGGGATCGCGCACCTGGTAGCAGCCTGCCGCAAAGTTGGTGGCGCAGGAATAGCGGAACTGCCAGAAGGTCATCAGCGAGTAGGAGCCCATGACAATCGCCGTCACTCCTGCGGCAAGACCGTCGAGGCCGTCGGTGAGGTTGACCGCGTTCGACCACGCCGCAATGAGGAAGTACATGAAGATCAAGAACACGATGGTTCCGATCACAACGCCGCCAACCGCAAAGTCGAAAGTTTTCAAATCGCGGATGAACGACAGCTTGGTGGAGCCAGGAGTCAGGCCCGCATCATTGGGGAAACGCAGCACAAGAAAGCCAAAGAGGAGGGCCAGTACCAGCTGGCTGACCAGCTTCGCGGTCTTGTTGAGACCTAGGTTGCGCTTCCGGAAGAGTTTGATGAAGTCATCCGCAAATCCCACCGCGCCCAAGCCCAGCGTCAGTCCGAGGACGAGCAGACCCGAAGCAGTAAACCCCCCGTGGCCCGTCAGCATTCCATAAAAACCAACCACGAGATAAGCCACCAAGATACCGGCCAGAATAGCCAGGCCGCCCATCGTCGGCGTACCCCGCTTCCGCAGGTGGGACTTGGGTCCGTCCTCGCGGATCTCTTGACCGCGACCGGAGTCGGAAAAGTATCGGATGAGAACCGGGGTGGTAAAGATCGCCACGAGGAAGCTAACCGCACCAGCGATGATGATCTGAGTCACGAGCTTGAAGTCCTTTCTAGCGGCTAGCTGTGGTTCAGCTGCTCCGCGACCAACCAGAGGCGCTGGGCATTGGAGGCCTTAATCAAGACCACGTCCTTAACGCTACGGCTAGCCCAATCATCGACCCCTGCCGGGGCCGCGCGCAGAATGCCGTCGACCGCCCGAGCGGCAGCCGCGGCATCGGCGCACACCATTGTATTTATACCTTGCTGCGCAGCCGCCTCAGTCATTGCCCGACAGTTGGGGTTCTCCCCCACCGCGACGAGGTGCTCCACGTGGTATTTGGCCAATATCTCCCCGAGCTGGCGGTGCGATTGTTCGGCATCGCTGCCGAGCTCTCCCATCTCACCAAGCACCGCGATGGAGCGGGCATCGGGGCGTGCTGCTGCGGTATAGGCCAAGGCGGCAATCGCCGCGCGCATCGAATCCGGGTTGGCGTTGTAGGAATCATCAATGATGGTGACGCCATCGCGGCGCGTGCGCACGTCCATGCGGTGCTCGGAGGCTAGGCGGTGCCCAGACAGCGCAGCCGCTACCGTGGCTGCCGATACCCCCAGCTCGATGGCTGCGGCTGCCGCGGCCAGTGCATTAGACACCTGGTGGGAACCAAATACCTGCAGCTTCACTGCAACTGGCTCAGCGTTGGGGCTGTGGAGGACAAAGGAGGGGCGGGCCACGTCATCGAGCTCGATGTTGGTGGCATAGTACTGTGCCGCCGGCGCGCCGCCGCGGCGGTTATCCGTGGAGTAGTACACCACTTTGGCCCCCGTGCGCGTCGCCATTGCGGCGACGAAAGGATCGTCGGCGTTGAGGACGGCCACACCGCCCGCTTCCGCGCTCGGCAGAGCCTCCACCAGCTCTCCCTTGGCCTGCGCGATATTCTCGCGCGAGCCAAACTCGCCGAGGTGCGCGGAGCCGACGTTAAGGACCACGCCGACGCGCGGAGCGGTGATTTCGGTGAGGTGGCGGATGTGCCCGATACCGCGGGCCGACATCTCCGCCACGAGGTAGCGCGTGTGCTCATCACAGCGCAGAGCCGTATACGGAAGCCCAATTTCATTGTTGAAGGAGCCGGGCGGGGCGACGGTCTCCCCCACCTCGCGGAAGATGGTGGCGATGAGGTCCTTGGTCGAGGTCTTGCCCGCCGATCCCGTCACTCCCACGATGGTCAAATCCTGCTCTGTCGCCAGCCGCTGCGTTACTGCGCGGGCCAGCGCGGACAACGCCTCGACGACGGCGGCGGCGGAGCCATCGACATCGTTGGCATAGATATCGGCGTTGGCTCCGTCACCTTCTACGCGTCCGCGCGGCTCCACGACGATGGCGGGTACACCCACCGGCCGGGCAGCCAAGACGGCGACGGCTCCCTTCTCCACCGCGGTGTGGGCGTAATCGTGGCCATCGACGCGGGCTCCGGGCAGTGCCACGAAGAGTCCACCCGGAGTGACCTTGCGAGAATCGAACTCAACAAAGCCGGTCACTGGGGTCTCTGGCTCGTCGACGCTATCCAGGCGGCCGCCCGTGATCTGAGCTATCTCAGCGAGGCTTAACGCAATCATGCTTGCTCCTTGGATTCTTCGGTACTCAGGGTAGTCGCTGTCATCGCGGCATCAAGTGCACGCGCCATCTCTTCGCGGTCGTCGAAGTGGTGGACGGTATCACCAATCAGCTGTCCTACTTCGTGGCCCTTGCCGACGACGATGACGGCATCGCCCGGCTGTGCCCACGCCACGACCTCGTCGATGGCTTTGGCACGGGAGCCGACCTCCCGGATATCGGCCTCCGGGTTCGCTTCGCGCGCTCCCGCGAGCACTGCCGCGCGGATAGCTGCTGGGTCCTCGGTGCGGGGGTTGTCATCGGTGATCACGACCATATCGGCGCCCTTCGCAGCAGCCGCCCCCATGAGCGGGCGCTTGGAAGAATCGCGGTCACCTCCCGCGCCGACGACAATGCCGATCCGGCCGCTGCTGCCTTCCAGCTGCGCACGCAGGGTATCGAGGACCGCGGCGACCGCAGCTGGCTTGTGCGCATAATCGACCACGGCGACAAACTGCTGGCCGCGGTCGATGCGCTCCATGCGGCCCGGAACCGCCACCTTTTCTACGCCTTCCAAGAAGACGCGCGGCTCGATGCCACTGGCTGCGGCCATGCCGGTGGCCAAGGCCGCATTGGCGATGTTGAAAGTGCCCGGCATGGGCAGCCGGAATTCATAGGAACCAGCGTGCTCTCCGGTGGACACCGTCAGCTCCACCTGCTGTGCGCCGGTGGCCTCAGTGCTGAGTTGGCGGGCGGTGATGTCCGCCTCGGTGGCCTCCGCGCTCGTGGACACTGTCATGACCGGACGCGCCGCGGCGCGCTGCGCCATGCGTCGCCCCCACTCGTCGTCGACACAAACAACGGAGCGGTCGGCGGCCTGGGGACCGTCGAAAAGCATGGCCTTCGCCTCGAAGTAATCCTCCATCGTAGGGTGGAAGTCGAGGTGGTCCTGGCTCAAGTTAGTGAATCCGCCAACGGCAAAGCGCGTTCCCTGGACGCGGCCCAGGGAAAGCGCGTGAGAGGACACCTCCATGACCACGTGCGTTACCCCTTCGTCCACCATGCGGGCGAAGAGCTCTTGCAATGTGGGGGCCTCTGGAGTCGTCAGCGAGGTAGGCACCGGCTCCCGGTTAATGCGAGTGCCCGTGGTGCCGATCAGGCCCACCGACAAGCCCGCGTGCAAAAGCCCCGCTTCCAGCAGGTAACTCGTCGTAGTTTTACCGGACGTACCCGTCACGCCAAGAATGGTGAGCTTTTCAGTGGGGTGCCCATAGATCTCCGCGGAAACGTGTCCGAGGATGGCGCGGATATCCTCGACCACGAGAAGTGGGCGTGTTTCTCCCGCTTCGGCAAGGATGCGTTGGCCTTCCGGGTCGGTCAGAATCGCGGCTGCTGCGGTGTCTGCGGCATAGCGTGCGCCATGAACGCGCGTTCCCGGAAGCGCAGCGAAGAGTCCACCAGGTGGCAGGGTTGCAGAGTTTAGTCCGCAGGAGCCCACGGTGGTCGAGGCATCCCCGATCACGGTGCCCGAAGAAATTTCTGCTAAACGATCAAGGCTGATGCTGCTGGTCACGGTGCGTCCTCTTCTCTATCTCTGTAGGTTATTCGCGGCCGGAGCTATCTATTCGGCACGCAAGGTCAGGTGCGGTGCTGGTGGGGAAGGCGGAATATTGTCACGATCAAGCAGCCAGGATGCGATATCACTGAACACAGGCGCTGCAGACTGGCCGCCGGAGCCATCGTCGTTGACACCGGATTCGGGCTCGTCCAGCATGACTGCGACGACAAAGCGGGGATCGTCGGCAGGCGCGATGCCCGCGAACGTGATCCAGTACTTGGAGTTCGAGTATGCTCCCGTCTCCTCGTCGACCTTTTGCGCGGTACCAGTCTTGCCGGAGAGCTGATAGCCCTCGATCTGCGCGTTGCCGGCTGTACCGTTGTTCAGCCCCTGCGGATCCTCCTGGAAGACCGCACGGAACATGTCCACGACAGTGCGCGCAGTTTCGGGACTGACCACGCGGGTGGTCTCGGGCTTCTCTAGTTCTTCCTTAGTCCCGTCAGGCGCGGTGATCGAATCAATGATGCGCGGCTCAATGCGCTCACCGTCGTTGGCCAGGGTCTGATAGATGGAGGCCAACTGCAGGGCAGTCCATGACTGGCCCTGGCCGATGGGCAGGTTAGCGAAGGTACCGCCGGACCACTGCGAACGGTCAGGTACGAGGCCTGGAGACTCGTTGGGCAGCTCAATGCCGGAAGTCTGGCCGAGGCCGAACTTCTTGAGGTAGTCAGCGTATTTATCCTGGCCAAGACGATCTGCCAACATCAACGTTCCCACGTTCGATGACTTACCGAAGACGCCCGTCGTGGTGTAGGGCTCAACGCCGTGCGGCCAGGCATCGTTCACAGTCACCCCAGCCATGTCGATGGAGCCGGGAACCTGGAGGACCTCATCGGGGTTGGTGAGGCCCTCCTCAATGGTTGCCGCGGCGGTGATGATCTTTGCCACCGAACCCGGCTCAAAGGGGTGGGATACGGCGAGGTTGTCGAAGGTCTTATCCTTCTCCAGCTGCTTTTCGATGTCCTTGTTCGGGTCGATGGTGCCGGTATTCGCCATAGCCAGAACCTGACCCGTGGCGGCATCCAGAACGACTGCCTCGGCGCTCTTTGCCTTCGAATTAGCCTTGGCCTTTTCCAGCTTCTGCTGAACGTAGGTCTGCAGATCCAGATCGAGCGTCAACGTGACGTTCTTGCCGTCGGTGGTGGGCACCTGATCGCGAAGGGTACCGGGAATGACCTGACCGCTGGCTGAAACGTCTTCGGTGGAGCTGCCGTCAATACCCGTCAGTGTGGTATCGCCGGAGGCCTCAAAGCCGAACTGGCCTTGGCCGTCCATGGATACCTTGCCGATGACGTTCTCTGCGATAGCACCATTGGGGTACTGGCGGATCTGCTGCTCATCAGCGGCGAGACCGTGGTAGTCCTCGGAGATGGCCACCGCGACATCCGGATCGACGTTGCGCACGAGGACCTCATATTGAGTATCGGCACGGAGCTTGTCCATGATTTGCTCCGAATCCACGTCCCCGGCATCGATGCCGGCTTCCTTCAGTTTGTTCGGGATGCCCTCCGACATGTCAGTGAGCCGCTCTGTCACCTTGTCGTCGAGGAAAGCCTCTTTGGCATCGGGTGCCAACGACTCAAAGTGAGCCTCGCCGGCGGCCTTTTGCTCTTCCTGTTCACGGAGCTCATCTCGCAGGCGCGTAGGTGACACGGTCAAGGATCGGGCGCGCATCGTGTAGGCCAACCGCTGGCCGTCGCGCGCGAGGATCTCGCCGCGCCCGGCCGTATCGACATAGACGCGGGTTCTCTGCGCAGCGGCCTTCGCCGCCAAGTCAGGTCCCCACACTATCTGGACCCACGCGAGGCGCCCCATCCACGCCAGCATCACCACGAGCAGCAAAGCCGCGATGACGTGTACACGACGGCGCATCGTCTTCTGCTGGCTCATGAAGGGCTTGCCGGTGCGCGGATTCCGTGAACGGGTCGCGGGAACGACGCGGTCGGCGTCGTAACGCTGCCGTGGTTGGTGAGAGGTACCGCGCGGTTGGGCGGCACGGGCGGCGGAAGCGCGCCTCGGGCGCGGGCCACCGGAGTGTGGTGGGGTCACACGTCACCTTTCTGTCTGCAGCGAAGATGGGTCAATAATCAGTGGTTCATCCCGAATTGTGCCCTATTATCGCCGCCCGCCCACGCAGGCACGCGCGGAGCGGGGATGGAATCTACCCGCGGGCGGCGTAGGGAGCCTGGGCCGGGATGTCCGGCAGTTCTACGTTCCCTTCGGCCGGCTGTCCGTCATTGGTGGATTCACCGCTGTCTGGGTGGCTGTCCGAACGAGACGCACCCGACTCGGCGCCTTCGCGCTCGCGGTTCCTCTCGCTCAGCGTCGGACGGGCGTTCAGGTTATCGGATACGTTCGCCGTCGCGTGTGGGTCACTCGAGGCCTGACCCGGGCGGACCGGTTCGCCGTTTACGTCGATGACAGATTCCATATCCGGGGTGGCTTCGCGCTTCTGTTCCACGTTTCCGTCTGCGTCGACTTCCACTACGCCAGGCTGAACCGGGACGCCCATCTTGGCCTCGTGGGCGCGGCGGGCGACGTCCGACGCCGAACGCACGTTCTCCAAGTCTCGGTTCAGAGTCTCCAGCTGGTTATCGAGCGTGGATTCGTGGGCAGTAAGCTCCTGAATCTTAAAGGTCTGGGACGTCGACAGGCCGGAGAGCCACATCGCCGCAGCCACACCAGTGATGAGCAGGCCAATGGCGATGAAAGAAAGGCGAGCGAAAAGGCCAGTAACCCGCGTGGGCTGTACGACGCGGCGCCCACGATTGCTCACTACCTGCTTCGAACCGAGGCGGTTCCCTCGCAGACCCGTTCCGACCCGGCGGGCGGGCACAGTACTGCGATGCGGCGTGCGACTGGGCAACGGGGTGGTGCGGCGCCCCCGCTCCAGCAGCGCGGTTCCCTGACCGGAGAAATCAGATCCGGTGGTGAAATCGCGGCTAGCTCCCATGGTGTGGGTCCTCTCGTGGTCGCGGTGGTACGTTGCCTGTGCGGTTCGGTCTCTCAGCGTCATGGCCTACCTCCCGGTTCATGAAAAGACGGACTGCCCTCGAGGCGCTCGAGTGCGCGTACCCGGACGGACGCTGCCCGCGGGTTCTCTGCAATCTCCTCCTCGCTCGCCTTCTCCGCGCCACGCGTCACGCTGGAATAGTGCGCCGCCGTGCCCGGAAGGTCCATGGGAAGCCCCGGCGGAGTCGTCGAGGTGCTGAGCTTGGTGAAGGCATGCTTGACGATGCGATCTTCGAGCGACTGGTAGCTCATGAACACCGCGCGGCCGCCGACGGACAGGGCATCCGTAATCACGGGAATGACCTGTTCGACCGCCTCAAGCTCGCGGTTGACCTCAACGCGCAGCGCCTGGAAGGTGCGCTTCGCGGGGTGGCCACCGGTGCGACGCGTCGCTGCGGGAATCGTGGCGTACAACAGCTCAACCAAGCGGGCTGAGGTAGTAAAAGGTTCCTTTTCTCTTTCCTTTATTACTGCCGAAGCAATCTTGCCGGCAAAGCGCTCATCGCCATAGGTTTTGAGGATGCGGGCGAGGTCACCGTGGCTATAGGTGTTGAGTACGTCGGCGGCAGTCATTCCCTGGCGCGGGTCCATGCGCATATCCAGCGGGGCGTCGGTCTTGTACGCAAACCCACGCTCCACCTGGTCAAGCTGCATGGAGGACACACCCAGATCAAACAATGCCCCTGCAATGCCGTGTTCTCGCGCGATAGAAAAAATCTCATGGTCACCCTGCGCAATGGCACGACCGACCTCATCGAAGCGAGCGTTGACGCCGACGAAGCGGTCGGCGAAGGGGGTGAGACGTCGAGAAGCACTGCTCAACGAGGCGGAGTCACGGTCCACACCGATAATTCGCGCGTTAGGAAAGCTGTTGAGGAAGTATTCGCTGTGGCCACCAGCCCCCAAGGTGCCGTCCACGATGACGGCGTGCTCCCCCGCTGCTTCGACGGCCGGAGCAAGCAGCTGAGCCATACGCGCACGCATAACGGGGACATGGCCGTGGTTGTCATTCACGTCATAGGTAATGGTGCCGTTGTGGTCCACAGTTGCTGTCCCCCTTTCCATTCAGGCGCCTGAGGCCGCTATCAGATCTGTTCGATAAAAAATCGAGTGCGTATAGGGCCCTGTCCGAGGAAGGGTTCTGATGTCGGGGAAGTACACCAGCTCATCCTCCTCGGGCAGAGTCCATACACGCACTCTCTGTGTGCCAGGAAGCTCTACAGCAGCCCGGCAAGTACGTCATCGGCGTCTGCCGCCGAGTAAGCGTCTTCAGTTTGCGCCTGGTATTCAGCCCACGCGGCTGCGTCCCAGATTTCGAGGAAGTCAACCGAGCCCACAACTACGCATTCCTTCGTCAGGTTTGCGTACTCACGGTGCCCTGCGGACAGTGTGATACGCCCGTGCCCATCGGGACGTTGCTCGTCCGCACTCGCTGCCAAGTTACGGATGAACGCACGCGCTTCTGGGTTGGTACGTGACACGGCCGCCGCTTTCCTAGCTCGCGCCGCGAACTCCTCCCGCGGGTATACCGCGAGCGAATGATCCTGACCTTTGGTGACCATGAGGCCGCCAGCCAGTTCTTCGCGAAACTTTGCCGGAAGCGTGAGCCGTCCTTTGTCATCGAGCTTGGGAGTGTAGGTGCCGAGAAACATCCCCGGGTCCACCTTCCTGTCACTCGAAAACTCCGGATTCCTCTCGCGACAAGAGAGCAACTCTCCTCCGCTACGCCCCACTCTACCCCACTTTCCCCCACCACCCACACCTTTATCGCCGCAACAATCTGCGTGTCGCAATAAATGCGCAGCTCATAAGCAGTTTTTCCAGTGGGAAGTTTTCCCAGACTTCCCTTGACACACCCCTCAAACAGTCCCCACTTCCACTAGTTCACTTGCGCACCTTTGACCCCTTAAGGCGAGTTTCGCCCCATAGTCCCCAATTTCCTGCCGCTTTTGTCGCTTTCACGCGCCCCAAAGGGACACTCCCCCACCACACCCCGCCGATCCCTAGGCCAAGTGGGACAAAGTGGGGAATCTTGGTGGGGCAAAGTGGGAAATGCGGGAAAATCACGCAGAGAACGCGGCGCCGCCGAGGTCATTGGCAATTCCGGGCGATGTTCTTGCGTCGGTCCCTTGGAGAAGGGCGGAGCGCATTCATACCTAAGCGCCTAAGCGGATGCCACGCTCGAGCTTTCCCCATGGCACCCACGGCCCGCCCGTGACCGCCGCGCAGCACTTCCCCCAAGCTTTTGCGGATGAGGCGGTGCAGCAATCGCATGAGGGCTTTACTTCGATCGTTGAGAGTTCTACCCTGAGGCCTCCACAACGAAACTCTCGCCGATCAACGCCGCCTTCGTTCGCGCGTCGGAATTGGCAGACCGCTCGCCAAAGCAACTCCCCCGTGTGCCACACACCCTGTATGCGATGGCCAATGTCATCGTGCCACAGCCCTCCGACTCTCAGTAGAGCGGAGGGCTGCTGGTACGTTTCTTGGGCTTTATGCGTTCTTAGAGCTTAGTTTCCTTCGAAACGGCGGCGGAAGCTATCTTCAAGGCGGTTTCCAACGTCACTGCCAGCCTTCCTAGACTGCTTGTTGCGCCGCTTAGCGGATGCTGGTGCGCCGGCGGCAACCAGAGAATCTTCCGAATTTCCGCGCAGCATCCACACACCGGATCCAAACATGACCAAAAAGCCAAGTACGGAGAGGATAACGAACCACAGGGACTGCTGGGCCAACGCGATTCCGCCCACCATCATGCACAGACCGACAACGATTAAGGCCACCCCACGGAGGGTGATGGCACCCGAGTTGCCGCCGAAAGAAGTTTCACCGGACACAGACGCGCCAAAATCAGGATCGTTGGCCAGCAACGATTGTTCAATTTCACGCAGCGCTTGCTGTTCGTGCTCAGAAAGGGCCACAGCGTCCTCCGTAATGATTTGGGTTTAGGTAGTGGAACTGGGAACTATGTTTACTACCTCTATAACGTCAAGGATAGCGAGATAGTTCCCACAAAGACAGTCCATAGTTTTTGGGCATCCCTGCACCCCTGCTACCGGAGCAATCACGCCCTCACTAGGCGGCCAGCCCACCGAAGCCCAGCTCAGATTCGGTCGCGTCCACGTAACGTGTGGCAAGCGCCAAGTACTGGTAGACCGTATCCGCAGCGGGCACCGGATCCATTCCGGAGGCCACGCGCGAGCGCACGCGGGAATAGTCTGTGAATTCTGCGGCCCATTGAGCATCCGCCGGACCGATAAGAGCTACCTGCTCCCATGCAGAGGTAGGCAAGCGCCGACGGCGCGACACCGCAGACGCCGCCACACGCGCGCCCGCAGCACGAAGCGAGGCGCGGTATGCCATTTCAAGAGCGTCCTCGAACCGCCCCTCCGCAGCGCTACGGCGCGCATCCACCAACAGATCCAACGCTTGACCGAGGAAGCGGTCACGGCGCACGCGCTGCATCGCCTCCCTGTTCCGGCCCCGAGCCGCTGCCGTTGCTGAAATTACCTGTGCCATAACCTCTCCTCCTTGGGCTGCTTCCTGAGCTTGTCAATGAAGACTGTGCTGTTGACTTTCTGCTGCTGTTCGCTGATGAGACTCACCGTAAAACCACCTTCGTACATCCACCTCTAATTTTAGTTCATGTGTTCGATTTAAACAATAGGGATGGGCGATATTTCTTCTCTTTTCGAACACGTACTCTGACTCCATGGCGGTTGGATGTGCAGAAGATAGTTTCTCTGTGCGCTTTCACATGCCTGAAGAATCTGCTGTTATTAGAGATGTGAGTTACACGCTGCGCCGCCTAAGCCCCCAAGAGTTCGCCATTGCTGTCCCGCGCTTGGTGGATATCTACATCGCGGCAATGGGCTATAGCCAGTCAGTGCGCGACGTCTCTATCTCGCGGTGGCGCGCAGATCTCATACGCCCAGGGTTTTCCTGCGTCGCGGCCACCACCGACTACGGCATTGCAGGCTTTGCCTACGGATTCTTTGGCTCTCCGGACACGTGGTGGGACAAACAGCTTCGCCGAGCGCTCACCGCCAGTGGCGGACCGACCCCGGAACAAGAAGACATTCTCCACAACTATTTCGAGCTGGCGGAGATTCACGTGCTGCCTGAAGAACAGGGTCGCGGCTTAGGGCGCGCACTGCTCGAAGCCTTGGCGTGGAACCTTCCCGCGCGCTACATCCTGCTTTCCACTCCGGAAGTTCCCAACGAGGCAAACTCCGCCTTCGGCCTCTACCGCAAGATGGGATTTAGTGATTTCCTTCGCCAGCTCTACTACCCCGCCGATGCGCGCCCCTTCGCCATCCTGCAATCGACGGTGCCGCTGACACCAGCCGACACCGCTTAACCTGGCGGCAAGCCGGCATAGCTACCCAGGTAAAGTAGCAGGCGTGACTACACCGCAGATACCTTCCTTGAACGACATCCCCGCAGCCGTGCGCGAGGAGCTTAAGCTTTTCTTGGACAGTCAGCGCGACGCCATCGCGGCCATCGGCTCTCCGGTGGCCGACGCGATCTCCTATTTGGATTCCTTCGTCCTGGACGGCGGCAAGCGCATTCGCCCCCTCTACGCGTGGGCAGGTTTTGTCGGTGCGCACGGGCTCGACGGCACTGAGTCCCCGCAGGCAATGCTCCGCGCTGCCTCGTCCTTGGAGTTCATTCAGGCTTGTGCACTTATCCACGACGACATCGTGGATGCTTCCGATACCCGGCGCGGCAACCCCACTGTCCATCGCGGCGTTGCTGCTCGCCACCGCGAGCTCGGGCTCAGCGGCGACGCTGATTTCTTCGGGCAATCGCTGGCCATCCTCATCGGTGACATGGCCCTGGTCTGGGCGGAAGACATGCTTCAAGATTCCGGCCTGAGCCCCGAGGCGCTGGCGCGCGCCCGCGCACCATGGCGGGCGATGCGCCGCGAAGTCATCGGCGGCCAGATTCTGGACATCTCCCTGGAAGCCGCCGGCTCCGAGGACGCCACGTTGGCGGACTCGGTGAACCGGTTCAAGACTGCCGCGTACACCATCGAGCGCCCCCTCCATCTGGGCGCCGTTATAGCGGGCGCACCCGAGAAACTCGTTGCTGCCTTCCGCGGTTACGGCCAGGACATCGGCGTCGCCTTCCAGCTGCGCGATGATTTGCTCGGCGTCTTCGGTGACCCGGCTATCACCGGCAAGCCCGCCGGAGACGATCTGCGCGAAGGCAAGCGCACGGTTCTGTTGTCGCTGGCCCTACAGCGCGCGGACGCCACCGATCCCGCAGCCGCCGCTGAGCTTCGCCGCCTCATCGGCCAGACGGAGGACCCCGCAGACATTGCCCGCATGGCGCAGATCATTGCTGATTCCGGTGCGCCGGACGTCGTCGAGCAGCGCATCAGCGATCTCACGCGTTCCGGCCTCGATCATCTGCACAACGCGCAGGTTGACCCCGAGGTCACAGCGGTTTTGGAAGAACTTGCTCACAAGTCCACGGCCCGCCGGATGTAGCATGGCTCGCTCCGCATCCACGCGCGTGCCCCTGCGCATTCCCCATCCCCTGCCACTGGGCATCGTCTCTGCGATCGTCCTGGCGCTCGCCTCCTTCTCCGGCGGCGCGACCCGGAATCGCGGAGGTTTTCTTGAGGCGCTCAACATCAGCTTCCTTGCCTATGGCCACGGCCGCAACATTGGCATGGTCCTCTACTGGGTTGGCCTGTTTGGCCTCGTCGCCGCATGGGTGTTGGCGGGCCGCCACTTCATTGCCCCACAGCTCAAGAACCCGCAACCAGACGGCGCACTGGCAGACATCCGCCGGATGTTGATCTGCTGGGTCACCCCGCTGCTGTGCGCCGCACCGCTGGCTTCCCGGGACGTGTACTCCTACCTGATGCAAGGCGCGATGGTGCGCGATGGTTTCGACCCCTACGTCGAGGGCGCAGCCGTTAACCCCGGTCCCTTCCTGCTTGAGGTCTCTCACGACTGGCGCAACACCACTACGCCCTACGGGCCGCTACACCTGTGGATGGGCAACGGGGTAACCCACCTGGTGGGCGATAACGTTGCTGCGGGCATCATCGTCTACAAGGCAATTTCCGTCCTTGGTTTTGCAGCCATCGCCTGGTCAATTCCACGCCTAGCCCGAAGCATCGGCGGCGATCCCGCCCTAGCACTCTGGTTGGGAGTGGCGAATCCGGTGATGGTTTTGCACCTCATCGGCGGCATGCACAACGAATCAGTCATGGTGGGGCTGGTATCGCTGGGCCTTCTCGCTGCTGTGCACCACAAGTTCCACCTCAGCCTCATACTCGTTGGCGTGGCAGTGTCCCTCAAGGCCACCGCCGTCTTCGCCGCGCCGTTCATCGTGTGGCTCATGCTGCATCACTGGGCGCCGAAGGGAACGAAGCCGCTCAAGCGCGTCGGGTTCTTCCTACTATCCGGCGTTATCGCCGTGGCGGAGGTCGCGTTGGCGGTGGCGGCGATCACATGGGCGTCGGGAAGCTCGTGGGGTTGGCTGTCTCAGATCAGTGGTAATTCTAAGGTCATCAACCCCTTGGCCGGCCCCACCTTGCTTGCCGATATTCTCGTTCCGCTCATCCAGGTCTTCTCCCCCGATACCACCTATAACGGCGTGCTCACCGTGCTGCGCTCGGCCGCGATGCTCCTGATGCTCCTGGGCCTTGTCCTTGTGTGGTGGTGGGGGCGCACGGGCGTGCGCCGCGCCATTGCCGCCACGGCCGCGGCCTACCAGGTGGCGTTCGTCTTCAACTCTGTGACGCTGCCGTGGTACTACGCCTCAGTACTCACGCTCATGGGAACCTTTCGCCCACCACTACCGCTCATCAAGCTCACCACCGGCGCAGCTCTCTTTATTGGTGTGGCCTTCGCCGGCGACGGTAATCACCAGCTCTACAACTGGTTCTGGGTGATTGCCATGGTGGTCGTGGCATGGTTGGCCACACAGTGGATTTTCGATGGTGTTCCACGCACCGCCGCTGAACCAACTGCGCCTGGTGCTGATGCGCCGTCTAAAACGCCGAAGCCTGCGCGCGCCGTATAACCTCCCGCGCGAGGTGGCCGTGCAGCGCGTCGATGGGGCGGCCCGGTAGGGACTCGTCCTCGGTAAAAAGATGCGCCAGGATCTCGTTGTCACCCCAGCCGTTGTCCGAAAGAACAGTGATGACGCCGGACACGTGCTTGGAAATGACGCCCTTGGCATTGAAAAACGCTTCCGGGACGAGGCGCTGGCCTTCGGCGTCCCGCCACGCGATGAACTTCCGGGCATTGAGCAGATCGAAGACGCGAGTAATGGGCAGATCGAGTTTTTCAGCTACCTCTTTAAGCGTCAGCAGCTTCTCTCCGGCGAGAAGTTGCGGAAGCTCGGGATGGGAATTCTCTTCAGGGTTCGCAGAATTAGTCACAGACACAACTGTAGCGGGATCACACTTTGAGGAGAGGATCGACCATACTGGAACCCATGACAAGGCTGAACGTGGGCGACATTCTTGAAGGACGCTACCGCATTGATCAGCCGATCGCTCGCGGCGGCATGTCCACTGTGTATCGCTGCGTGGACATGCGTTTGGGCCGCGCAGTAGCTGCCAAGGTGATGGATGAGCGCTATCACGACGACCCCGTCTTCGTCACCCGCTTTAAGCGCGAGGCCCGCGCGATGGCGCAGCTGAGCCACCCCAATCTCGTCGCCGTGCATGACTTTTCCGCGGATGGTTTGCCCATCTATCTCATCATGGAGCTCATCACCGGCGGCACGTTGCGCGAGCTCCTTGCGGAACGCGGACCCATGCCGCCGCACGCTGCGGCCGGCGTGATGCACTCGGTCTTGGCCGGGCTCACCGAAGTCCACCACGCCGGCCTCGTGCACCGCGATATCAAGCCGGATAACGTTCTCATCACCGATAACCACCGAGTCAAGGTGGGTGACTTCGGCTTGGTGCGCTCCGCAAAGGCGGAGCATGATAGCTCCGGCCAGATCGTCGGCACCGTCAGCTACCTCTCCCCCGAGCAAGTCACTGGCGCGGATATCACGCCGGCTTCCGATGTCTACTCGGCCGGAATCGTCCTGTTCGAGTTGCTGACGGGCACAGTCCCCTTCCACGGTGATACCCCGCTTGCGCACGCCACCGCGCGCGTGCACGCGGATGTGGTGGCACCATCTTCACGCATTGAGGGGGTGCCGATGCTTTTCGACGCCCTCGTGGCCACCGCCACCGCACGTAACCCAGCCGAACGCTTTGCAGACGCGGGTGAATTCCTGGATGCTTTGGATGACGTTTCCCGGGAGCTGCAACTGCCACAGTTCACGGTCCCCGTCCCGCGAAACTCGGCCGCCGCACGTACCGCTGCAGTACCTACAGACTTTTCGGGAACAGACAATACGCGTGTCTTCGAAGCGACCTCTGCAATCCCCTCGCCCGATTCCCCCACGCGTGAAACACGGGCGGAAACCCGCGAGGACGCTTTCCCCCTGCCTGCCGCACCGGTAGACACCCCGGCGCCCTCCCCCGCCGTGCCAGAACCATATGCGGCCGGGGCCGAAGAGGAGCCGGAGGAACGTCCGTTGAGCAACCGCAGCGCGGTCGGGCTCATCGGGTTCCTCGTCCTCGTCGGCCTCGCCACCTTGGCTGTCGCCGTGGCCGCCTGGTGGTTTGGCTCCGGAGAATACGGCACCTGGCCGATTCTCTGGAGGCCGTACTAGTCTGCGCAGCTAGACGCTGCGCAGACTCTAGTTGCGCAGCATTTCTGCGATGAGGAAGGACAGCTCCAGCGATTGCTGGGTGTTCAGGCGCGGGTCCACGGCAGACTCGTAGCGACCCGGCAGGTCCACGTCCGTGATGTCCTCAGCGCCGCCGAGGCACTCGGTGACGTCCTCACCGGTGAACTCCAGGTGCACGCCGCCCGGGTGGGTACCCAGCTCGCGGTGCACCTCGAAGAAGCCCTGGACCTCGTCGACGATCTTGTCGAAGTGGCGGGTCTTGTAACCGTTCGACGCCGTGAAGGTGTTTCCGTGCATCGGATCGGACTGCCACACCACCTTGTGGCCGGAGTCCTCCACTGCCTTGATGATCGGGGGCAGCACGGAGCGCACCTTATCGTGGCCCATGCGCGCGATCATGGTGAGGCGGCCGGGCTCGCGGTTCGGGTCAAGCTTCTCCGCGTACTCCACTGCCTGCTCCGGCGTCACGCCGGGGCCAAGCTTGATTCCCACGGGGTTGCCGATGATGGAAGCAAACGCCACGTGGAAGTCGTCGAGACCACGGGTACGCTCACCAATCCACAGCTGGTGCGCGGACAGGTCATAAAGCTTGGTCTCGCCGTTAGAGTCCGTACCCAAGCGCAGCATGGAACGCTCGTAATCCTTCAGCAAGGCCTCGTGGGAGCAGTAAATCTCCGCCGAACGCAGGGTCTCATCCGACACCCCACAGGCGTTCATGAAGGCCAGGCCGTTTTCAATCTCATCAGCCAAGGCCTGGTAGCGAGCACCCGCCGGGGAGTTGGCCACGAACTCTCGGTTCCATTCGTGGAGGCGGTACAGGTCCGCGGTTCCGGAGTGCGTCAGCGCGCGAACCAGGTTCATTGCCGCCGAGGAGTTTGCGTAGGCGCGAATCATGCGGGCGGGATCGTGACGGCGGGATTCCTCGTTGGCCTCCACGCCGTTGACGATGTCACCGCGGTAGTTGTACAGACCGTTGGCATCCAGATCGGAGGAACGCGGCTTGGCGTACTGGCCGGCAATACGGCCCAACTTCACCACCGGAGTGGAAGCGCCGTACGTCAAGACGACGGCCATCTGCAGCAGCGTCTTGATGTTGCCGCGGATGTGCGGTTCCGTGTTGGACTCAAAGGTCTCCGCGCAGTCGCCTCCCTGGAGAAGGAAGGCGTTGCCCAAGGCGACGTCGGCAAGTTTGCGCTTGAGCTCCTCAATCTCGGGGGCCACGACGATCGGTGGGACGGATTCCAGGATCTTTCGCACGTTATCAGCCTGCAGCTGATCCCAGCTGGGCTGCTGCTTTGCCTCGCGGGCAATGGCGTCCTGGAACTTCTCATTGATCCCCTCCGGCAGCGGCGGCAGATCAGGAAGTACTTCTTTGGGAATATCTACTGTCCAACTCACACCCAGTATTTAACCATCTTGGGCCTGTCGCGCGTTAGTTAATGGACTTTTAGGTCACGGTATTAATTCACGATTAGCTCACGCGGTTGCCCCGAGTCAGCGGCAAGTGCTGCTCACAGATGCGAAACTTGGCCAGGTTATGGCGGGCGTCGACCAACGCGTCGTGGTTACCGTTAGGCACGGGAGGTAGCTTGGGACGGCCGGCGAACTCCCAATACTGCTTCAGCTCCCGGGTGTAGCGCGGCATCCCCTTGGGCAGGCTGGCCATGTCCCCCCATAGTTGCGCAAGAACCACGTGGTCATAAGCCCCTACCCAGGCCCACAGTTCGATGGGGGTAGAGTGGCGGCCCAAGAATTCCAGGAGATCCTCGCGGATGGTCTCACGCGATTTCCAGACCGGATCCGCCGGGCTCGGGAGCTTGTCCAGCACATTGTCGCGTACCCACGCGTTGGCCTTGCCCGGATCGAAGTCAGTAGATACCGCGTAGTACTCGCTTCCATCTTCTCCGACAACGCCGATGGAGACCAGCTCAATGGTCGATCCGTCCTCGATGAACTCGGTGTCGTAGAAGTAGCGCACGCCCCGTATCCTAGTCTGCTGCCTAGAGGAGCCGTGCCACTGGGGGCCTATACTCAGCTGCGTGAAGAAAGCTCTCTCCTCGTCCCTCCTTCCTCTCCTTCTGGTGGGGCTGGCAACGGTGCCGTGGACTATCCATCTTGCGGCCTCACTAAACAGCGGGGGAATTGTGCCGTTTTACCACGTTGACCTCGATGTCTACCGAGAGGGAGGGCAGGCCCTGCTCCGCGGGGAGAATCTCTACGCGCAAAGCTACGTTCTCGGCAACGGAGTGTCGCTGCCTTTTACTTACCCGCCTTTTGCTGCAGCGCTCTTTGCCTTGGTGTCGTGGATGCCGCTGTGGCCGCTATCTCTCCTTCTTACTGCGGCGTCGCTCGGTGCGCTCTGGGCATGTCTCTACGCCGTTATCTCGCGGTGCTGCGACGTTGACCGCCCCGACTGGTGGGCCACGTGGGCGCTGCTCGCCTGCGCACTCACCGAACCGATTACCGAGAATTTCAGCTTCGGCCAAGTGAATCTCCTGCTGACCGCGGCCGTCGTTGTCGACTGCCTGCTGCTCAGACCACGCTCCCCGTGGCGAGGTGTGCTGACCGGCATTGCTATGGCGATCAAGCTCACCCCGGCGGTCTTCCTCGCGGTCTTTTTCGTTCGCCGCGACTGGCGTGCCCTCGCCACGGCGATAGGTGCCTTCATCGCCTGCGGTGTGGTGGGCTACCTCGCCTCCCCTGCAAGCTCTGCGGCGTACTGGACTGACATCCTCCGGGACTCCTCCCGAATCGGCACGCTGTCCTATTCCAGCAACCAATCCCTCCGAGGCTTGCTCAGCCGTGTTAGTCCCGAGGAAGCATCGGGCCTGTGGTTGATTGGCTGCGCTCTCATCGTCGCAGTCTTGTGGTGGGTCATGGAGCACACATCCTCAGAGATAGAACTCGTGTTACTGGCCTCCACGGCGGCGCTGCTGTGCTCCCCGGTCTCATGGTCCCACCATTTCACGTGGCTGTGCCTAGCCGCGGTCTACCTCACCGCGCGCCGCTGCTGGTTCCTCGCAGGCCTCACGTGGTTCGTGCTGCTAGCCCGCGGCCACTGGCTTGTCCCGCACGGCGAGCAGCTGGAACTGGAGTGGTCCTGGTGGCAGCAGGCTCCAGGTAACGACTATTTCTTTGTCGTGGCGTTCCTTGTCGCAGTGAGTTTCTGGCTCAAGCTCAAGCCCGCCGAGGGCGGTTCCGTGGTTCGCCTACTCGTACCGATCGGCGGCGGCTTCAGCGTCCAGCCCACAACGGGCACCTTGCCCAAGGCCCACAGGACCAACGACGCAATCGCGCAATAAACAAAGCACATGCTGAGCCAGAACCAGGTATTTTCTAACGGCCACTGGCCTGCCAGGCTTACCTCGCGCGGGTTGAGCGCCATGGGGTAGCCATAGAGGACGGTAAGTCCAATGGGGTGACCGAGGTAGATGGGCAGCGTGTGGGAGCCGATAAACCGCAGTCCGGTGGATAGGACCGGTATATAGGACACGGCCACCGCCACCGCAATTCCCACCGGAACCTCGAAGAACTGCTCTACCATGCGCACGAGAATATGGACGTCATCTCTCACCAGCGCCTCCGTGCCTGGCAACAACCACGTGACCTCGACGGCCCCAGCGTAGCTATCCCACGTGCGGCGGATAAAGAACCCGATGGCGTAGGCCCCAACCATGCCGGAATACGCCCAAAAGCTCCGGTAATCCCACTCGCCTTTGAAGGGAGCCTCGATAGCGGAAGCGAAGGCGGAGATTGCATCCCGGAAACAAGCAGCGGCGACAAAGACAGGAAGGAACATAATGGCCTTCGCGATCGAGGTGAACTGTGCCTGCCATGCGATGAACAGAATAGGGCTAAAACTCAGCGCTAGCGCCGCCCACCCGGGGAGCTTGCGTACGCACCACAGAAAAAGATTAAACAGAATCAGTGAATGCAGGAACCACGCCATGGAATGGCCCACGAGCAGGCTGGCCGTCATCTGGCTGAAATCGAAAACGGGATCCCCGAATACCCAGTGGTACTCCACGCGCTTGGTCTGCTGTTCAACCAGCATCCACACCACATAAGGAACAAGGAAGTACCACAGGCGGCGAGTAAAGAGTTCTGCGAAGCTAAAGCGAAAAACCTTTTGCGCGAAGAACCCGCTCACCAAAAAGAACAGGGGCAGGCGCAGTGGGTCGAGCCACACGTTGAAAGCGGCCAACCACGTGTCCTTCGATTCTGGAACCGTAAGCGTGATGTGCAACAGCACGACGCCCAGGATGGAAATCCCTTTTGCTACATCAGGCCACGCTAAGCGTTGAGACGGGGAGGAAGTCACTGACTACCGCGCCTCCGAACTGGGCTCGGCCCCTTCCGGGTAGCCGTGCCCAGCTTGCAGGGACGCCTTCACGTCGGAGGCATAGACGTCGACGTACGGCTCACCGGACAGCTCAGACAACTGCTTCATCACGTAGTCCGTGAAAGCACGCACGGTGGCGTGATCCTGCGGATCAAGGTTGCGCTCAGCGGCCCATGCGTGGGGGTCGATGGGTTCGCCAACGCGCATGCCGACACGCACCGGACGCGGAACCCACGAACCGATTGGATTAGCCTTACGGGTGTTGAGCATGGCGATCGGTATTACTGTCTCACCGGTGGTTAGCGCGATGCGGGCCATACCGGTGCGTCCCTTGTAGATGCGCCCATCGGGCGAACGAGTCCCCTCCGGGTAAATACCGAAGAGATCCCCGCGGCCCATAATTTTTTGTGCGCTCACCAGCATCGCGTCACCGGCGTCCTTGTTGACGCGATCAATCGGCACCTGCCCCACGGAGCTAAAGAACCACTTTTGCAGGCGGCCAACGAAACCGGGGGTGGTGAAGTACTCACTCTTTGCCAAGAAGGTGATCTGCCGCGGGCACAACAGCGGGAAGTAGAAGGAGTCCATCACCGCTTGATGGGAGGATGCCAAGATTGCCGGACTAGACTCCGGGATGCGATCCATGCCTTCGGACCATGGGCGGTTCCACACTCGAAGGGCCGGGCCGAAAAAGATGTGCTTAAAGGCCCAGTACCACTTGTTTCGCATCGCTTATAGTCCTATCTGTGTGTGCCGAGCAAGCAGTGCTGCTCGGTGAAAGAAAAATGTGCGGTGTTAACCTCGGTGCTCCTGGCGGGCGAGATCAGCGACTCCGATCATACCTGCCGCCGAACCCAACTTCGCGGTTGCCACTCGGGCCAAAGGCCTGTGACCGGCTCCGACGATCTGCCGAGCCATGGCATCCCGCGCCCGATCCAGGTACAAATCCGCGTCCTTGGACACCCCGCCGCCAATCACGATGAGCTCTGGGTCGAGCACATCTGCCACCATGGACAACCCTTGCCCGAGCCACTGACCGAAGTTCTCCATGACAGCTATCCCCAGCGGATCGCCCTGCCTAGCTGCTGCGGTGATCTCCTCGCCGGAGGGATTCTCCGGCAAGGTGGTGTCATACTCGCCGCGCAGCTCTGCGCAGGTGTCCGGCAAAGCGGTTCCGGAAGCGTAGCGCTCTAAGCACCCGCGCTTGCCGCAGGGGCAGAGGCGCCCGCCTGGCGACACAACAAGGTGCCCGAACTCCGGGGCGGTGCCGAAAGCTCCACGGTAGATTTTTCCCTCAGTAAAAAGCGTGGCGCCAATGCCCGTTCCCACAGCAAAGAAAACCCATTCTTTCGCACCGCGCCCAGCGCCAAAGCGCCATTCGCCCCACGCGGCTGAATTGGCGTCATGCTCAAGGCGGACCGGCACGTCCAAACGCCTGCTGAGGATCTCGCGTACTGGGGCGTTACGCCACGGCAAATGCGGGGCGAAGCGGACAACTTCACACTCGGGATCCAAAAAGCCCGCGAGGGCAAGGCCCACGGCCTCGATGTCATGGGATGCTGCCAAGTTGTCTACGCAGCGCACGATGTCATCTTCGAGTGTCTGCGCTTCCCTGGCCGTGGGGACGCTTGTCGAATCCACAATCTCTCCGGCGGGATTAATCACCGCGGCCCGTAAGTTGGTTCCACCAATATCGAACCCGATGGTGAGGCCGCTGTGGCCACCGTCAGCGGAGGAAGTGTGTTCAAGCATGACTAGTAGGATATACCCCGGCCTGCCCACGATCACATTCCAGAACCTCACGCAATCGTGCGCCCATGATTTCCCACGTCCAGTGCTCCTCCACGTGACGGCGCCCTGCCGCCCCCATGCGGCGGGCCCCGGGGACGTCGCCAAGCAACGTGCACAAGGCCTGCTCAAGTTCCAGAACTGAGGAGCCGCGCACGACGATGCCGGTCTCGGACGTTACTGTTTCCGGTGCACCACCGGAGTCACCCGCAATGACCGGCAACCCCGCCGCTTGTGCTTCTAGGTAAACGATGCCGAGGCCCTCGACGTCGAGTCCCCCACCCCGCGTGCGCGCCGGCATGGCAAACACATCGGCAGCATGAAGCGCCAACTGCAATTCTTCGGTGTCCCGCGCCTCCTGCAACACCGCGTCGGGGCAGTACAGACGCGCTAGCTCGCGCAGTGTCTGCTCATAGCGTCCGCGACCGATGATGAGTACCTGGGCGTCCGGGAAGCGTGCCCGTACCGCCGGCATCGCCCGCAAGAGCTGGTCCTGGCCTTTGCGGGGAACCAAGCGGGAGATGCACACGATGACGGGCCCTGGGCCGAGTCCAAAGCGCTCCCGCGCGCTCTGCTTTTCTCCCTCCGTGGCCGGAGTGAAGTCTTCCAGATTAACCGCAGAAGGCAAGTGCACCCAGCGCGCATGGGTACCAAACGCGGGTTCCAACCTGGTACGCGTGTAGTCCGAGATATACGTGATGACATCGGCATGCTGACCAATGCGACGCAGGGCCTGCCGGGCTATGGGAAGCATGGACCAGCCCACCTCGTGACCGTGCGTCGTGGCAACGATCCGGCGAGCGCCCGCCGCCCGGGCCGCCGACGCCATAAGGGCAAGCGGGGCCGCCGCCCCAAACCACACGGTCTCGATATCGTATTCACGAATCAGACTCTGCATCCGGCGCGCGGTGGCTGGTGTCGGAAGCATGATGGTGCGTGGCCAGCGAACCACGGTATACGGCAGCGTCGCGTCATACTCGGCGGCGGCGTCACCATCTTGGGTCGAGGCGAAGACGACGACGTCCTCCGGGTTGAGGGTTGCCAGAAAATCTCGAAGATAAGACTGAATCCCGCCGATGGTGGGCGGGAAATCATTCGTTACTAGGAGTGTGCGCGCCATGGCCTAGTAGCGGACGGCGCCTTGAACGGGCATGGAATGAAGCGGCACCACTGCCACGGGAACGCCATAGGTGGAGGCGTGAACCACCTGACCGTCGCCGATATACATTCCCACGTGGGTAATGCCGGCGTAATAGCCCACAATGTCTCCGGGCTGTAGTTCATCGATCGGTACTGGGGTGCCGCCGGCAATCTGCGCCTGCGAGGTGCGCGGGATGCTCTTCCCCATCTGCTGATAGCTCCACACCATCAGGCCGGAGCAATCGAACACATCAGGTCCCGTTGCACCCCAACCATACGGGGCGCCAATTCGGGTGAGTGCTGCTTGGACAGCGGCGGACCCCGAACCATCGGCCAACGCAGCTAGGTCAAGGTCGGCAGAGCCGCCAAAGTGCTCAACCCATGCCTGGCGCGCCTCGGGGCTCAAGCCATCAACCTTGGTTTCGAGCTCCTTCTGCTGCTCTTCCAGGTCAGCCTGCTCCTTGAGAACCGCATCGCGCTGTGCCTGCAGCTCGTCGCGCTTGAGGCGCGCTTCCTCAGTAGCATCGACTGCCTGCTGATGCGCCTCGTCGGCCGCGGCGGCGGCAGCCACCATGGCTTCCTCTTCACGCTTGGCAGCCCTCGTCAAAGCCCCCAGGTACCCCATGCGCTCGACCGCACTGGCTACGTCGTTGGCATCAAGGGCTGCCGACACTGGCGTTGCCGCGCTTCGGCGGTAGCGCGATTGCGCCAGGGAATCGATCCGCTGCTGTTGCTCAGCGACAACCACGGAGGCGTCTTCGGAATTGCGCTGCGCCTCCTCAGCCTTGCGTTCCAGCTCGCCGATCTCCTTCTCCGATTCTGCGAGCTCATCCTCAAGCCCCTTGACTTCCTCACCCTTGGCAGAAACCCGCTGGGCGACGTCCGCCATGCGCTCAATGAGATCGCTCAGATCCTCGGGTGCCTGCTCCCCTGCCGCTTCTTGCGGTTGCTCCTGGAGGAACTCTTGAGCCACTGCAGATTGCGACAGGACGACCACCGGAGCCGCACCCACAACGATTGCAGCGACGGCACACGCAATGCCACGACGCGACATGAATACCCCCGAAACTAAGAGAAGGTTAATAGATGACTGAATTATACCCTCAGTCAAGGAAAAGCATAACGGCTTCTAGAATAGCCGAACCCCTTCCCCACCCTCGCCATCAACATGGCAAGAGCAGCGGAAGGGGTTAGCCAAACCGCCAGGTTCGCTTAGAAGCGAACAGCGGAGTGAATCGGCATGTAGTTCAGGGAGCGCTCGCCGACCGGGGTGCCGGAGTTCAGCGCGTCAATGATGGTGCCGTGGCCGGTGTAGATACCAACGTGGGATGCACCGGAGTAGTAGACGATGATGTCGCCCGGCTGCAGGGCATCGAGGGACACCGGGGTACCCGCAGAAGCCTGCGCCTGGGAGGTGCGCGGAATGGACACGCCAGCCTGGCGATAAGCCCACGAGGTCAGACCAGAGCAGTCAAAAGCGCTCGGGCCGTTGGCACCATAGACGTACGGGGAACCGACGGCGGAGCGAGCAGCCTCGAGAACCTTCTCGCCCACGGACTGAACCGGTGCCGGCGCCGGAGCCTCAGCTACCGGAGCCTCCACAGCAGCGGCGTAACCCGCGCCCTGATCAGCCTTGAAGGCCGGGATGTAACGGTCAATGTTCGGCAGCTGCTTGATATTCGGGACGTTCTCCAGACCAGCAACCTCGAAGCGGATATCGGTCTCCGGGACGACAACCTCAGCCGCATTAGCAGCGGCAGGGACGGTAACAGCTGCGGTAGCAGCAACAGCAGCAGTGGATGCGATGCGACGGGTGTTCAGGTTGCCCTGACGACGGTGCTTAGCCACGAATTTAAACTCCAAATCTTCCTGCGCGCCTACTTTCGCTCACTAGGAGAAGGCAATCCATATGACTACTCTCCACATGACGCGAACAAAAGCTCTGACCCAAGGGCGGGCCTAGCGTTCGACGATGACCCGTTCCTGTAGGGCCATCTCCGCTCGGCCCCCGGATGTTTAGGAGGGGCCAGACGCGGCGCTTAAATCTTCAGTTCGTATTGAGCACCGGTGATGTGTACACCGTGGCGGTAACTCAATGTCTCGAATAGGTTACGAAATCATCACGAGCGATGTCGAGTCAGAAACGTAAAACCGGCTTCGTTACCGTCCCGTTATCAAATGGAAACCTAAACGACACGGCGCCCAACGACCCCAGTTCATTACACAAGCACGACAGGCAGATACTTGCCCTCACCTGCAATAACCCAGAGGGGTTTTCACTTCACACCGCTAGACCTTAACACCGACCTAAAGCCCCAAAGAGCGTCCAAAAGTATACGATGTAACCTTCATCACACTCGTGTAACTCGGCGTCACATCGACCCCATTTGACCCACTACCCTCTCCTGAAACCATGCAACAAAGTGGTTCTCTCCTGCGGTTTTTATGTCGACCGCGTCACTCTCCCGAGCAAATGAGAGACCTCCGCATCGCCGTATCGCTCCTCGATTCCCGAAAATCAGACAAACTACAAGGAGGTTAACTGTGGGTTAACACCTTGGCAGGCAAGCAACCCAAAACTTACGAGCCCGCTCTCCCACCCAGCTCGGCGCCCGCAGACCGCTCCTCTGACAGCGGGTACGTAGACGGCCTTACAACTACCCTAAAGCACACGCTCTAGAGGCCTAGGCATGAAAGAACGCTGTATCTAACGAACTCCCCTGGGACGCCCTTCGCGCTCACCTAGCGTGCTCGCGGCGGGGTCTAATGCTTCTTCAACCAAGACAGCTCCAACCTGACGTAGGCCAATTAAGTGCGAAGAAATCCCGCCCCACCGCCGAACAACACTGGGCAATACTGCCAAGAGTGACGTCAAGGTTTACTCACCCACCCATGACCCAGGTCGGTTCACGACGACCTTTCCGTAGTGCACTGCCCATCTCTTCGCGAAACGGATTACCTTCTTTGAGCTCCTCCAACGCCCAACGTCTGGGGGCCTTTATTGACACGCCTGAGGCATCTGACAAAAGGCGTCTGGCAAAAGGCATCAGTCGTAAGGCGTTCTGACGGCTAAAAACGCTATTTACTCATGGCAGATGGCGTCTTCAGACCCAAAAATGCCTTTTGTCAGATGCCTTGTGCAAGTACGCCCTCCTGACTTAGCTCAGCTTCCGAAATGAACAAATGAACCAGGCCGGCTCCAAGGGCCCAGTTCGCGGCCCCGCGACTAAAGGAAATGAGAACGCAAAAGCCCGTTCCTATTCTCCTGTGTGATGGAGAAAGGAACGGGCTCTGTGAGCGTGTTTCAGCGAGTGATGGCGCTAGATGCGGCCATTCTCCTCGTCTTCGCGGCGGTTAGCCTCGTTGAGCTGACGGAACATCTCCGCCTCCTCAGCGTGGTTCTCGTGGCGAATTTCATTGACTCGGGAGACGATAGCGGAGTCATCGGAAGAGAAGATGCCCTGTGTCTCGGAGTCGGCCAGACCAAGCTGGTTGAGCTGCTTCGGAACCGGAGCGCCGGCGTACTCGAGCGGAACCGGGTGGCCGTGCTCGTCCACCGGACCAAGCGGCTGGTGAACCTCGATGAAGGCACCGTTCGGCAGCTGCTTAATGACACCGGTCTCGATACCGTGCTCCAGCACCTCACGGTCGGAGCGCTGCAGACCAACGCAGATGCGGTAGGTCATGAAGTATGCAATCGGCGGCAGGACAATCAGACCGATACGGCCAACCCAGGTCATCGCATTCAGCGAGATCTGGAAGAAGTGTGCCACGTGGTCATTACCACCAGACAGCGTTACCAGCAGGAAGAAGACGATGGCAGCTGCACCGATAGCGGAGCGAACCGGAACGTCACGCGGGCGCTGCAGGAGGTTGTGGTGAGCGTCGTCGCCCGTCAGCTTCTTCTCAATGAAGGGGTAGGCGAAGAGCAGAACGACCATGAGGCCACAGAGCAGTGCAACCCAGAACGCAGACGGAATGGTGTAGTTGCCGATGTAGAGCTCCCATGCCGGCATGACACGAGCAACACCGTCAGTCCACAGCATGTAGATATCCGGCTGGGAACCAGCGGAGACCTGGGACGGGTTGTACGGGCCAAGGTTCCAGATGGCGTTAATC
Source organism: Corynebacterium sp. HMSC074A09 (assembly GCF_001811545.1). Taxonomy (NCBI): domain Bacteria; kingdom Bacillati; phylum Actinomycetota; class Actinomycetes; order Mycobacteriales; family Corynebacteriaceae; genus Corynebacterium; species Corynebacterium sp. HMSC074A09. The sequence goes on along the minus strand of NZ_KV805156.1, from coordinate 15,856 downwards.
GTCATCAGACCGGAGATGAGCGCCAGCACGCCAGCAACCATCATGCCCATGCCGATTGCCTTGGTGGCGAAGACCGGCATAATACGGACACCCACGACGTTGTTCTCAGCGCGACCCGGTCCAGGGAACTGGGTGTGCTTCTGGAACCACACCATGATGAGGTGTGCTGCGATAAGGCCCAGGATGATGCCCGGGATAACCAGCACGTGCAGGATGTAGAAACGGTCCAGCATGAGGTCGGACGGGAAGTCGCCACCGAAGATGGCCCAGTGCAGCCAGGTACCGATGATCGGCAGACCCAGGATGATGGCTGACATGATTCGCAGACCAACACCGGAGAGCAGGTCATCCGGAAGGGAGTAGCCAAGGAAGCCCTCGACCATGCCCAGCAGGATAAGCGCGCAACCGATAATCCAGTTGGCCTCACGCGGGCGACGGAATGCGCCGGTGAAGAAGATGCGCAGCATGTGGGCAATCATGGACATCATGAACATGAGTGCAGCCCAGTGGTGCATCTGGCGCACAAACAGACCGCCGCGGACCTCAAAGGAGATATCGAGTGCCGTTGCGTAGGCGCGAGACATCTCCACGCCGTTCAGCGGGGTGTACCCACCGTCGTAGATGACCTTCGTAATTGAAGGATCGAAGAAAAGCGCGAGGTAGATACCGGTCAGCAACAGGATGATGAAGCTGTACAGTGCCATCTCACCGAGCATGAAGGACCAGTGAGTGGGAAAGACTTTGTTGAGCTGGGTACGCAGGACGCCGGCAGCGGAATACCGCTCGTCCATGTTGTTACCCATCTGTGCAAGTTTGTTACTCATTATGACTTACGCTCCCAGAATGCAGGTCCGACGGGCTCGATGAAGTTGCCCTTAGCAATGAGGTAGCCCTCATCGTCCACATCAATCGGCAGCTGCGGCAGTGCACGGGCTGCCGGGCCGAAGACCGGCTTACCGTAGTGCAACGCGTCGAACTGCGACTGGTGGCACGGGCAGAGAATGCGGTTGGTCTGTGCCTCGTACAGCGAGGTCGGGCAACCAATGTGGGTACAGATCTTGGAGTAGGCGTAGTAATCGCCGTAGTGGAAGTCTTCCTGACCCTTGCGCTCGATAGCCTTCTTGGCATCATCGTTGCGCAGGCGGATGAGCATCACAGCGTTGCGGTTACCGTGGATGGAGTGCATGTGGTTCTCGTAGACGTCCTTGTCCTCGGAGTACTCTGCACCGTCGTTGACATCCTCAGCAGCCAGCGGGAAGACAGTCTCCATACCGCCTGCAGCCAGATCTTCCGGACGCACGCGCACCAGGCGGGTGACGCCACGGGTGGTGTAGTGCGAGCCGGACTCGCCTTCGTGCATTTCGGCGATAGTACCGGTATCGCGAGCGAGGTAGAGCTTGACGCCCTTCTCATGCAGGGTCCAACCGGAGGTCCACAGGGTGCCGTCACCCATGTAGTTCAACTCGTGGCGCTTCTTCCACGGGTTGTTGATGGCACCACCCAGCGGAGCGATGACGGTAAGGCCGAAGAGAACGCCAGCACCACCGAGCAGCCCCATGATGGTCTTACGACGACCCAAGGTCGAGGTGTTCCAGGAGTCATTCAGCAGCGCGGTCAGCGTGCGGCGGTCGACTTCATCGGAAGGACCGTCGTGGCGGCGCTGAACCGAGATCTCCTCGGGGAGGATCTTCTTGACGTACTGAACGATGGCAAAGCCCAAGCCCAGGATGCACAGACCAGAGGTCAAGCCGAGCAACGGCGTGTAGAGGGTGTGCCACCACATGCCGTCCTCGCCGAGCATCTTGTACTCCCACGGCCAGAAGAGGTAGACGGCCAGGAAGGCAATGCCCATCAGGACGGAGATGATGAGCCAGAAGGTGACGTTTGCAGCGGCACGCTTCTCGGCGGGATCGCCCTCTACCGGGAAGCGCTCCTTACGGAACGCAACGGTAACATCGTCCAGCTCGGTACCGAGGGCTGCGAGCTCGTCGTTGCTCATAGCATCGAGCTCTTTGCGAGAGTAATTCTTCTTTACGTTGCTCATGAGCGAGATCCAATCCACATAGCGGCAACGCACAGAAGGCTGATGCCGATGATCCACATTGCCAGGCCCTCAGCCACCGGACCGAGGCCGCCAAGCGACCAACCAGCCGGAGACGGGGTTTCCTTCGCAGACTTGAGGTAGGCGATGATGTCCTTCTTCTCATCTGCAGTCAGCTGACGGTCGGAGAACTTCGGCATGTTCTGCGGGCCGGTCAGCATTGCCTGGTAGATCTCCTGCTCGTTAGCCGGGTCGAGCGGCGGCGCGAACTTACCGGAGGACAGAGCGCCGCCCCTACCGGTGAAGTTGTGGCAGGACGCGCAGTTCATGCGGAAGAGCTCGGAGCCCTTGGCGACGTCCTCGGCCTGAATCTGGCCGTTGTAGTTGGCGCCGCGCAAGGACTCCTGCGCTACGGAGCCATCCTCGTCGTAGACGATGTCAGCGCCGCCACCGTTGGCAGCAACATAGGCGGCAAGCGCCAACGTCTGCTGCTCGGTGTAACGCGGGGTCTTGCGCTCAGCCTGTGCGTCGTTCGACATCATCGGCATACGGCCGGAGTGAACCTGGAAGTACACGGAGCCAGCACCGATACCAACGAGGGACGGGCCGCGGTCCTGGATACCCTGCAGGTTGGCACCGTGGCAGGTGATGCAAGCGACTTCGTAGATGTCCTTGCCCTCTTGAACGAGTGCCTGGTCATCCTTTGCAGCGGTAGCCACCTGCGCGTCAGGGGTCAGGGCGGAAGCCAAGACACCTGCGCCGGTAAGACCGATGCTCAGTGCAAAGACGCCAGCAAGCGTGCGCTTCGCCTTGCGGCGACGGCGGGTCTTCTTAGCCGCGGCAGTGGCGTCTTCCACTGCGGCGGACTGCTGGATGTTATCCATCATTTTCCTTTAGATAACTCGTACATGGAGATGAATGACTGTAGGCCGGCTATTCTCCGGCGACTACGGCCTACTGAACTAGGTAGATGACTACGAACACGCCGATCCACACAACGTCAACGAAGTGCCAGTAGTAAGACACTGCCATTGCCGCGGTGGCCTGTGCAGGCGTGAACTTGGAGCGGGCAATTCGCGCCAAGATAATTCCGAAGGCGATCAGACCCGCAGTCACGTGTGCCGCGTGGAACCCGGTCAGGATGTAGAAGACCGAACCAAAGACACTGGACTGAACAGTGAGACCTGCCATGATCAACTCTGTCCACTCGAACGCCATGATGCCCAAGAAGACAACACCCAACGCGATGGTTACCGAGTACCAGAGTCGGAGCTTGTAAACGTCACCCCTTTCTGCTGCGAAAACGCCGAACTGAGAGGTCACGGAGGAAAGGACCAGGACACTCGTAATGAGGAAGCCCATGGGCACGTTGATGTGCGCCGTGTGCTCTGCCCAGTCACCCTCCTGGCCGTTCGCACGCGAGGTGAACCACATCGCGAACAGTCCAGCAAAGAACATCAATTCCTGAGACAGGAACACGATGGTGCCGACGCTGACCATGTTGGGTCGGTTCAGCGCGGCAACACGTGGTGCTGCCATACCTTGGTTAGAAACTACGCTCGTCACGCATAACAGTATGGCTGGTCTGACCGCATAAGTCATCTCATTTCCCCCCGATTTTTTTGAGGCCACGACCTAGACCTTCACAGTTTTCACCCCAGGCACGAACCATAGAGCTCCAAGGAAGTAGTCGGGAACTTTTTAGCGCGCTTTACGACGCCCCATCCCTGCAGGTAGTGAGACTTGGCAACGCCAGTTGTGAGGCAACAACAGGTCAAGAAGAGGTACGTTTTGCCCGCAATCCGAAACCGCTCGAACCAACGCCAATGAGATAAATCACACCCGCCCCCGCGGGCGAAAGTGCAGGACTGCAACTTTCGGATGACCCCCGTAAAAATGGCCGTTAACGTGCTGGAATTCTAAGCACAGACCTAGAGTTACACACTTTCGGCAAGCCACCCGCTCCCCCAGCACTCCACCCAAATCAAAATTTTTTCTCCCTTTTGGGAACTTTCCGCAACGCACTACGACGCAGTCTTCTCAACGACAAAGCCTCCGCCACGAGGTGTGGCGGAGGCGTGAGAAGTCGTGACGCTAGAAAGCGCGGCAGAAAAGGTTAAGCCTTAGTGCTTTTCCTTCGGAAGGCCATACTGCAGGGACAGGCCAGTCACGGAGGTGACGAGCAGGACTGCGCCCAGGATAATCATCCAGAAGTAGAGGAAGATGATGCCAAGACCCAGCACTGCGATGGAGCCGGTCATGCACAGCGGCCAGATGGAGCTCGGAGAGAAGAAGCCAAGGATACCGGCTGCGTCTTCAGTCTCCGCCTCTTCCCAATCCTCCGGCGCGATGTCGGAGCGGTTATCGGTGAAGTGCAGGTAGCCGCCCAGCATGAGGCAGAGCAGCATAGCGAGGACCAAGCCCACGATGCCGACCCACTCGGTGCCGTACATGTAGCCATCATCCTTGACGTAGTTAACGCCAATGACGTAGACGATGAGCGACACGAAGAGGTAGGTCGCGATGGAATAAAAGACCTTAGATGTTGCACGCATTTTCTATCAGTTCCTTTTCTTATGCCGCTTCAGCGGTGTCGACAAAGTTGTCGGCATCGCGGGTGTCGCGCAGAGAGTTGAACGGAGCGGTGGTAACTGCGTAGGGCTCTTCACCGATGTGCTCGAGAGCCTCGGCGTTGGTTGCCTGCGGGTTCTCCTCACGGAACTTGAGGTACTCGTTGAAGTCTGCGCGGTCAACGACGCGAATCTCAAAGTTCATCATGGCGTGGTAGGTACCGCACATCTCAGCACAGCGACCAACGAAGGCGCCCTTTTCCTCAATCTTCTCTACCTGGAAGCGACGCTCCTGGGAGTTGTTCTCCGGGTGGGAGTAAGCATCGCGCTTAAACAGGAACTCCGGAACCCAGAAGGAGTGGGAAACATCGCCGGAGGCGAGACGGAACTCGATCGGGGTGTCAACCGGGAGAACCAGAACCGGAACCTCTTCGGTGGTACCAACAGTCTCAATCTTGTTGAAGTTGAGGTAGGAGATGTCACCGGTGGACTTACCGTGAATCGGGTTCGGGTTCGGGGTGCCTTCCGGGTCGAGGGAGGATTCCTCGGCAAGCTTCTGACGCTCAGCATCGGCGCCATCGTAGTTCTCGCCATCAACCTTGTTCTCGGCGTAACCGAACTTCCAGTTCCACTGGAAGGCGGTAACGTCCACGGTCACCTCAGGGTTCTTGTCCAGCGCCGTAACCTTCTGCTGAGCCTGAACAGTGAAGAAGAACAGGCCCATGATGATCAGAATCGGGATAATGGTCAGAGCCATCTCCAGCGGCACGTTGTACTGCAGCTGCTTCGGGAACTCGCCCTTGCCGGCCTTCTCAGCCTTCTTCGCATTCCAGCGGAAGATAGCGGTGAGGAACAGGCCCCACATGATGAAACCGATGATCCATGCAGCAACCCAGACCCAGATCCAGAAGTTGTACATCGAGGTCGCTTCAGGGGTAACACCCTTCGGCCAACCCATGCCTAGGAGGTTCTCAACTGCCGTCGGCGCTGCGACGTCACAACCCGCAAGGGCTAGACCGCCCAAAGCGATGACGCCCGCTAGGCCTGCCTTACGGCCGAGGTTGCGCTGCTTACGCTGTCCCACGTGTGTTCTGCCTTTCTGTGCACACAAACTTCTCGAATACTCACAGAGCATTCCTACCCAATCAGAATAGAGCATCCTGCCTGATTTTCAGGCCTTTTCGCTGGACTGTTTGGGCGTTGGACCTGCCCTATAAGTAGTGAACGTACGGAATGTTACCGGCCCACCTGCACAAGATCACGCCAGCTCCCCCAGCCTCCCCCTCCCGGCTATGACCCAATTCACAAGCCGCACACCCCTGCATCATCCGAAAGTTCGCACCCTAACGGGGAACGCGGCGCGGGGTTCGCAGATCGTTTGGCCGCGGCCGTAAAGTGTTCCGGAGATGAACCTTGATCTATAAGGAGAAGCAAGCTTATGTGCGGACTCTGCGCGCTACTGAGCGCCGATCGCAACGCCGCCCAGCACCTGGAAGCTCTTGAACAGTCTCTTCAGTGCATGCGCCACCGCGGCCCGGACGCTGCCGGAACCTGGCACGACGATGATGCGGCTTTTGGCTTTAACCGCCTATCCATCATCGACCTCGAGCACTCCAATCAGCCGCTCCGCTGGGGCCCCGAGGACAACCCCGAGCGCTATGCCCTTACCTTCAACGGCGAAATCTATAACTACGTAGAACTTCGCGAAGAGCTCAGTGCCGCCGGCTATACCTTCAACACCGAGGGCGACGGCGAGCCCATCGTCGTGGGCTATCACCACTGGGGTAAGGACGTCGTAGAGCACCTGCGTGGCATGTTTGGCTTCGTTATCTGGGATACCGAAACGCGCACGATGTTTGCTGCCCGCGACCAGTTCGGCATCAAGCCGCTCTACTACGCCACCACCAAGGAGGGCACAGTCTTCGCCTCGGAGATGAAGTGCATCCTTTCGATGGCCGATTCGCTGGGTCTAGACCTCAGCCTTGATAGGCGCGCCATCGAGCACTACGTAGACCTGCAGTACGTGCCTGAGCCGGAGTCCCTCCACGCCAATATTCGCCGCGTGGAATCTGGCTGTACCGTCACTCTTCGCCCCGGCGAAGAAGTAGTCTCCGAGCGTTATTTCAAGCCACGCTTCCCTATCCAACCCGTCAAGCAGGGCGAGGAGCAGAAGCTCTTCGATAGGATTGCCCGGGCGTTGGAGGATAGCGTCGAGAAGCACATGCGTGCCGATGTGACCGTCGGTTCCTTCCTCTCCGGCGGCATTGACTCTACCGCCATCGCAGCCTTGGCCAAGCGCCACAACCCGGACCTCCTCACCTTCACCACCGGATTCGAGCGCGAAGGCTACTCCGAGGTCGACGTCGCCGCCGAGTCGGCTGCAGCCATTGGTGTAGAGCACATCGTCAAGATCGTCTCCCCCGAGGAATACGCCGAGGCTGTCCCGAAGATCATGTGGTACCTGGACAACCCCGTAGCAGATCCTTCTCTTGTCCCCTTGTACTTCGTGGCCCAGGAAGCCCGTAAGCACGTCAAGGTGGTGCTCTCCGGCGAAGGTGCGGATGAACTCTTCGGCGGCTACACCATCTATAAGGAGCCACTCTCGCTAGCTCCGTTCGAGAAGATCCCCTCCCCGCTGCGCCGCGGCTTGGGCAAGCTCTCACAGGTACTCCCCGAAGGAATGAAGGGCAAGTCCCTGCTCAACCGTGGTTCGATGACCATGGAGGAGCGCTATTACGGCAATGCACGTTCCTTTAACTTCGAGCAGCTCCAGCGGGTGCTCCCCTGGGCCAAGCCGTCGTGGGATCACCGCGAGGTCACCGCACCGATCTATGCGCAATCACAGGACTTCGACCCGGTAGCCCGCATGCAGCACCTCGACCTGTTTACGTGGATGCGCGGCGACATCTTGGTCAAGGCCGACAAGATGAACATGGCCAACTCCCTAGAGCTGCGCGTTCCCTTCCTCGACAAGGAAGTGTTTAAGGTCGCGGAAACTATCCCCCACGAGCTCAAGATTTCGCACGGCACGACCAAGTACGCTCTGCGCAAGGCCATGGAGCAGATCGTTCCCCCGCACGTGCTGCACCGCAAGAAGCTGGGCTTCCCGGTTCCGATGCGCCACTGGCTGGCCGGCGATGAGCTCTACGGCTGGGCCCAGGATCAGATTACCGAATCCCAGACCGAGGACATCTTCAACAAGAAGGAAGTTCTGGAGATGCTCAAGGAGCACCGCGACGGTGTATCCGATCACTCACGCCGCTTGTGGACGGTGCTGTCCTTCATGATTTGGCATGGCATCTTCGTGGAAGACCGCATCGACCCGAAGATAGAGCAGCGCGACTACCCCGTGAAGCTCTAGTTAAAACAACAAAACTGACGAAGCCCTCGCCGCACACTGCGGACGAGGGCTTCATCGTTTTGTCAACGTGACTTTACTTGAATTTAATTGAAGGAATCACCGCAAGCGCAGGAGCCGCCAGCGTTGGGGTTATCGATGGTAAAGCCCTGGGCCTCAATGGTGTCAGAGAAGTCAATCTTGGCGCCGGTGAGGTACGGGATAGACATCTTGTCTACGACGAGGTTAACGCCGCCAATGGTGTCCACCTTGTCACCATCCAAGGTGCGGTCATCGAAGTAGAGCTGGTAGCGCAGACCCGCGCAGCCACCTGGCTGGACAGCAATGCGCAGTGACAGATCGTCGCGGCCTTCCTGCTCAAGCAGGGACTTTGCCTTGGCAGCAGCGGCCTCGGTCAGGATAACTCCGGTTGCAGACGCGGGAGCGGTCATGATTTCTCCTCTTATATATGCGGAATTTTTCTGGAGCCCACCCTACCCCCTCACAGGTGAGGAAGAAAGGATGCCTCACAGTTCACTAGTGGTTCACTGGTGCCCTGTTCCCTCACCACAACGCTCTCTCCCGCGGGCCTATTCCCGTTATGTCCGCGCGACCTTGTACGCTAAACAGCGTGAAACTTCCGTGGCAAAAAGATGACAAGACTTCTTCCCCCGCCGAGCACACCCCGGCGCCGGAAGAACAACCCGCCGCCGAGAAACCGCACCGCAAGGGCTACACGCCGCCGAAGGGCCGCCCCACGCCCAAGCGTGATGCGCAGGAAATCGCCCGCGGCGTCAAGCGTGATCCCCGGGGGATGTCGGACGCGCAGCGCTACCAGCATCGCAAGGAGCTTAAGGCTTCCATGTCCAAGGCGGAATGGAAGGAATATAAGCGTAAGGAGCGCGCTGAGTCCCGCGAACGTAACAAGGTGGCACAGGAGCGCATGGCCGCTGGCGACGAGCGCTACTTGCTCGCCCGCGATAAGGGCGAGGTCCGCCGCTACGTACGCGATTGGGTAGACTCCCGCCGCTTCATTAACGAGTGGGTCATGCCCTTTGCCATCGTCCTGCTGGTGCTCATGTTCGTCAGCACTCGGGACCCGCGCCTGTCGCAGATCATCTCTATCGGCGCGATGGCGGTCATCGTTGTCTTTGCCGTCGAAGGTTTCTTGCTCGCGCGCAAGTGCAACAACGCCGTGCGTCTCAAGTTCCCCGGCACCACCGAGGCCGGTTTTGGCCTAGGCTTCTACGCGTACTCCCGCGCCTCCCAGCCGCGTAAGTGGCGCACCCCGCGCCCGCAGGTGGAGCGCGGAGCCACCGTCTAAACCGGAGGACACATGCCTGAATTCACCGCGGTTCCCCAGCTGCGCCCTTCAACCGCAGCTCAACCAAACCGCGTAGCCGAAATTGCCGCGTGGTTGGCGGCAGCGCAGGATTCCCCGCAGGCGAAGCCCCTTCAGCGCCCCCGAGCCATCGTCTTTGAGGGCGCTGATGCCAACGTTGTACCCACTGTCGACGGTGCAGAAGCCACAGAGCACTCCCTCAGCGATGCAGATCGGTGGCGCGATAATCTCTTCAGCGCTGCGCAGCGGGCAGGAGCGGGCATCGACTTCGTCGAATGCAGCGCAGAGTCCACCAGCACTGAGCCTGGTGCCCCCTCTGCCGCTATGTCCCCGGCAGAGTGCGAGTCACACATCGAACTCGGCATGGCTACGGCTGACCGAGAGATCGATTCGGGCGCTGATCTGCTCATCACGTCTGATTTTGGCATCGGCGCAAACACCGTCGCCGCCAGCGTCATGGGCCGGATTACTCATACCGAACCGGTGGCGATTGTGGGGACGAATACTCTGGCCAGCGGCATCACGGATGCAATGTGGAAAGCCCGCGTGAGCGTTGTGCGTGACTCCATGTTCCGCGCCCGCAACCTGGAGGGCTGGGAGGTCGTGCAAACCATCGGTTCCCCAAACCTTGCGGCGCTGGCGGGTTTCATCGCGCAGGCCACGGCGCGGCGAACGCCGGTGCTTATCGACGGCCCCCTGGCCGCCACCGCCGCTGTCCTGGCCGAGCGCACCGCGCCCGGCGTGAAGGGCTGGCTGCGCGCAGGGACGACCACCCCCGAACCGGCGTATGCGCTTGCTCTCAAGGAGCTGGGACTAACCCCACTGCTTGATTTAAACCTGAGCGAAGGTTTCCCCCTCGGCGCGCTCGCGGCCTTGCCGCTGGTGCAGCTAGCCGCAGAGCTCGCTTAGACAGGGTGCTTATTTCGCTTCCACCAGCGTGTGCAGCCAGCCGTGAGTATCCTCCACGGACCCGCGCTGGATGCCGGTGAGGCGCTCGCGCAGGGCCATCGTCGTAGCACCGGCCTCATCGTTGTTGATGTGGAAGTCGGTCTCGTCGCCCATGACGTGGCCCACCGGGGTAATAACGGCTGCGGTGCCGCAGGCAAAGGCCTCCACCATGGCACCGGAAGCAACGTCCTGCTCCCACTCCTTGTAGGTGATGCGGCGCTCTTCGACCTTCAGCCCCATATCCTCAGCAACCTGCAGAAGCGAAGCGCGCGTAATGCCCGGCAGCAGCGAACCCGACAGCGCCGGGGTCACCAGGGTTTGGTTGCCCTCCTCGCCGTAGACAAAGGCCAGGTTCATACCGCCCATCTCCTCGATGTAGGTGCGGTCGATGGCATCCAACCACACCACCTGGTCGCAGCCCTTTTCCGCGGCCTGCGCCTGGGCGAGCAGTGAGGCCGCATAATTGCCGGCGAACTTGGCCGCGCCCGTGCCGCCGGGAGCAGCGCGGACGTAGTCGGTGGACAACCAGACGGACACCGGCTTGATGCCGCCGGTGAAGTACGCGCCTGCCGGGGAGGCGATGACGACATAGCGGTAGGAGTGCGCCGGGTGCACGCCCAGGGACACATCGGTAGCAATCATGAAAGGGCGGAAATACAGGGCTGCCTCGCCGCCGGCTTCGGGGACCCAGGCCTGGTCGACGTCGACAAGCTGGCGCAGGGACTCGATGAACTCCTCTTCTGGCAGCTGCGGCATAGCCATGCGCTCAGCGGAAGCCTGCAGACGCTGCGCGTTCTGCTCCGGGCGGAAGGTGGCGATGCTGCCGTCGGGCTGGCGGTAGGCCTTGATGCCCTCGAAGATGGCCTGGCCATAGTGGAAGACGGTGGACGCCGGATCCATGCTAAACGGCGCGTAGGGGCGTACCTGCGCGTCGTGCCATCCCTTGTCCTCAGTCCAGTCAATCGTCACCATGTGGTCGGTGAAGTACTTACCAAAGCCCGGGTTCGCCAGAATCTCCTGCAGGCGCTTCGGGGAGGTGGGGTTTTCAGTTCGCGTCACGGTGTAATTCAACATGGATTACAGCGTACTCCTTAGCCCCCTATAGAGATGCAGAAATGCCTTAGCTAGATCACCACTCCTTAAGTCCACTCGGCTAGCCCACTAGCCCCGCTGCCACCCCACCCCACTCCCACTGTAATCCCACTGTAATCCCACTACGTTCCACACCATAGACACGGGTAGTGTGTGAGGAGTATCCCATTGTCACTTTTCTCAAGGAGGACATCGTGGCTTCTTCCACGTTCGAACTGCCCGCACGCGGCTCTTTCCCCACTGTTGAGCTGGCCAAGAAGGCCCCGAAGCAGGCAGATGCCCTGCTGATCGCCGCCTTCGCCGGCGAGGAGGGACTCGAGGTGCCGGGCACCTCTCTTCTCAGCTCGTCCGCACTGCGCTCGACGTACGAGGCTCTCGCGGCCGTGGGCGCGACGGGCAAGGCCGGGGAAATCGTGAAGGTTCCCGCCCCGCAGAAGGCGGGCGCTGCTCAGGTCATTGCGCTGGGCTTGGGCGATGTAGAGGAGCTTGACGCCGAGGCCCTGCGCCGCGCCGCCGGCTCCGTGGCCCGCGCCACCGCAGGCGTGGGCACCATCGTGACCACCCTGGCGGACTTCGGTGTTTCTGCTGCTGTCGAGGGTCTCATCCTCGGCGGCTACGCTTATCGCGGCATTCGCTCCACCGAACTGGAGGAGAAGGAACAACCAGCCACTTTCGTGGTGGTGGCTGATAAGTCTGTCTCCGAAGAATTCGAGGCAGCCCGCACCGTGGCCGAGTCTGTCTTGCTTGCCCGCGACCTCGTGAATGCCCCCGCCAACGAGCTCTACCCGGAGTCCTACGCCGCATTCCTTTCCGGCCAGGCAAAGGAAGCCGGTCTTGACGTCGAGGTGCTCGATGAAAAGCAGCTGGAGAAGCAGGGCTTCGGCGGCATCCTCGCGGTAGGCAAGGGTTCTGCCCGCCCGCCGCGTCTGGTGCGCCTGAGCTGGAAGCCCAAGAAGGCCAAGAAACACGTGGCTCTTGTAGGTAAGGGCATTACCTTCGATACCGGCGGTATCTCCCTGAAGCCGGGCAATGGCATGTGGGACATGATCTCTGACATGGGCGGCTCTGCTGCGATGGCGGCCACCATCATCGCGGCGGCCAAGCTGAAGCTGCCGGTTCAGATCACCGCTACCCTGCCGCTGGCTGAGAACATGCCGGGCTCTGGTGCTACCCGCCCGGGAGATGTCATTACCCACTACGGCGGCCTGACTTCCGAGGTCCTCAACACCGACGCTGAGGGCCGCCTCGTGCTGTCGGACGCCATCGCGCGCGCCAGCGAGGACAAGCCGGATTACCTCATTGAGACTGCGACACTCACCGGCGCACAGATCGTGGCGCTGGGTTCGCGCACCTCCGGCATCATGGGCTCCGAGGTTTTCCGCGATCGCCTCGCCGAAATCGGCCGCGAAGTGGGCGAGAACGCCTGGGCCATGCCGCTGCTGGAGGAGCACGACGAGGAGATCAAGTCCCAGGCCGCAGACATCCGCAATATCAACGCCAAGCGCGAGGGCGGCATGGAGTTCGCCGGCACCTACCTCAAGCAGTTCGTGGGCGAGGGCATCGAGTGGGCCCACATCGATATCGCCGGCCCCTCTTGGAACGGTTCCGCCCCGCGCGGCTACACCCCGAAGCGCGCCACCGGAGTTCCGGTGCGCACCGTGGTCGCAGCGCTGCGCGAGATCGCAGAAGCCTAAATCAGAGCGGCTTCCATGCGGCCCCTCGTGTGAGCGGCTTTAGGCCGCTCACACCTCTTCGCCGGCGATGACGTAGTCCTCCTTATCCGCCAATGGGAGGACCGTACCGTCGGACATGGCGCGGTCGGTGACGAGCCCGTCGTCGTCGACAAGCGCGACCTCGTTGCCTTCCTCACGCAGCCGGCGCAGTCCTTCCTTGAGCATGCGCCGGCCCACCTTGTGCAGGCCAGAGACCTGGGAGAAGTCCAAGGCCAAGCGCTTGCCGGAGAACTGGCGCTCCTCCAGCTCGTGGAGGATGGCTTCGGTGGCGGTGAAGTTGATGTGGCCCTGCAGGCGGATAATCGCGGTGTCGTCGTCCTCGTCGACGCTGCGAACTGGGTGCACACCAAAGCGGTTTTCCGTGGACATCAAGTGCAGGCCCATGTCCGAGGAGAGCTCGCGGAAGATTTCGGTTCCGCGCACGCTATTTCCCTGCTCATCGAGACGCGGCGAAAACGTCGCCACGCCGATCTGCCCCGGCAGCGTTCCAATGAGCCCTCCGGATACGCCGGACTTAGCGGGGATTCCCACCTCTGCCATCCAGCGCCCAGCACCGTCGTACATGCCGCAGGAACTCATCACCGCCAGCGTCATGCGGCAGACGTCGGCGTCCAAAATCTTCTCCCCCGTTACCGGCTGGCGGCCACCATTAGCCAGGGTCGCGGTCATGACGGCGAGGTCGCGCACGTCCACCGATAGGGCACACTGCGAGGTATAGGACAGCACGGCGTCGTGGGCATCGTCCTGGATGATGCCGTAGGAGCGCAGCATATGTGCCAGGGACAGGTTGCGCTCAGCGTGCTCAAGTTCCGAGTCACACAGGCGCTTATCGACGTCCACCTCGCGCCCCGCCAACTGGGATATGAAGGCGCGGATCTTTTCCACGCGGTCCTCCACGGTCGACTCCACCCCATTAATCAGCTGATTGACCACGATGGCACCTGCATTGATCATCGGGTTCAGGGGGCGGTGGTCCTTGGCTAGGGATAACTCATTGAAGGCCTGCCCCGAGGGCTCGAGTCCTACCACCTCACGCACCGCGTCAGGGCCGAACTCGCTCAGTGCGAGGGCGTAGACAAAGGGCTTGGAAATGGACTGGATGGTAAAGCGGGTCTCTGCGTCACCGGCGCTGTAGAGGTGGCCCGTCACAGAGCACAGCGCCACACCCAGCTGCTCGGGGTTTGCGGCAGCCAGCTCCGGGATATAGTCCGCGACTTCTCCGGAATCGTGATCGTGAACGCCATCAAGGATCTTCTGTAGATAAAAGGGAATCGGTGTTTTCATCGTTTCCCAGCGTATAGAATTGCCACGTATGACACCTGCACTCATCATTGTCGACGTCCAACATGACTTCTGCCCCGGCGGAGCCCTCGCCACCGAGCGCGGAAATGAGGTGGCCGATCGCATCGGTGCCCTCCAGCCTTCCTACGACACTGTCGTTGCCACGCAGGACTGGCACATCGATCCGGGTACCCACTTCTCCGAGAATCCAGACTTCGTTGATACCTGGCCCGCGCACTGCGTGGCCGATTCCTTCGGCGCCGCGATGCACGAAGCGATCGGGCCCGCCCAGGCCTATTTCAAGAAGGGTGAATATACCGCTGCGTATTCCGGTTTCGAAGGCGCGGCCGACGGCGTTCCCCTGGCAGAGTGGCTGCGCGAGCACGACATCACCGCCGTGGACATCGTGGGCATCGCTACCGATCACTGCGTGCGCGCCACCGCTTCCGACGCCCTTGCGGAGGGATTCACGGTGCGTGTGCTGGCGGATTACTGCGCGCCTGTCGACGAGGCCCGCGGCGCCGCCGCTCTGGAGGAGCTTGAGAAGGCAGGCGCCACCATCATTACTGGCTAGGCAGCACCCTTCTAATTGCCGTCCTGGCCATTCTGCTGCTGTCGCTGTTCAAACCGCTGACGGCGCTCGCGTTGTTCCTCCCGCTTGCGCAGAATGCGCTCTCGCTCGATGCGCTCGCGCATGCGCTGGGGGTAACCAGTCTCTTCGACGTCATAGACATCGCAGCGCAGAAGCTTAGCCACCGCGTCGATGCCTTTGGGCCCACCAATGCGACGGCGGATGAAGGCGCCGTTTTCATCCACCACAACGACAGACATCTCGTTGACCACGGTCTCCGGTTCAATAAAGGCCTCAATAAAGGCACGTCCCTGAGCCCAGGCTTGAAGCTCTTGGGCGTCTTCTGCGCGAATGGTCTCCCCCGGTGCGCGGGGCGGGCGCAGTTGGGACTTGGAGCTGTTGCGGCGGAAGGGGTTGAACATGGCTCTTTAGCCTACCGGAGGCCACCTTCAGCCACTTCGTGCGGAGGATGCCCTAATTCACCCCACCCGTGCGCACCTTTTATAAACACGCTGTAGAATCAAACACTAGCGTTTCACTAATTCCAACTTTCGAGGAGTCTTAACACTTATGGCACACTCTGTTGTGATGCCCGAACTGGGCGAATCCGTAACCGAAGGCACGATTACCCAGTGGCTGAAATCCGTCGGTGACACCGTCGAGGTCGACGAGCCGTTGCTCGAGGTCTCCACCGACAAGGTCGACACCGAAATCCCCTCCCCGGTCGCCGGCACCATCCTCGAAATCAAGGCTGAGGAAGATGACACCGTAGACGTGGGCGCAGTCATCGCCATCATCGGTGACGAAGGCGAATCCGCACCGGCTGCTGAGGAGTCTGAGGATTCCTCCGAGAAGGCTGCCGAGACCCCAGACAAGCCCGCTGAGGACGCTGAGTCCGAGGCGCCTGCTGCTTCTGGTGATGCCACCGACGTGGAAATGCC
>NZ_KV805155.1:57008-169278 GCF_001811545.1 Corynebacterium sp. HMSC074A09 | reverse complement strand
CGAACTTCCGCACTAAATTGGCCTAAGTCAGGGGTGGATATGGCGGTGGAGCTGAACAAGGGGCAGCTGCTGGCGTTGAACCTGGGCCGCGCCAAGGATGCGGGCACGCTGGAGCCCCACCAAATCTCGGTGGGCAAGCTAGCCAACTGCCGCACTGCGATCGACATTTGCCGCCAGGCCCGCACCATCCTGGGCGGCAACGGTATCACCGCGGACTACTCGCCGCTGCGCCACGCCGCCAATCTGGAATCAGTGCGCACCTACGAGGGCACCGATGAGATCCACACGCTGATTCTGGGGCGGGTGCTGACGGGGGAGGCGGCGTTTAGCTAACCACGTGGCGTCGTACCGGTGCCGCCGCACGGGCGCTACTGCGCAGATGGTCTTATTCGTTTGGTCTCTCTACTTTGGTCCCTCATCTGGGATGAGGGACCATCTGTGTGCTGAAAACCAGAGAAAGATGGTCCCTTTACTCTGCTAAGAGACCAGAGTAAAGGGACCATCTAAAGAGGAGAGGCTAAGCAGTGCGGGCGCCGTGTTCGGGGCCCGAGCATTGTCTTGCACTCAGGCCTGTTCACAGGCACTGTGTCGCGCTGTTTAGTTTCTGGGTGTCTAGCTTCTGGTGTCCTTCGGCTTCGGGGCGTTCGGATCGATCGGGCGTCCCTCAGCGTCCAGATCGTTGAGCTCAGCCAGCTCGGTGAAGTCCGCTTGGGCGTCGGCGAAGCCCTCTTCCGGATCGATTTCATCGAAGTTGCGGATGGTGCCGTCGCGTTCGTCCTTGAACATGTCCTTGCCGTAGATGACCAGAACCATGATGATGCCGGCGGCGAATCCCCATGCGGCACCCTGGGTGGCCAGCACGCCGGCGGTAACGCCTGCGATACCCAGATCCTTCTGGTTCTTGGCTTCCATGATGCCCACGCGTACAGACACGAAGCCCTGAATGATGAGCGTCAGTGCCAAGCCCACCGGCAGGATGGGCTCCACGAAGGAGGTAATCGGCAGCAGGAGGAGGCCTGTGTTGGTACCCCAACGGAAAGAGCCCGCGCCGCCAAAGATGGTGCGCATGGCGCGCTTGCCCTGCTTGTAGCGTTCAACGATGACCACGTGCATCGCCGCCCACAGCGGGCCACACATGGCGATGTCCGGGCCGATGATGGACATCAGCATGTTGCGGCCGCCGAAGAGCAGGTGCGCGCGCGACGGACTGTAGACCACGGCCTCGTCCGTGCGGACGTGGTCGGCTTCCTTGAGAACGGCGTTAGCCTGCAGGACGTCACCGAAAACAACGATGTACGCAGCCAACACCGTGGGGATAGCGGTGAGGAACATGTGCGCCGGCGGAAGACCGACACCGAAGACGGTGTACTCAGACCACAAGGTCATGAAGTCAGGTTTTGAAAAGCCCCACTCCACGTCCGGCCAGGGAGCCTCGCCAGCCAGCGGTGCGACGAAGACCGCGACGAAGATAGCAGGCAGGATGCCTAGCGAAGCCAGGAAGCGCCAACCGGCGGCCTTCTGTCGCAGGGCTTGGAAGCCACGGGAGTACATGAGGAAGAAGGCCACAGCCACCGCAATGGTGATGGTAATGGGGAAGGAGTGGAAACGCCCGCCTTCCTGGAACACCGAGATGATGGCAGCGATACCAGCGCCAAGGACGATGCCGGAGCGCAAGCCAGAGGGAATGAGTCGGACGACCTTCGATGCCCATCCCGTTATGCCTAGCGTTAATGAGAATATGCCTAGCAAGAGCTGGAAGCTGATGAGCGCCAACACACGCTGCTCACCCTCCGGGAAGGTCTGGATGTAGACCGTCAGCAACGGAATCGCCGGGGTAATCCAGCCCGGGACAACCGGGTCGCCCAAGAGGTGGTGGGTGAGGTAGAGCAGGCCGTTGAGCATAACGACGGCCAGTGCCGCCTCGTAAGGCATGCCGAGGGCCTCAGTCATCAGGGGGATAGCGCCCAAGTCCACCACACACATGAACAAGCCTTGGGCGAAGTCCGGCCACTCCATGCGGTAGTGCACGAAGGGGAGGCGGACATCGAAGGGCCCCATCTTCCAGTGGGGTGAAGCTTGACCGATGCCCTGCTCTTCGGGTTCGGTGGTTTCGGCCATGACGGCCTCCTTTCAAAGAAAAGGGACCAAGCCCAGCGGGCGTGAAGCGCGCGGGGCTTG
The DNA here is from genome assembly GCF_001811545.1 of Corynebacterium sp. HMSC074A09. NCBI lineage: Bacteria > Bacillati > Actinomycetota > Actinomycetes > Mycobacteriales > Corynebacteriaceae > Corynebacterium > Corynebacterium sp. HMSC074A09. Next base: position 167,100 of record NZ_KV805155.1, on the reverse strand, counting down.
GTGAGGAAAGGTGAGAGGTTCGTTGAGGTTTAGTGCTTGAAGTTTAGTCGAACCTTGGTTAGTCGAACTCGATGATCTGGCGCAGTGCTACACCGTCGGATAGGCGGTCCATGGCGGTGTTGATGTCCTCGAGCTTGATGTGGTCGGAGATGAGGGCCTCAGCGTTGAGCTTGCCCTCACGCCACAGCTGCTCGTACTTCGGGATGTCCTTCGACGGGACGGAGGAGCCCAGGTAGCAGCCGTGGACGCGGCGCGCCTCGGCAGTCATCACCAGCGGGTCGATGGTGATGGTGGAGCCCGGTGCCGGCAGGCCGACGGTGACGGTCAGGCCACCCGGTGCGGTGACCTTGTAGGCGGTTTCCAGTGCCTTCGGGTGGCCGGCGGCCTCCACGACAGCGGTGAACTTCTTGCCGGACTCCTCAGCTTCCTGTGGGGTCATCGCGGAGGTAGCGCCGATTTCGATGGCTTTCTCGCACTTGTCCTTCTGCATGTCGATGCCCACGATCTCCTTCACGCCGAGCGCAGCGGCGGTAATGATGGCGGCCATGCCAACGCCACCGAGGCCGACGACGGCGATGCTGTCCTCCGGCTTTGGATCGATCTCGTTGAGCACGGCGCCGCCACCGGTGAGGATGGCGCAGCCGAGAATAGCGGCGATGTCCGCCGGGACATCGGAGCCCACTGGCACGACGGAGAGCTCGGAGACCACGGCGTGGGTGGCGAAGCCGGAGACACCGAGGTGGTGCTGGATCGTCTCACCGTTGCGGGTGAGGTGGCGGGTGCCGCGGATGAGGGTGCCCTCGTTGTTGGTCTTGGAGCCAACCTCACACGGCATCTTGCCGTCGGTCTTGCAGCCGGCGCACTCACCGCAGCGCGGGAGGAAGGTCATGACCACGTGGTCGCCGACCTTGACGTTGGTAACACCCGGGCCGATCTCTTCGACGATGCCGGCGGACTCGTGGCCCAGCAGCATCGGCAGCGGACGGGGGCGGTTGTTGTTGACCACGGAAAGGTCAGAGTGGCACAGGCCAGCAGCGGTGATCTTGACCAGGATCTCGCCCTCGCCGGGAGCGGAGAGCTCGAGCTCGCTCACGGTGATCGGCTTGGAGTCGGCGTAGGGGCGCTCGTCGCCGGAGCGCTCCAGAACGGCGCCGCGAATGGTAATCGTGTCAGACATTGATACCTCCAGACATCGGATGGGGTTAATACATCGCAATGTACGCCACGTCACGTCGGGAAGGGCGGGAATGGTGTGGGAAAACCTACACTCAATAGTTGTATGGGTGGGGAATTCTCTACCTGCTGAGGGAGTGGGCGCGCAACGCCACAAAGACATCGAGGCCGCGCTGGCCCACGGCCCACTCCTCACCCATGAGCTCAGCGATCCGATCGAGGCGTTGGCGCACTGTGTTGGGGTGGATGAACATCGCCCGGGCGGTCTGCGGGATGCTGTGCCCGGAGAGCAAGTAGTGGTGCGCGGTAGCAGTCAACTCGGTGGAGTGTTCCTCGTCGTAGTGCACCAGCGGGCCGATGGTGCGCGTAGACAGCGCGTTCAGTGCCTGCGGGTCCGCGCCCAGGATGAGGCCTACCGTGCCCAGGGAGTCCTCGGTGACCAGCTGGCCGCGCAAGCCCAAAGCGAGTGCTGAATCCAGGTAGGCCATGGCGGAATCGTGGGCGCTGCGCGCGGAGCTCAGGCCGTCGAAGCCGATGGCGGAGACTGTCAACTCAGAGAATTCAGACAGCAGTGGGGCCAGCGCCTTATCGATATCCCGATCCGGTTGGTACAGCACGCACACGTGTTGGTCGTGGTGCGTAATGGCGGCGTTACCCGGCAGGAGGTGCTCCAGCTGCGGGCGGGTGGGCAAGTTCTTGGCCGAGTGCAGGCCCACGAAATACAGCTGTGTCGAAGAGTTCAGGCTGATGCCTGTGAGGTGGCGCAGGCGGACGATCTCTTCGCGCCCGGCGTTGCCTAGTGCTACGGCGTAGACGAGGTCATCGACTTTGCGCGCGGTGGCGTCGACAAGCGCTTCGGCAAAGAGCGCAATCGCGGTAAAGGCCGCAGAGGCGTGGCTGATGACGCGCAGTTCGGCGTCGCTGAGCTCCTTGTCCACACCAATCGTGCCCAGCGCCCGCCCGTTAAACTCCACGGGGAACGTGCTGGTTGGGGGAGTGTCCGGGGCATCCTCCGCGGTCCACAGCGTGACCGGCGCATCGAGGCTTTTAGCTAGCACGCGCTCGAGCTCCTCGAAGCTGGGATTGTTCATCAGCACGTGGAGCAGCTGCGTGTTGACGTCGTTGAGCCACTGCAATTCGTCCACGTGGCGGCTCAGCGCAATTTGGGAGCGGGTAAGCTCCGCGACGGATTCGCCCTGGCTCTCAATGACTTGGGCATTCTCCAGCGCCACGGAGGTAATAGAGCCGAGCACCTCGAGCGCTGCGATCTCCTCGTGCGTGTAGTGACGCGGGTGGCGATCCCCCACGAGAAGCGCGCCGATGGTGCGCCCAGAAATGCGGATCGGGGCGCCGAGGATCCCGCGGATTCCTTCGGCTTCTACCGCACGGTCCACGTAATCCACGTGCGTGACGTTGGGATCCACAGAATGGTCATAGGTCCACGCCGGGCGGTTAGTGGCGGCCACGATGCCGAGGATTCCGGAGCCCATCGGCATGTTGATGGTGCGGAATTCCTCAGTTACGACACCGCTGGTGGCCAGCACCTTGGTAAAGCCGGTGTCCTCATCGTTGAGGCTGAGGTAGCCCACCTCCGTGCCGATGGTGGAGCGTGCGTGGCGCACAATCGCCTGGAGGATGTCGGTGGATTCGCGGCCTGAGTTGAGCATCTGGGAGACGTCGAGCAGCTTCGTCGACATCACCCGCCACGTGTGGTTGGCGCGCATGGTTTCCTCAACGGCCCGAAGCGCGCCAAGCTCCTCGGCTGCCAGTTGCTCGCGCAGCTCGTCGGGGACACGGGTGCCAGTGCTTAGGTGGTTCAGAATCTCGCCAAACTCGCTCATGATTACATGCAGTGTAGCTGGGATTGGCGCTACTGTGCTTATCTATTCGCGCAGCTTAGCCCGCAACATCTTGCCAGTTGCAGTCTTGGGGACCTCGTCGATGAATCGCACCGACCTTGGGTATTTGTAGGCCGCCATATTCTCCTTTGCCCAAGAGATGATTTCCTCCTCAGAGGTCACTCCCTTGTATTCAGAACGCAGCACAATGAAGGCTCTGACGGATTCTCCTCGGCGGTCGTCTTGGTAACCCACCGCCACAGCCTGCTGGACGGCTGGATGGTCTTGGAGGTATTTTTCCACTTCTTCTGGGAAGACCGAATAACCATTGGATTTGATCATCTCTTTGAAGCGACCTTCGAAGAAGAGGTAGCCATTCTCGTCCAAATATCCCATGTCGCCTGAGAAGTACCGCTGACCGACCTTTGCAGCGGCCGTGGCTTCTGGCTTTCCCTTATAGCCGAGGAAGACCGCTGGGCTTTCTATACTGATTTCGCCTAACTCGCCGGGGCCAAGCTCACGGCTGCGGTCTTCCGGATCAGTGATCTTGATGTCGGTCTGGAAAGTAGGCCGCCCAGTGCTTCCCCAAACGATCTGCCCAGGAGGGGTCATTGCATCTGCTGTATGAGTCTCACTCATTCCGTAGGCAAACTCAAAGAAGTCTTGACCGGTTTGTTCTTTCCACTGATTGGACAGTGATTCCGTGATTTGTGAGCCAAAGCTCGTGCCCATGCATACACGAAGCTTGTCCATTTGAGAAGCGCGATCCGTAGCTAGGATTTCAGTATTCATCGGTGGCGTTGTGTATGAGACCGTCATCCCGTACCGAGATGCCATAGTTACGAAGTCCTCACCATCGAAGCGCGCTTGAAGAATCATCGAAGCACCCGCAACGAAGACAGCAGACATTCCAACGATTTTTCCAGCCACATGGAAAATCGGCATTGAGGCTGAAACCTTGTCAGACGATGTATATCCAAAGTTAGCTGCGACGCAGTTAGCTTTGAAAGTGCAGTTTGTGTAAGACAGCATTGCGCCTTTGGGCAATCCGCTAGTACCAGAGGTGTAAATGATTAATGCGCAGTCTTCATCCAGATTGATTTCTGGGCTCAGGAAAGACTCTGCTTTGTCCACAAGCTTGCTCTGAGTAGTTGCCCTCTCCCAAGAAATATGGTCGAGAGCAGGAGTGCGCCGGTCCGGCATGCGGAAGTTGAATTCCTTTGAGTGCTCTTCACGTTCCAGAGCATCGTCGAAAGAAGTAACAATTAGAGTACGAACTGAAGTGTCGTCTGCTTTTTCGTATTCAACGAGTAGTTCTTCGCTAGCGATGAGAGCAACTGCTTCTAGGTCATTGAGCTGATACGACAGTTCCTTTGCTTTGAGCATGGGGTTACAAGGACTGACAACCGCGCCTAGCTTCTGAACAGCGAGATAGGAAATTACAAACTGCGGGCAGTTTTGCATGTACAGCGCGACTACGTCTCCAGCCTGGATCCCCTCTTGCGCCAAGGTGGTTGCTAGTGCCAGTGCCTTTTGCTCAAGCCATCCATAAGTGAATTCAGACCCGTAAAAGTAGATTGCGGTCTTCTCTGGGGTATTTTCGGCGTGCTCCGAGAAATACTGAGCCAAAGTTTGTGGCTTAAAGAAGGTCAGTCCTTCATCCGGAACGTATGTGGTCAATGGCTTGGTCATGGCGATCCTTTCTTGTTTAGCGGCCGGTGAAACAGGGGTCTCTTTTTTCTCGGAACGCAGTACGACCCTCGACGTGGTCTTCCGTCAGTGTTGACGAGACCGTGGAGTGGGCCTGCATAAGCCACGCTGCATTTTCGTCGAGATGCTGCGTTGCGCTCATGGTTTGCTTCATGAGCGAGATGGACTTTGTGGGCAGTGACGATAGCTGCTTGGCAAGAGACTTTCCTTCAGAATCCAAGTCTTCGGGCTCGCAGATTGTTGTTACGAGTCCAAAAATTGAGAGTTCAGATACCGGTACAAATTCACCGGTCAGCAATAGCCTGTTTGCGAAAAGCCGGTTAGTTAGCCGTGGGAGCAAGGTTGTTCCTGAAGAGAAACCGCGGAGCACGAAGGGGAGTCCAATCTTGGTGTTCGAAGATGCGACGATGAAATCAGAGGCAAGCGCCAGCTCTAGCCCGGCTCCCATGGCGAATTTGTGTAGTACCGCGACAACAGGCTTCGGACATTCACGAATCGCAGTACAGACTTTAGGGTAACCATCCAGGAATTCTCGGATCTTGTCTTCTGGCACGGGACAGTTGTCTGTGCCCATATCGATGAGGTCATCACCTGCACAGAACGCTTTACCTTCTCCGCGAAGAATAATTGCTCGAATATCGGGATTATCACCCAGTTCCGTGAACGCAATTTCCAGGCCCCGCAGCATTTCAAATGTTAGAGCGTTGAGGGAGTCCGGTCGGTTGAGCGTTATTGAGGCTATAGAACCTTCAGTTTCAACCACCACGCTATCTGTGAAAGATTTAAGCATCGCTGGCTCCTTCTTGATTATATTCGTTTCGTTTGGTGCTAAGGTGCGCGGACAGTTTTTCCCGAACAGGATTGGGTACTGCCTCTGGTCTTCTGGTGCGCGGGTCAACGTTTACATAGGTCACCTCAGAAACAACGCATAGTTCACCTTCTTGGTAGAGCTTTTCATGAAGGGTCACTGAAGTTCTGCCAAGACGGGAAATCGACGTGTGGATTGTGACTTCCGGTACCCAGTTCACTTCTTTTAAGAAGTTCAACTCGTAGCGGACAACGAGAAGCGTCCAGGGATCTGTAGCAAGATCAGGGTCAAACTCGGCGAAGAAATCTCTGCGAGCAGCTTCGAACCAGGCAGGAAACTTCGTATTGTTTATGTGCCCAACCGCGTCAGTTTCGTTGAAGCGCGGCGTGATAGTCGTCTTATACATTGTTTCCCTCTTTTGAGACTGATCCAGAATTCGACGTTTCGAAGGAATTCTCGCTGGCACCGGCGTAGGGCTGTGTTCCATTCAGCTCCGCCATGGCGATGCGATTAAACTCCTCGGCTTCAGCGTCAGTTACCTCACGGCTGTGAGCGATTGTGATGCGTCGAATTTGCTCTGGAGTCGCAGGCTCGAAGATATAGGCGCTAATGATGCAAGCAACAGCGGACAAAGGCAGGGCGAAGGCAATCTCGGATAGCGGTGGAAGATCGAATCCAAAGAGAAGTACAAGGTATGCGATACCACCGACGCTGGCACCTACGAAAGCAGCACTACCGCTAATCCTGCGCCACCAAATTCCGAGAAGTGTCGGGAAGAAGAGGGAGGAAGCGAGGAGGCCCATTGCTGCGGAGTACAAAAGCGTAAGGAATTCCGGCGGATTGAGAGAAAGTACTAGCGTGAGTACTCCAAATCCTAGAATTCCGAACTTGGTAATCTTGCGCTTCGTTGCATCGGACGTGCTCGGCTTAAGCTGCCCGATCAAGTCGTAGGAAAGAGCCGCTGCCAAGGCAAGAAGCATGGCTGACACAGAAGACATAACAGCGGCAAAAATGCCTGCGAATGCTAGACCTCGAAGCCAATTAGGCACCGCCTGGTCTAGGAAGAGGAGGAAAGCACCGTCGCTTTGTTCAATGTCCTGTCCACCAGTGAGGATAATGGTTCCTGCGATGACGAATACACACGTGGCAATAGACGTAATGACATACAGCCCCAGCCCCAGGGCCAATGATGCGCGACCTGTTCGCTCGTTCTTCGCAGCAAAGATACGCATTACAGTGTGAGGGAGAACCGCATTACAAGTTGCCCAAATCAAGAAGGCGCCGATATATGCGATCGGAGGATAGGTCTCAGCACCTGTCCATTCCGGGCGAAGGCCTTGGGCTACCTCATAGACCGAAAAACCGCCGTTTGAGTTAACCGCAATGAACCCAGTCGCAACGACCACACCGATCATCATGACTCCTTGAAGGAAATCAGTTAGTGTGACCGCCTTCATGCCTCCGGCAAACGTGTAAAACACGTAGACAGCACCGATGAGGATAACGGACCAGTTGTACGGGATTCCGAAAATCTGTTCTCCAATCAAGCCGCCAATTTTCATCTGCGCGACGATGTATGCGGTTAATGTACCGATGAGAACAATTGGTACTACTAAGTTCATCGCCCGGTGGTTGTATCGAGCCTTAATAAGTTCTGGAACAGTAGCTACGTTCATATTACGAAGGACTTTTGCTAAGAAGAACGTCGTAATGAGGTAACCCAAAGCGACACCACCGTTATAAGCGGTGATGTAACCCCAGCCTGCTGAATAGGACAGGCCGATGTTTCCGAGCATAGTTCCGCCGGTGGCGAAAGCAGCGAAGATTGCGAAACCATTGATCCAAAGGCCGACACCGCCGCCTCCCGTCAGGAATGACTTTGCGGAAGAGTCTTCGGTTTGGCGGTGGGCATAAATGCCAATACCGACAGTGATGGCCATGTAAAGGATTAGTATGGCCAGAGGCAAGATATTCTCTTTAGGCATTGTTAACACCCCCGTCGTCATTCTTGTTGACGAAAAGATCGACGAGCAGAATGATGAGACTCAGAACCATAATGGCCACGAGTACGAAGTTGACTAGAGCCGTACCACTGATCATCGTGTTAAAGCTCATCGGCAGGAAGGCGACGACGGAAAGCGCGATGATGAAGACCGTCGAACCAAGATGAAATTTCGATGGCTTAAAGAATCCAAGGTCATTGGTGTTTGGACTATTTTGTTGGGGCATGAGATTCTTCCTTTTCAGTTGAGACAGAGACAGAACTGTTGAAATTGGGGGTCCGCTTATCGAGGAATGCAGACAGCCCTTCAGAACTGTCAGGATGGCTGAAGGCCAATCCCTGCGAAAGCTGTTCCTGTTGATGTCCGCCTAGAACACCTGCTTTGATGGACTCTCGGGCAACACGTTGAGCGAGCGGTCCGTTTTCATTAAGTACGTGGCAGATTTCCATCGCTGCGGCGACTGGATCATCACTGATGCGGGTGATGACTCCCCATTGCAGTGCAGCTTCAGCATCGAGTTCTTTGCGCGTCAGAATGAGGTCCAAAGCGATAGCTTTACCGGCGACCTCGCGAAGCCTTTGGGTACCACCTGCACCCGGAATGATTCCCAGTCCTAGCTCTGGAAAGGCGAAACGAGATTCTGGATTCGCAATACGAATGTCACACGATAGAGCTAGTTCGAAACCGCCTCCTAGCGCCAATCCGTTAACTGCTGCAACAGTTGGTTTAGGGTAGCTCTCAATTCGGTTGTAGAGCTTTGCCATCGGATACTCATTGACAACCTCCCAAGGCGTCATCTGAGAAAGCTCCTTGACATCTGCTCCAGCGGCAAATGCCTTTTTGCCAGCGCCGGTGAAGATAACGGCTTGCACTGCGTCGCAAGATTCCCACTTTTCCAGTACCGAGTTAATCGCATTAAGTACTTCAGTGTTTAATGCGTTGAACTGCCGGGGCCGGTTGATAGTGATGATCCCGACTCCGGATTCATGTGAATGCTCGACTACGTTAGCTGGGTTCGTTGTGTTCTCGTTGTCAGACATACTCACTCACTTCTCCTTCTCGTACACGTAGAACCCTTGGCCAGACTTACGTCCAAGGCGTCCTTCCTGATAGAGACGCGTAAGGGTTTGAGAAGGGCCCTTAGAAGGGTCACCGGAGTCCTCAGCTTCTAGAACCTTGATGCCATAATTGACATCGATTCCGGTTAGGTCAAGCAATTCGAAGGGGCCTAGCGGGTGGTTAAGCCCTGCCTTGACAGCAGTGTCGATCTGTTTGAAGTCCGCAATCCCGTTTTCGTATAGGGAGATTGCTTCATCGAAAATTGCTGCAAGGATTCGGTTCGTGATGAAACCGAAAATCTCCTTCTCCAAACGGACCGGCGTTTTGTCGATGCTCTCGACAAATTCGACGGCTCTGTCAACAGTATTCTCTGAGGTGTGGTCGCCTTTGACCACCTCCACAAGAGGCAGAACCAAGGCCGGATTGAAGAAATGAATGTTGCATAGACGAGAAGGATCGTGGACTTCGCTAGCTAACTTCGAAGAGACGATGCTGGACGAGTTAGTGGCCAGAATCGCTTCCTTCGGGGCGTACGATGAAATCTCTGAGAAGAGCTTCTTCTTTGCTTGCAGGTCTTCGATGATTGCTTCAATGATGAGGCTGGCGTTGGAGCAAGTTTCTTCGAGACTGGTTTCGTACTTTAGCCGAGCGAAAGCTTGGTCAACTTCGTCTTGTGTGATTTTTCCCTTAGATAGCTTCTTTTCCATCAGCTCGTGTAGAAGGGAATCGGCACGGTCGAGTTGGTCAGTATCGATGTCGTAAAGCGTTACTGTGTAGCCCTTGAGTGCGCAGTGAAAGGCAATCTGTGCACCCATAGTCCCTGCTCCGCAAATGGCGACTTTAGATTCAGCTGGATTCATTGCTATTTCTCCTCCACGATGATTTCAGTAGCGATTCCTTGACCGCCGCCGATGCAGGCTGAGACGATTGCTCGGCCTCCGCCTCGCTCGGAAAGCTCGGTGATTGTCTTCTGGATTAGGACGGTGCCTGTGGCGGCAATAGGATGTCCATGGGCAATTGCGCCGCCCAGTGGATTTATGTTGTCCACTGTGATGTCAAGCTCTTTTGCACAGGCAAGCGCTTGACTCGCGAATGCCTCATTGATTTCGATGAACTCGTAGTCAGAGATGCTCCGGCCAGCTTGTTTTAGTACTGACTGAATGGCAGGTACCGGTCCAATTCCCATATAGTTCGGGTCAACGCCAACGACAGAACTTTCTCCGATGTGTGCCAAGGGAGTGAGGTCGTGGTGCATTGCCTTATCTGCTGAAACGATGCAGACTGCTGCAGCGCCGTCGTTAATTCCCGAGGCATTCCCTGCAGTAACAGTGCCTGAGGAAATAAAAGCAGGACGTAATGCTGCTAATTTTTCTGCGTTGGTATTAGGCCGAGGGTGTTCATCGTGTTCCACTGTCCCGTGACTAGAAGTCTCAGTCGGAATTAGGAAATGCGAGTATTTCCCTTGTGCTTTCGCTTTTGCATAGTTTTCCTGACTTCGTAGAGCAAAGTCATCCTGCTCTTCGCGTGAGATGGAGTACTTTTCCGCAAGGTTCTCGGCTGTTATTCCCATTGTGGGATCGCCAACTTCTGCTGTAGAGAGCTCGCGACGAAGGAAGCTTGGGGGTGTGGAATCGTATGCCCGTTTAGCGCGTGATAATTGGAATGGTTCGTTAGTCATACTTTCCATTCCTCCTGCAATGTAGACTCCGCCTTCAAAGGCCACGAGCTTTCCAGCAAGCGTTACAGCATTAATTCCTGACCCGCATTGCCGGTCGATCGTAAGTCCCGGAGTATTTACAGGCAGTCCTGCGCTGAGCGCCGCGACGCGAGCAGGATTCCCATAATGGGAAAGCGTGTTTCCCATGATGACGTCGGTTATAGCCTCGTCATTCAAAAGTGCGTTAATGCTTGGATTGTCGATTAAGGCTTTGATGGCACGTGCACCAAGCTGTACGCCATCAAATTCGGCCAGGGTTCCTCCCTTTCTTCCGATAGGGAGGCGTGCGCCGGCGACAATAACTGCATCGTTGGGGCTCGACAAGATTTCTCCTTCCTTGATGTGAGGTAGCACGAATACTCGGGTGATTCGAATCACTTGAGGAAGAGTATCGCAGCATAACTCACACCCGTAAAGTGGTTAATCACACAGTATCGGCCTCGGTATTGTGGGAAAGGACAATCAATGTCGGAATTGGGGATTGAAGGCGTGGTCCAGCTGTGCCGTAAAGCATTGCAGTTGACACCGGTTAGCTTTCGGGAGGAGCTTCAAGATGCTGTTGTTTCATCTAGCTTTCCGGAACTCAAAGAGGTCCTGCTGGAGATTAGTAACCGTGCCGAGTCCTCGCGGAAGCTCCGTTCACTGGTTTCGGAAATTGCAGATCTGTCCTTAGATATCAATGGCGACGAGAATGTAGATGTGGCTTTCGGCAGAATTTTGTCTTTGGCCCGTCAAATGTTGGGGACAGATGCGGCGTTCATTATGGAACTTGATGAGCCTTCCGGCAGCGCAAGCATTATTCTTTCCAGCGGAATCTGGACCACGGAATTGCAAGAAGTTGAGCCCCACGAGAAGGGGTTCTTTTTTGAGATTTATCAGGTCGCTGCGCCATTGCAGGTGGCAAACTACTTGAGAGACGATGGCTTTGAGCATGATCCTGTGTTGGATACTGCAATAAAGCGAGAAGGGATACGGTCCTTATTGGGGATCCCCGTCGAAGCTGAGTCAGGGTTTCAAGTTCTTTTCGTTGCGGATAGGCATGAGCGTATTTATCACACGGGGGACATCTATATTCTTGAGCAGCTAGCAGTCCAAGTGTTAGCGGTAGGGGTCCGTGGGGAAGAGTCGAATCGCCACCACAAGGAGGTGAATAGCCTCAAGACGGTTGCGGAAGAATGCCGTGTAGAGCTGGCGAACTCTGCAAAAGCGCTAGAAACTATAGAAACGGTCATTTCAATGGTCAGTGATTTGCTGACCGAGTCGCGTGTAGCTGCTTTTCTTGCAGAACACATGGGGGTTCAAATCCACATTTCAAGTTTGGAAGACCTCATGCTCGATAGTGTTGGAGGCTGGCTTCCGGTAGATGGTTACGCTCCTATCGAGAGTTATGTCCGGAGGACGTCCTCGCCGGGACGAGGAGAGTCCTTATCGTTGGGTGAGCGCGAGGTTTATGTCTCTCCCGTAATTCGTGGTGGGAAGCCCTGGGGAGTGGTTGTTGCCGACTTGATCATGCCTAGCCCTGAAACCCGGATTATTGACTTGGTAGCACGCGCCTTGAGTATTAAAGACGTCATTGGATTGGAGGCTGATTCACAGCGAGTGGTCGAGTCCTCAAATCTCTTCTTTTCATTGGTGAGTTCTGGAAGAACGCAGCTGACGGCACGCCAACAAGGCTTGCTAACCGAAGCGGAAATCGTAGAGGATGGCTTAAATCGTTTACTTCTTTTTTCTGGCGACGAAGCAGGTCTTCGACTGATTGCACAACGGTGTTCTGAGGTCTCTAAGGGGAAGCTCCTGATTGGTGTATCTACTGATCAGGTTGGCGTCTTAGGGGAGGCGAGCATTCTTGTATCCTTTTTTGAAACCTTTTCAAAACTTGTTGATTTGCGAAGATTAAAAGTGCACGGGTATCTGTCAGACAAATTTACTGGTTTTCGTAGAGCAGCAGAAGTATATCGCTCTTGTATACAGTTTCTTGATGATATCGCTTCCCTGGGTTTATCTAGTGAAACAGGGTGGTATACCGACGCTGCACTTCCGCAGTCTGTGCGTCTATTGGCGCGAATGACTAATGCTCAGCGAAAAGCATTGGTGGACGAATCAATAGGTAATTTGCTTCGCTATGATAGGGAAAATTCAAAAGAGCTAGTGCCTACTATGCAAGCCCTTTTCTCGCACCACTTTTCAGCATCCACCGTAGCCGAAGAACTTGATGTTCACGTCAATACTGTTCGCAACAGGATGAAGAGAATTGATGAAATACTAGGTGAAGGCTGGAACGAGGGGGTGCGGTTGCTAGACGTACAGTTAGCACTCGCAGCACTGCGCATCGAGTCTGGCATGCCGACCGTCTTTAACGATGTCACCTGGACAGGAAACCAATAGCCTAGAATTTTCCAGACACTTCAAAAACGAAATTCCCCGCGCCGTTAACCACTGTTGGCTAACGGCGCGGGGCTAGTCAGAGCGCTACCTACTTCCAGTGGGAAGAGGAACGCTTGGCCATCTGCTCGCGGTACTGCTGGGTGGTGGTGGGCAGGAGCTCACCGGTGGCCCAGTCGAGGATGACGCCGTAGTGGCGGACCAGGTCGAGCTGGTCCAACTCGCCGGCGTTGTAGCGCTCAGCCACGGACTCCGGGGACTCCGCCAGCTTGTCCAGGCGGGTAGAGCGCAGCTCCTCACGCAGCTTCGCGGTTTCCTCCTCGTCGAGCTCGTACTCGTCGATCTCTGGGTCAACGGGGCGGATGACAACGCCGTAGTCCTTGGCGGCACGGCTCACGGAGACGTAGCCATCGATGACGTCCTCCAGCACGGCCTTCGGGTCGCGCTCCAGGGCATCGCCGAAGCCGCCGCCACCGGCGGAGGGGCGCTCGAAGGTATCGCCCGGGCCGACTGGAACATTGGAGAACAGCGCGCCGAGGTACTGCTCATCCGGGGTGCCGCGGTTGAGCCACACGCCCTGCGGGATGGACGGCAGACCACCCTCGATGCCCCAGGTCACGGAACGCGAGCGGTCACAGCAGTAGCTCATGACGGTCTTGTTCGCATCCGTGAGTACACCGCCCTTGGTTACACCCACACCGCCGCGGAACTTGCCGGGGCCCGCCGAGTCAGTCACCAGTGCGTGGTGGCTGGTGATGACAGGGGAGAGACGCTCCTGTCCTTCGACCGGCTGGACCGCCAGGCCCGGGCCGAAGACCGGTGCGGTGGCAGAGGAACCGTCGCGGTCGACGCGGCCGCCCCAGCCGCCAGCCATCCAGTCGTACCACATGAAGAACTCGCCCTTGTCCTCTGGTTTCTTCGCGTCACGGGTGTCCCAACCACCGATGAGCAGGTACTCCAGGTTGAAGGCACAGGCCATGGCGCGCTCTTGCATGAGTTGGGACCACAGCTCGAAGACCGCGTTCATGATCTTCTCGAAGGGGCCGGAACAGAAGCCGGTCACCGCGTGCGGCATTCCGGCGTTGACCACGGTTCCCTCCGGGCCTAGGTCGATGTCCATGGCGCGGTAGAGACCGGAGTTAAGCGGCACGTCGGGGAAGAAGGTCTTGGTGCCGGCGACGATTCCGGAGAACGCGGAACCGTAGCCCGCGTTGAGGAAGCTGGCTACCGCCGGCGCGGAACCGTCCAGCGAGTAGGAGAGGCGTCCGCCCTTGATGCGCATCGTTACCTTGATGGGAACGAGGCCCTCTTCCTTGGCCGGGTCGAGGTCGATGTAGTCGATGGTGGACCACTCGCCGTCGTCAAGCGCGGCCACACGGGAGGTGACGATGTCTTCCACGTAGTCCTGGACCTCACGCAGCGCGGTGCGCACGGTGTCGAAGGAGTACTTGTCCACGAGGCGGTGGATTTCACGCTCACAGACCGCGGTGGCCTCGGCCTGGGCCTTGAGGTCACCCATGACGATCTCGGGGCTGCGGGTGTTGCCAGCCAGGAGCTTGGCGACGTCCCTGAGGAACACGCCCTTGGACCACACGCGCACCGGGGTGATGCGCAGGCCCTCGGTGTAGTAGTCGGTCGCGGAGACATCGAAGGAGCCTGGGACGGAGCCGCCGGCATCGGCCCAGTGGCCTTTGTTTTGCGCGAAGGCCAGCAGGGTGCCCTCGTGGAAGATGGGGCGCAGGAAGGACACGTCATTCATGTGCGTGCCGCCCTGGTAGGGGTCGTTGATGGCGAAGACGTCGCCTTCGTGGATGTCATCGCCGAATTCCTTGAGCACGGCCTGGCACTGGAAGTGCAGGGTGCCGACGTGCACGGCGATGTCCTGGTTTCCCTGCATCACGGTGTTGCCCTCGGCGTCACACAGCGCGGAGGAGAAGTCACGCGAGTAAATGACGAAGGAGTAGCAGGTGCGCAGAATCTGCTCGGACATGAGGTTGACCGAGGTGGCAAAAGCGTTCTTGAGAACCTCGAAGGTCACCGGGTCGAGCGTGCGGCGGCCGGAAGAGGACGGCGACGGTTTCTGTGGCTGTGTATGAGTCGTAGTCATGTCGATTCCTTTCAAAGGAGAGTCTGAAGGCGAGGGTCTTAGGCGTTGGTGGCCTTGCCGATGTGGATACGGATGTTGGACCACTCATCAATTTCTGCACGGTCTCCAGGCGGAATGACGGTGGTGGCATCGAACTGGTCGATGATGGCCGGGCCGTTGAGCTTGGCGCCGGCCTTCAGGTCGGGGCGGTGATAAATCGGGACATCGGCCCAGCCGCCGTGCGCGGAGAAGTAGACGGGGCGGGTGGTCTCCGGGAGCTCTGCTTCGTGCTCTTCGACCTCGTAGTGCTTGAAGGGCGGGTTCTCAAGCTCGCCGATGGCGATGAGGCCAATCTGGTAGAACTCCACCGCGCCGTCGCGGTCGGCGAAGGAGTACTCGCGCTCGTGCTCATCGTGGAACATGGCGACGGCATCATCGAGCGGGTTATCGGACTCGGGGATTTCCACCGTCAGGGAACGCCACTGGCCGCGGTAGCGCATGGACGCGGTCAGCTTGAACTTCATGCGCTCCTCTGGGACGTGCTCCTTCTCCAGGCGCTCGCGGGCCTCGGAGATCAGCGCCTGGAATTCCTTGCGCAGTTCGGTGGTGTCCACCTCGTCCACCGGTGCTTGGTACATCTTGGTGATGTCGTGTCGGATGTCCACGAGCAAGCAGCCCTGGGCGGAGGTCACGCCTGGGTGCGGCGGGACCACGACGGTGGGGATGGACAGATCGCGGGCGACCTCAGCGCCGTGCAGGGCGCCGGCGCCGCCGCCGACGACAAGGACGAAGTCACGCGGGTCGTAGCCACGGCGGATGGACAGCAGGCGAACCGCATCGGCCATGTTGGCGTTGGCGACCTGGATAATGTTCTCGGCTGCGGCTTCGAGCTCAAGGTTGAGCGGCTCTGCAACCGTCTTGTTGACGGCCTCGCGCGCGGCATCCGGGTTCAGCTTCAGTGCACCGCCGATGAGCTCGGTGCCGAGGCGGCCGAGGGTGACGTTGGCATCGGTGTTGGTGGCATCGGTGCCGCCGCGCTCGTAGCAGACCGGTCCCGGATCCGCGCCCGCGGACTGCGGGCCGTTGCGCAGGGAACCTGCCTCATCGATCCAGGCCAGCGAGCCGCCGCCGGCGCCGATGGTGCCGACCTCGATGGACGGGAAGCAGATGGGGAAGCCGTACTCGACCTGCCACTGCTTGGTGATGCGGATATCACCTTCGTAGACCAAGGCGATATCGGTGGAGGTACCGCCCATCTCCAGGCCAATCGCGTTGGAGTAGCCACAGCGAGTGGCGATGTCCTGCACCGCGATGGCGCCGGCCGCAATGCCGGAGGCAGCCAGGCGGACCGGGTAGCGGGTCACCATCTCCGGGGTCATGGAACCGCCGCCGGAGTGGAGGAGGAGCAGGTCTCCGTCGTAGCCGCCTTCCTCGAGCTGGCGGGACAGACGGTTGACGTAGCCGGAGACGAGCGGGGCCAGGACCGCATTGGCGACGGTCGTGGAGAAGCGGTCGTGCTCGAAGATCTCCGGGAGGATTTCGGAGGAGGTGGAGACGGTGGCGTCGGGAAGCTCCTCGCGCAGGATCTCCGCCATGCGCTCCTCGTGGGAGGCATTGGCATGGGAGTTGATGAAGCAGACCGCGACAGTCTCAATCTTCTTTCGGCGCAGGATCCCGGCGATGCGGCGAGCCTCTGCCTCATCCAACGGGGTGATCTCGGCGCCATCGAAGTCGATGCGCTCTTCTACTTCGTAGCGATCACGGCGGCGGATGTAGGGATCCGGAACGTCCTTGTAAGCATCCCATAACTCATCCTTGGTGCCGTCGCGGATTTCCAGAACATCGCGGAAGCCCTTCGTGGTGATGAGCGCTGCCGGTGGGAAGCGGCGCTGGATCAGCGCGTTGGTGGCCACCGTGGTGCCGTGGGAGAACACCTCGACCTGGTTGAGCTGGACGTCGGCCGACTTGAGGCCGTTCATCACCGCCTTCATCGGGTCATCCGGGGTGGAGGGAACCTTGGCCACCGACAACTCGTGGGTCTCGGTGTTAACAATCGCGACATCGGTGAACGTTCCTCCGACGTCGACGGATACGCGAAAAGGTTTATTTCCCGTCATGGTGGGAACCTCTCTTTCAAAGGCTGGTGAATTCGGTTGAGAGGAATCTTGATATGGCACGAGGAGGGGAGCAATGGAGAAACGGTGAATTGAGAGTGAAGAAGGTGGAGGAAACTCCAAACAAGCAGGTTGGGGCATACTAGAATTAGCCGGAGAAAAGTAAGATAGGACACTATTTTCCGGAGGGATAAGTGGCGTCACAGGATAATCCGGTGCTCCGGATCGCCGATCTCGTCGTGATGGAGCCGCGGCTGCGCCGCTTGAGTAAGGCGCTCGAGGATGAGAATTTTGTGGGGCTGTGCGCCGAGGGCGATGGGGACGTGGCAGGTTGGCTTGTCCTTCCCCGGCCGGAGGGAAGCCCGCGCGCCATCCAGCGCCGGCTGGTCGACGCCGCCGGGGTCATCTTCCTCGACTCCGAGTTCGATGAGCAGGAAGTCCTGGACTCGGTGGAGGGAACCGGCGCCGTCCTGTACGGCACCGACGGGATCACGCGCCAAGATATCCGGCGCGCGGTGGATGAGCTTTTGCGGCGCCAACCCAACCTGGCATCCTGGCGCAAGCTCAGCACCATCGGGCAATTAAGCCCCGGGTTGGTCAACCCAGCGCCAGAGTCCGAGATCCTCGCGCGCTTTGCCAGGTTCAGCGGGGATTCCCTGCTGCTGTTGACCGTTGATGGCCGGGTTATTGCCGCCGCCGGCGAGTTGCCCGCGCGGAGTATCGCGCGTTCCCTGTCGGTGGTGATAAACCACAGCACCACGACCATGCACGTGGGGCGTTGGAAGGTCTTTGCCCGGTGGCTCGACATTGCTGGCGAAAGCCCCTCCTTCGACCACGGCTATTGGCTGATCCGGGGGCGGCAGACCAGTCAGGATGCAGACTTCGATGACCCCGCTTTCGCGGCGCTGGAGGAGCTGCTCACCGCTTCTCTGGTGGCGCAGAGAAACATCCAGCGCAACCACGTCGCCGAATCGAGCGCGCTGATGGTGGCGTTGTGCGATGAGAATTCGAATAGGGAAGAAGTGGCCACCACGTTGCGCAGGCGGGGCTTTTCGGAGCATGCCAAGATGCGGCTCATTGTCTCCGATTCCGTCAAGGACTCTTACCGCAGCGATGTGCGCGACAAGGCCTTCGCCTTGGCCCAGGACGCGGGCGTGCCGCTGGTGCTGGGCTACGTGTCCGGCCGCACCTGCGTGTTGACTACCCATTCGGGAGCGGAGGGGAAGATCGCGGACGTGCTCTTCGGCTCCGTCGGGCTTTCTGATCCCTTCGATACCGTTGAGGAAGGCCCGGCAGCGTGGCTCCAGGCCCTGCTTGCCGCCGTGGTGGTAGAACGCACGCATTCCTTGCACCTGCAGAGCCTGGAGTTTGCTCACTGCAGTGCCATCGAGAAGGCAGCGGCCTACCTGGGCCAGCGCGGCTTGGAGGACGCGGTGGGGGAGCTCGACCGCGCGATTGAGGGGATTAAGGATGGCGAAGAGATCTTTCGCGCCTATGAAGCTGAAAGCTTCTCCGTGGCCCGGGCCGCGAAGGCCGTGGGCGTGCACGCCAATACGGTGCGGCACCGGCTGGAAGCTCTGGAGGAACGGATCCGGTTCTCCGATGCGGATCTGGTTTTGTGGGCGCTGTGGAAAGCGCTGCGCCCCCGCATGCAGCGCTAGGCGGCTGGATGCGGGGGCACGGAGAAGGTGTGAGAGTAGAGAGTGAGAGGGGGAGTGGAGAGAACTACACCTTCTTCTTAGTGCGCGGGATGGGCTTGCCGGTGATCAGCGCGTGGAGCTTGCCGTCACCGATCTGCAGCTCTTCCGGAATGTCCTCGGAATCAACCTCGGTCATGATCTCTTTGATGAAGTCAGATTCCGGGATGGAGGAGTTGCGAGCGATGGCCACCAGCTCACGAGCCTCCTCATCGGAGAGGTGGTTGTCATTCTCAAAGCGCTTCTTGAGTAGCTCACGCGCGCGGCGGCGCAGATCGGCCTCAGATTGCAGGTCCTTGCGGTTCTTCAACCATGCGAAGCCGATGATGAACATGATGGCAATGCCCATGTATCCAAGAATCGGGTAGACCCAGCCGATGAGGTTGGAGAAGCCGATGAAGGAAAGCACGAAGCCGATGAGCACGGAGATGACATAGACCTTGTAGAAGTTCTGCGGCTTGCCGCGGGTGAGGCGCTTGGCAAAGGCATAGAACATACCAATCGCGGTGTTATAAATCATGCCGTAGATGGCGACGGACATGGCGATACCGAGCGTCGGGTGAATCTGCTCAATCATGGCCAGCGTTGGCATCTCGGCCTCGGTGATCGGGCCTACGGAGACGTAGAGACCGCCGACCAGGACCGCCAGCAGGAAGAGGAAGCATGCGCCGCCGAGAATGCCGCCGTAGCCGACCTCCTTGGCATCGAGGAAGTTGCCGCCGATGACGATCATCATGGAGACCACCACGATGACGTTCAGTCCCAGGTTATTGATGGCGGAGACCCACCAGTTGGGCAGCGTCGTAGGAAGCTGCTGCGCCTGCTCATTGAGGTGTGACCAATCTGGGTTGGAGGTGAGCACGGTGTAGACCGTGCCGATGGTCAGCAAGACGATGATGAACGGGGTAATGGCGCCAATGGCGATGGTCACCTTGTCCACGTCGAGCAAACCCGTCAGCAGGGTGAGGACGAGCATGAGGACGGCGCCGATCCACACTGGCCAGCCCCATTGCTGGTTGAGGTTGGCGCCGGCACCGGCAAACATGGCGAAGCCGATGCAGAACAGACAGGTTAGCGTGGCGAAGTCGAGGATTTTCGACACGATGGGCGTGGACACGGCGTTAAAAACGGAGGTGTGCTCCTTGGCGCGGTGGTAAGAGCCCAACTGGAGGATCGTGATGCCGGAGATGGTCATGGCCAGTGCGGTGACGATGGCGCCGACGACGCCCATGTTGCCGAAAGCAACGAAGTATTGGAGGGCCTCGCGGCCCGAAGCGAAAGAGGCACCCGCGAGCACGCCGATGAAGGCCATCGCGATGCCGAATGAGCGCTTAAGCATGGTGAACCTAACTTTAGATGGATAGAAAAGTGTACTTATGCAAACGGGGCAGGCGGCCTGTGAAGGGTGCCTGCCCCGTGCGTGATGGAGCGGAAGCTTCTAGTTCGCTGCCGCCTTGATGAACTCGGCGACGACTGCGAGCTCCTCCTCGCCACGGTCAATGACCGCAGCTGAGGTAAACAGCCCGTGGTGGTAGCCCAGAAGGTGCTTGTGCGTGACGTCGACGCCCGCCTTCGCCAGCTTGCCGGCGTATTCGATGCCCTCGTCCGCGAGCGGATCGTTATCTACCGTGATGACGAGCGACGGGGGCAGGCCCTCCGGTAGCTCTTCTAGCAATAGCGGGGAGAGATCCGTTGCCGTGCGCTGTGCCTCCTCCGTGACGAAGGTATCGATGAACCAGCGCATGGTGTCGGCGGCCAACGGGAAGCCCTCCTCGAGGCGCTTGTAGGAGGCGCCGTTCTCGGTGCGTTCGCGGGAGCAATCCGTGATGGGGTAGAGCAGGACCTGGGAGCTGAGCTTGGCGACGTCTTCTTCGCCCACGAACTCGTTCGCCAGGGTGGCGGCGAGCTGGCCGCCGGCCGAGTCACCCGCTACCGCGATGGAGGTCACGGTCAGGCCATGCTCAGCCGAGGAGTCGGACAACCAGCGGTAGGCGGCGCGGCAATCGTCGATAGCCGCCGGGTAGGTGTGCTCCGGGGCAAGACGGTAGTCCACCGCCACAACCGGGAACCCGGTGAGCACCGCGATACGGCGTACCGAGGAGTCGTGGGTCTCCAGGTTACCCATGAGCCAGCCACCGCCGTGCATGTAGAGCACCGCCGGGGTCTCCTGGCCGCGCTCCGCCTCCGGGCGGGGGTCGTAGAGGCGAACCTGAAACTCCTCGACCTGGAAGTCGGTGGTTGTCGGTTCCTTCTCTTCGTGGAGCGGGTTGGCGTGGGCCGAGGCTACGTAGTTCTCACGCACCTGCGGGATGGGGAAGTTATGGAAGGACTTCGCCCCACCATCGCGGAATGGCTTCAGCGCCTTCCACGCATCCTCAGCGACGGGACGCCCGGAGAATTCGTCGTGCAGAGTGTGCATTGTGAAACTGCCTCCTAGACCAGCTCGTAGTCGTTGAGCTCGAGCTTGTCGGTGAGCTCGTAGTACTCGGCGACGTTGCCGGACCAGTTGTTGATGACGCGGCCTTCCTCGTTCTTGTACCAGGAGGAGCAGTCAGCGGAGAACGCAGATTCCTCAAGCTCCTTCTGGATGCGGGTGTTGAACTCGTCGATGACGTTCTTCTTCACGTCGAGGGCTGCCTCCGGGTTCTCGCGCAGGTAAGCAACGGCCTGGGAGATGTAGCGGTCCTGTGCCTCGAGCATGGCCACCACGGAGTGGTGGTTGAGGTTGGTGTTCGGGCCATAGAGCATGAAGAAGTTCGGGAAGCCGTCCACGGTCATGCCCAGGTAAGCCTCCGGGGAGTTACCCCAGCGTTCGCGCAGGTCGACGCCATCGCGGCCAGCAATCGGCAAATCACCCTGGAACTCCTGGGAGTGGAAGCCGGTGGCGTAGATGACCACGTCAAAGTCGTGCTCGGCTCCGTCATCGGTGCGGATGCCGGTCTCGGTGAACTTCTCGATGCCAGCGGTGATGAGCTCTACGTTGTCACGGTTGAAGGTGGGGTAGAAGTTATCGGAGCGCAGGATGCGCTTGCAGCCGAAGGCGAAGTTCGGGGTGAGCTTCTCAACCAGCTCCGGGTCGTTGACCTGGGAGCGCAGGTGCTCCATGGCCTGCTCAACACCCTCGGCAGCGGAATCGGTGCCCTTGCGGGTGCGGTCGAATCCTTCCTCGCGAACCTCGTGGATCTCCTGGCGGATGGCGCGGTAGGAATCCGGGTTCTCCTTGAACTCCTTGAGCTCTTCCTCGGTGAAGATGACCTGGTTGCGCGGCAGGATGTAGTTAGCGGAGCGCTGGAACACGGAGAGCTTCTCCGCAACCTCGGCGACCTCCGGAACCAGCTGAACTGCAGAAGCTGCATTGCCGATGACGGCAACCTTCTTGCCGGCCAGGTCGACGTCGTGGTTCCACTCAGCGGAGTGGAACTGCACGCCCTGGAAAGCCTCGCGGTTCGGGAAGTTCGGGATCTTCGGCTTGGAGAGCTGGCCCCACGCGCCGACGAAGACGCGGCCGTAGTAGGTCTCGCCGTTGGCCTCGATCTCCCATGCCTTGAGGTCTTCCTTCCACTCGGCGCGGGTGATGCGGTGGTTGAACTTGATGTGATCGTAGAGGTTGAATTCCTCGGCGAGAGCCTTGAGGTAGCCCTGCATCTCGTCCTGGCCGGCGAACATGCGGGAGACGCCGAGGTTGAGGAAGTAGGAGTAGCAGTAGATGAGAGCCTGGGTATCGCAAGCAGCACCCGGGTAGGTGTTGTCGCGCCAGACTCCGCCGACCTCATCGGCAGCCTCGAGAATGAGGAAGTCCTTCTGCTCGTCGCGGACCAGCTGGGCGCCCATGCCCAGTCCGCCGTAGCCGGTGCCGAGGATGATGCAATCGTAGATCTTCATGGTGGTGTGTCTCCTTTAAGTCGGTGGTGGTTCGGGTTAGTTTGCGCGGATGGCTTCGGCCAGGACCTGGAGGCCGTCGCGCAGGGTGGACTCGTTGATGACCAGCGGCGGCAGGAGGCGGATGACGTTGCCGTCCAGGCCGCAGGTGAGGATGAGCACGCCCTGCTCGCGGCAGGTCTTGGCCACCTTGGCGGTGAGGTCAGCGTTCGGCTGGTTGTTGTCGTCGACCAGCTCGATGGCGATCATGGCGCCGCGGCCACGGACCTCGGCGACGGTGGTGAGCTCAAGCAGCGGCTCCAGCTCTTCGCGGATGATGGCCTCGATCTCGCGGGCGCGGGAAGCCAGATCCAGCTCCTCCATCTCCTCGAAGGCTGCCAGGGAAGCAGCACAGGCCACCGGGTTACCGGCGTAGGTGCCACCCAGGGAGCCCGGGTCCGGGGCATCCATGATTTCTGCACGACCGGTCACGGCGGACAGCGGCATGCCGCCGCCCACGCCCTTGGCGGTGGTGATGAGGTCCGGGATGATGCCCTCGTCATCGCAGGCGAACCAGGAACCAGTGCGGCAGATGCCGGCCTGGATCTCATCGGCGATGAAGACGACGCCATTGTCGGTGCACCATTCCTGCAGTGCCGGGAGGAAGCCCTTGGCCGGCTCGACGAAGCCGCCCTCGCCCTGCACCGGCTCGATGATGACGGCAGCCAGCTCCTCGGTGCCGACGTACTGCTCGATGTAGCGCAGGGTGCGCGCTGCAGCCTGCTTGCCGTCGAGGCCGTCGCGCAGCGGGTAGGACATCGGCGCGCGGTAGATATCAGCGGCCAGGGTGCCAAAGCCCTGCTTGTAGGGCTTGTTCTTGGCGGTCATGGTCATGGTGAGGTTGGTGCGACCGTGGAAGGCGCCGTCGAAGACTACGACGCGGTTCTTGCCGGTGTAGCGGCGAGCGATTTTGATGGCGTTCTCCACTGCCTCAGCACCGGTGGAGAAGAGGCAGGTCTTCTTCTCGTGGGTGCCCGGGGTCAGCTCGTTGAGCTTCTTGCAGACGTCAATGAAGCCCTGGTACGGAGCGTTGAGGAAGCAGGTGTGGGTGAGGTGGCTGGCGGCCTCGGCGACGGCCTTGGCAACGCGCTGGTTGGAGGCGCCGACGGAGGTCACGGCGATGCCGGACGCGAAGTCGACGATGGTGTTGCCGTCGACGTCGACAAGCACGCCACCGTCACCGTCGGTGATGTAGGAGGGGTAGCCCGGGATGACGCCAGCGGCGACGTCTGCTTCACGGGCGGCATTCAGCTCCTGGCTGCGGGGGCCAGGGATTGCGGTGGAGACATTCCGCTCCTGGGGGAGGCGGTGCTTGAGATCCTGCATGCTGTCTGCTCCTTAATACTCGGAATTTTTTATGACGTGGGTCATTCTGACGGCTAGACTTCAGAAGGGCCATAGACAATCTGGTGAAAGAATGGTGAGAAATTGTCCACATTGGATAAGGGGGTAGCTGCCGGACTAGAAGAAGGAAACGTTTCTCTCAGATGGTTGGCTAGCCAACCCGATCTGGGGATTGACGTGCTGCACGATTGCGAGCGGCCGTTTTCCGTGATGCACCCATGTGAGCTGCGCGATCCCCGCGAGTTTGTGGGCTCGGGGGCTGTCATCCTGCTCACTGGTATGGCCTTTGAGGGGCAACCCGATCAGCTGGTGGAGTACGTTCGCAGGGTGGCCGCGGGGGGAGTGACGGGGGTGGGCTTCGGCGTTGGTTTAGCCTTCGCCGAGGTTCCACCCGGCATGGTGGAGGCCGCCCGGGACTGCGATATTTCACTCTTCACGGTGGCGCGGCGCGTGCCTTTCGTCTCCGTGCTCGCGCGTTTGCACGACGAGTTGCAGCGCCAGCGGGAGGAAGGCTTGGAGCTCTTCATTGCTCAGCAGGGCGCGCTCAACGACGCCGCCGTGTCCGGCCTCGACGCCCTCGTGGACAAAACCAGCCGCCTGCTGGGCGCGCATACCTGCCTAGTGGATAAGGATGGGCGGGTCTTCGCGCAGTCGAGCCACCCCGGGCTCCCACCGGTGGAGTGGGGTCCGGTGATTGCCGATACCCGCGCCCAGAACTTCTATGCCGCTCGCCGCGTGGGCGGGTGGAATGTCTTGGCCCAGCGCTTGGCCGACCACGGTGCGCGCTCCTTCGGGCTGCTGGCGGTGGCGCGTGAGAGTTTCGGTGTGAACGAGCGCGCGCTGCTCAAGCAGGCCGCCGGCCTGGCGGAGCTTACCGTGAAGCGCCCGCAGGAATTACGGCGCACCCAAAACGAACTCAACTCCATGGCGATGGCCATTCAGTTGGGTATGGACCAGCCGGAGGATCCCATGCGCCGCATCTTCCGGCTCGTGGGCGATGCACAGGGCCGCGTGCGTCCGGTACTGGTGAAATCGGAGGGGGAGCGTGCCCACCAGCGCTTCCTCCACGCCTTGGACGCCCGCCTGCAGGACCACGGGCGCTTGCTTTTCGAATACACGCTGGATAAATCCTCTAGCCTCCTGCTTTTCAGAGGAAGCCGCACAATGAAGAACCTGCAGGACTTGTTGCGCGATATCCGCGGTAGCAAGCGCATCGTCGTGGGTCAGCCCATGCCGTGGGCCGAGCTGGGCGTAGGCATTGTCCGCGAACTAGAGTCCTTCGCTTTCGGGCTTCAGCCCGGGATGTTGGCGGGGCCAGAATCGCGGACGTTGAGCTGGACCAGGGATCCCAGGGTCAAGGGCGCGGTGCACAACCGCGCCGAAGAAACCTGGGGCAAGGTGCGCGCATACGACGCGGAGCACGGCACCGAGTTGGCGGAAACCCTGGAGGTCTACCTGCGTGCGGGCGGGCACGTGAGCCGTACCGCTGAGGAGCTGCAGTCGCACCGGCATACCGTGCGCAAGCGCATCGCGGACTTGGAGGATCTCCTCGAGGTAGATCTCAAGGACCCGCTCGTGGCAGCGGAGCTTCTGATTCTCGGAGTGAGTGTTACGGACTGAAGCCCTAAGAGTCGATGCTGAGTAAGAGGAGTTCCGCACGGGTGACGGGATTGCTCAGGTCCACCCCGCAGAGGTTTTCTACCTTGTCTAGCCGGGCGCGCACGGTGTGGCGGTGAACGCCCAGCTCCGCCGCAGCGGTGGCCAAGTTGGCGTTGCCCACGAGGAAGGCGCGCAAGGTAGCGAGCAGCTCGGTGTTGTGCTGCACGTCGTGGGCGGCCAAGCGGCTGACCGTGGCCGCGCGCCGGGCGCCGAGGGCCTCCGAGACGCCGGGTTCCACCAGCCAGGTAGGCGCAGCAGAATCAAAGGCCGCTACGGTGCCAAGGGGCAGGCTGCGCGCATGGCTTTGAAGAGAAGACAGCAGTGCTGGGTTCAGCTCCTGCCACGCAACACCCCGAAGGGCGGAGACGCGAAGGTAGCGCGACTGTTTCTTGAACAGGTGTGAGGTTGCGGTTCCCGGAGGAAGCATGAGAAGTGCAGAATCCTGTTTCGGGCGGACGAAGCTGTGCGGCTCGGCCTTGCCGATCTCACTCACTGTGCGCGCGAGGCGCGACGGGGTCGAGGCCGTGACATAGAGAACATCCACGAGATCGTGGCCATCAATCAAGTGAAAGGCCGCGTGCAGGGCGGGGGAGTCAACGCCGGCGAGCTGGGCATCAAGCGCTAGCGCCCCGAGAATAGCGTGGTTATTGCCATCGGGGTGATCAAGCAGCAGGCTGGCCAGACCCGAAAGATGCCGGATGAGCGCGCGCGAATAAGAATCGAACTTCTCCGAGCGCCTGGCGGCGACGGCCCAACGCCGGCCCGCGGAGCCGAAGGTGCTGGTGATGGTGGCGCCCGTGCTTGTCGACGTCCCCGTACCCCGCCCAGCCTGCTCCGCGGCCTCCACCGCGGCGTCGGCCGCACTGAGCTGGCCGCGATCGCTGCGGCTGAGCACCGCTCCGGAGGAACTGGCTACTGCTACAGCGGCGCTGAGTTGATTGCTCGCCTCATCGATGAGCGCTTGGATGCCCGACACAGCTGCGTGATTGAGGCGCTCTTGTTGGCGGTGGAAGGTGAAGTGCGCATTGTTTTCGAGGCGCGCTTGTTCCTGGGCTACCGCAGTAGTGATGGACACGAAGCGGGTGGCGCGCGGGATCTCAAAAAGGGTGAGGTGGTGCTGGGAACAAGCACGGGTCAGCACGGGTGGTACCTCGGCGAAGGCGAGTCCGGTACCGAAACCAATGCCGTGTACCCCGGCTGCGGCGAGGGCGGCGGCATAGTGCTCGAAGCCTTCCGGATCGTCGCGGAAAACGAGTCCCAGAGTGAGCATGAGCGCGCCGGGGGAGGTGAACTCGGTGGGGTCCGCGAGCTCTGAAGCATGGATGGTGCTGAACGCGGGTTTGCCCTCAACGAGTGGGCGCAGGTTCAGCGAGTGCTGGTTGGTGAGCCAGCGGAAGGAAATCTCACTCATGGTGGACAGGCTACACAGTTGTGGGCTCAAAATTTATACACCCTGTCGATAGTGTCGCAAGGGTGGTAGGGGCCACACTAAGTGGCATCCTATTCATCCCAACACAAAAGGAAGACCATGCAGGAACTTCAGTACCACATTGAGCAGTCCCGCCACCTGGGCCAGCAGGTCCCGGGTCCGAAGAGCGCCGCCCTGGATGAGCGTCGCAAGAATGCTCTCCCCGCGGGCATGGCGCCCTCGCTTCCGGGCTACGTGGTGGACGCGGATGGCGGCATTCTTGCCGACGCCGACGGCAACCGCTTCATCGACCTTGCCTCCGGCATCGCCGTGACCTCCGCTGGTGCTTCTAACCCGGCCGTCGTGGCCGCGGTGCAGGAAGCTGTTGCACACTTCACCCACACCTCCTTCACCATTTCCCCGTACGAGTCCTACGTGGCCGTGGCAGAAAAACTCAACGAGGTCACCCCGGGTGATCACCCGAAAAAGACTGCGCTGTTCAACTCCGGCGCGGAGGCTGTTGAGAATGCCGTGAAGATTGCCCGCAACTACACCGGCAAGCGCGGCGTTGTCGTCATGGACCGCGCCTTCCATGGACGCACCAACCTGACCATGGCGATGACCGCCAAGCAGTCGCCCTACAAGAATGGCTTCGGTCCCTTCGCGCCGGAGATCTACCGCGCCCCGATGTCCTACCCGCTGCGTGACGGCCTGAGCGGCGCCGAGGCTGCCAAGAAGACCATCACCATGATTGAGCAGGAAGTCGGCGCAGCCAACCTGGCCTGCGTTGTCGCTGAGCCGATCCAGGGCGAGGGCGGTTTCGTCGTCCCTGCCGAGGGCTACCTCACAGCAATCCAGAAGTGGTGCAACGACAACGACGTGGTCTTCATCGTCGACGAGATCCAGGCAGGCATGATGCGCACCGGTACGTGGTTCGCCTCTGACCATGAGGGCATCGTTCCGGACATGGTGACCATTGCGAAGGGCATTGCTTCCGGCATGCCGCTGTCTGCGGTAACTGGCCGTGCAGAAATTATGGATGCCCCGCAGCCAGGTGGCCTGGGCGGCACCTACACCGGTAACCCGGTGGCCTGCGCGGCTGCGCTGGCAACCTTCAAGGAATTCGAAGAGAAGGACTTCGGTGCGCGTGCTCAGAACCTGGAAAAGGTTGCCCGCGAGGAGCTGGAGCCGATCCTGGGTGATGAGCGCGTGGCCGAGTTCCGCGGCCGTGGCGCCATGCTTGCCCTCGAATTCGTCACCGCTGAGGGTGAGCCGGACTCCGAGCTGGTGCACAAGATTGCCGACGCCGCAAAGGCCGAAGGCGTCCTGCTGCTGACCTGCGGCCTCGACCACAACGTCATCCGTTTTCTACCTTCCCTGGCTATTCCGGAAGATTTGTGGCGTGAAGCGCTGCAGGTCGTCGTGAAGCAGTTCAACGAATACAAGTAGTTCATTTTGTCGCTCACCCGGATCTTTCCGGGTGAGCTCCTGTTTTATTAGTCCTTAGTTATCGGAGAAGTCTTTGTCCAACAACATTTCCGTGCCGCAGAGGGATGAGTCCACGGCGGAATTCAAACCCGCGCTGTCCTTCGTGCAGGGCATCGCCCTTATTTTCGGCACCAACATCGGTGCTGGAGTCCTTTCCATTCCTTATGCCGCTCGCAACGGAGGATTCCTCGCACTCGTTATCGCCTTGCTCGTGGCCGGTACGCTGACGACCATTTCTATGCTGTACGTGGCGGAGTCTGCCATGCGCACCAAGGCGCCGCTACAGGTTTCCGGATTGGCGGAACATTACCTGGGGCAATGGGGCCGGTGGTTGGTTTTCGTGGCCATCATCGTCAACGGCATCGGCGCGCTCATTGCTTATGCCGCTGGTTCGGGCGACCTGATCAACAATATTTTCGGGTTGTCGCCGGTCCTCGGCACGCTGATCTTCTTTGGGTTCGGTTCCTGGGTGATGTACCGCGGGCTGCACACCACGGGTAAGACTGAAGGAGCCATCACCGCAGGCATGGCCATCATCATCGCTGTCCTGTGCGGATGGACGATCCTAGGCCCGGGAATCAAGATTGAGAACCTTTTGGTTCTTCACCCCTTCTTCATCGTCCCGATTCTGAACCTGGCGGTGTTTTCTTTCTTGGCGCAGTACGTGGTTCCGGAGCTGGTGCAAGGCATGGACCCGGCTAAACCGCAGCAGACCGCGCGGGCAATCGTTATGGGCATGGTCATCACGGGCTTTACCCTGGCGTTGGTTCCTTTTGCTGCCCTGGGTCTGCTCGGCATGGAGGTCACCGAAGTAGTAACCATCGCGTGGGGCGAGGCCCTTGGCCCGGTGGCCTACTACATGGCCAATATCTTTGCCCTGGCGGCTATGTTGACCTCGTTCCTGGCGATTGGTTTTACCACCATGCGCAATGTCTTGGACATCTTCCACTGGGAAGGCGTGAAGGGACAGCGCATCGTGGCAGTAGCACTGACGGTTGTTCCGCCATTGGTGATTTCCATTGCTGGTCTCGGCGGCTTCGTTGCGGCGTTGTCCTATGCTGGTGGTTTCGCGGGCGCCATCATGTCCGTCATCCCGGTGATGCTGTTGCACGCTTCCCGAAAGAAGGGCGACCGCGACCCAGGCTGGAACGTGGGCGGACTCGCACACCCGGTAATCCAGGGCACCATCATCGTGGTCTACGTCTTGGCCTTCATCTACTCGATCATTTCCATCTTTGGGCTGGTGCCGGCAGGCTGGGCGTAGCACCGGCTTTTAGACGCGACACCCGCCTACTTGCCAAAGTTCTGGCCAGATCTTGAGGCTGGGGCGACAACTTTGGCAGATCGGGCAGTTGTGGCTCAGACCTAGTTGCAGATCGTGCCGAAAAGACGGAAAGGCTGGGCAGCTCCAGGAATTTGGAGCGGCCCAGCCTTTCGGCGTGCGGCCTAGGCTATGGCCTAGAGGTGCGTTGGCTTAGAAGATGCCGTGGTCATGAAGTGCCTCGTCATCGGACGGGACCTCAGAAATGGCATCCCACATTTCGACGAGCTTGCCGTCCTCGACGCGCCACAGCTCGCAATAGGAATGGCGCGCACCAGCGATGCTGCCTTCTGAATGGGTCAGAACGAACTGTCCCTGCGCAATCGTGCGGTGGATGCGCTCATACTCCAGCCCCTCGCCATCTTCCTTCAGCTTGGTGAGGAAGTCGACGCAGTTTTCGGCACCATCGGCGATGTCAGGGGAATGTTGGGCAAACTGATCATCGCGGGTGTTTTCGATGAAACCGGAGTAATCAGCGCCGATGAGCGAGCGGGTGAAGAACTCGATGACGAACTCTCGGTTCTGCTCGGTGAGGCTCTCATCACCGATTTCGGTAGCGCCATCGAGCTGCGTGCGGCCGCTTGCGTTCGGTTCTGCCAAGGGAACGAGGTTGTCCCAGTGCTCGACAATCTTGTCGCCCTCGACGCGGTAAATATCGAAACCGACGAAGGGCTCATCCTCGATGCCGTCGAAGCGACCATGCAAAGCAACGAGGCCGTTGGCTTCATCCGTAATCACGCGGGCGTTGGTGTACTTCAGTCCCTCGCCCAGATCCGCGACAAATTTCTTGAGCCCTTCTGCATCATTAGCGATGAGGGGAGAGTGCTCCACAAAGTTATCGGCGAAGTGCTTGTCCAGGACCGAGGTATCGTGGCCGTCGAAAAGCGCGGTGTGAACCTCGAGGACAAAGTTTCCTAGTGAAGTCATGGAATCTCCTTAGTTGGCCACGAAGTAGGTGCGCTTGTTGACGAACTCATCCATGCCATAGGGGCCGAGCTCGCGGCCGTAACCGGAGTTCTTCACGCCACCGAAGGGGACTTCGGCGCCCTCCGCCGCGTAGGTGTTGACGTTGGACATGCCGACCTCCAGGCGCTGGGCAATCTTCTCGGCGCGCTCGACGTCCTTGGAGAAGACGCAACCGCCCAGGCCGTACTGGGTGTCGTTGGCCAGCTCCAGCGCCTCTTCGTCGCTGCTGACCTTGAACACGGTGGCCACCGGGCCGAAGAGCTCTTCGTAGTAGACATCAGAGCCAACCGGAACATCGGTCAGCACGGCGGGGCTGAAGTAGGAAGACTTCTCATCGACGAGCTCGCCGCCGACGTGCAGAGTGGCGCCGGCCGCCACGGTGCGGTCGATCTGATCCTTGAGGTTTTCTGCCGCGCTGCGCGAAGACAACGGGGTGTAGACAGTTTCGGAAGCCTCCTGCGGGGTACCCGGCTTCATGGCCTTCGCGAGCTCGACCAGCTCAGCGACGAACTCGTCGTAGATATCCTCCATCACAATCAGGCGCTTGTTGGAGTTGCACGCCTGGCCGGTGTTGTACATGCGGGTCTCCCACGCATCCTTGGCTGCCTGCTTGACGTCATCGGTGTCGAGGATGACGTAAGGATCGGAGCCACCGAGCTCGAGTACTGCCTTCTTGAGGTTCTTCGCAGCCAGAGAACCCACCGCGGCACCTGCGCGCTCGGAGCCGGTGAGGGACACACCGCGCAGCTCCTTGTGCTCGATGATCTTCTCTGCCTGCTCATGGGTTGCGAAGATGTTGGTGTAGACGCCCTTGGGCACACCGGCGTCATCCATGATCTTCTGGATGGCAAGCGCGGAGCGCGGGCAGATGGTGGCGTGCTTCAAGACGATGGTATTGCCCAACATCAGGTTTGGTGCGGCGAAGCGCGCGACCTGATAGTAAGGGAAGTTCCACGGCATGATGCCCAGCAGAGTGCCGATAGGGAGGCGCTGGATGTAGCCCTTGCCGTCCATCTCGACGGGGATTTCCTCGTCGGCGGCGAACTTCGGGCCGTTGTCGGCGTAGTAGGCAAAGATAGCGCCGCTGAACTCAGCCTCCTCGAGGCCCTCGGAGACCGGCTTGCCCATTTCGGTTGCAATGATCTCAGCGAGCTCATCCTTGCGCTCTTCGAAGAGCTCGGCAACGCGCGTGACTAGCTTGGCGCGCTCCTCGATCGGGGTATCGCGCCAACTGAGGAATGCCTCGTGCGCGCCATCAACGGCGGCCAGGATTTCCTGGTCAGTGGCGTGGTCAAAAGTCTCAAGAACCTCACCGGTAGCGGGGTTTTCTACGCGAAATCCGGACATTGCTTCATCCTCCAATGATTGAAGTGTGTATGGGTTGCACCCCATTATGGGGCGGATTGTGACTTATTGCAAGGGTTCTGCACTTTATGTCATTTGTCTCAGTATTGGCTTATGGGGTACTTGGACTGAGGGGGTGAAAGGAGGCCACTTAGCCCCGCCAGGGCTGAATGCCCGCGCGGCGCCAGGCCTCCAAGAACTGGGTAGTTTCTGCTTCGTCCGTGATGGACACGCGCACGCCCTCATCGAGGTAGCGGCGGATGACCACGCCTTCATCGAGCATTTTCGTCTCCACCTCCGCGGCATCTGCGCGCGGCAGCCACACAAAGTTGCCGTAGGACTTCTCGGCCCCCAGCTCCGCGCAGACGCGGTCGCGTTGTGCTTTGGTGATCTCGACGGCGTCGGCAAGCTCGTCGTGGCGCTTGAGCACTTCCACGGCCGCGGTTTCCGCCATGGCGGTCACCGTCAGCGGCAGGGAGAGCAGACGCAGCGCGTTGATGATCTCTTCGCCCGCCACCGCATAGCCCACGCGCATGCCGGCCAAACCCCACGCCTTAGAGAAGGTGCGCACGCCAAGCAGGTTGGGGTAGCGCTGGTATTCCTCGACTGAATCTGGGGTATCGGGGGCGTCGTTGT
The DNA here is from genome assembly GCF_001811545.1 of Corynebacterium sp. HMSC074A09. Taxonomy (NCBI): domain Bacteria; kingdom Bacillati; phylum Actinomycetota; class Actinomycetes; order Mycobacteriales; family Corynebacteriaceae; genus Corynebacterium; species Corynebacterium sp. HMSC074A09. The sequence continues at coordinate 134,429 of NZ_KV805155.1, read as the reverse complement.
ACTCCCAATAGGCCTCATCCAGCAGCACGACGACATCTTTGGGCACCTTGTCCATGAAGGCGCGGAATTCACCGCGCGTGATGACGGTGCCCGTCGGGTTATTGGGGTTGCACAGGATGATGAGCTTGGTCTTCTCCGTCAGTGCGCCGAGCACTGCCTCCAGATCGACGCGGTAATCCTCCGTGAGTGGGACCAGAATCGGTTCCGCGCCGGCCATGCGCACGTAGAGGGGGTAAGCCTCAAAGCTGCGCCAGGGCACGATGACCTCATCGCCGGTGTGGCAGGACGCCAAGATGGTGGCCTGCAGGATGGGCGTGGAGCCCGCTGAGACGAAGATGTGATCCGCCGGAACCCCCAGGTAATTGCACAAGGCGTTGGTGAGCTCCAGGCTGCCGGGCTGCTGGTAGCGGTTGGTGGTGCGGGCGGCGTCGGCAACCGCGGCGATGATGTCCTCAGCGGGTGGGAAGGGGACCTCATTGGATGAGAGCTTGAGCGCGTTGGGGAAGTCCTTGCCCACCTTGTACTCGGGGAAGCTTGAGAGATCATTACGAAGCATTTTCACGTCCTTTCTAAATCATGTCCCAGATGGTCACGGCCATAATCAGCAGGCCCATGCCGAAGACGAAGTAGTTCCACGGGTCATTGCGGAATTGCTTGTACACGTCCAGTTTCTTGAACATATACACCGGAACCAGGTAGACGATGAACGCCACGAAGACACCGGAGACAACCGAAATCATGGAAATGATGGAGGGGTTAAAGATCGCCACGAGCGTGGTGCACACGAAGGCGATGAGATAAATGATGTTGAGCAGCGTGCGGTGTGAGACCTTCTCCGCCAGTTTCGGCGCGGCGTTCTTCAGCAGGTACTCCGTGCCTTCTTCGGTACCGAGCATGTGGCCGAAATAGGAAGAAACGATGGCGCAGATAACAACGATGGGGGCCATGTAAGCCATGAACGGAGTGCCAGTGACGTTGGCGAAATAGGAGAGCACCGGAATGTTTTGCTCGAGGGCCTCATTCATACCGTCGGCGCCGAGTGCGAGGACGCAGGACCACACGAAGAACATGGTGAAGACGACGAGCAAGATAGCGGTGTAGAACTCCGTGCGGGAAACGCGCTTTTCGGTCTTCTCGCCGTATTGCGGCTGCATGTCGATGGCGAATTGCGATAGCGCCGCCATGTGGGAGAAGGAGAAGACCAACACCGGCAGAATGAGGAAGATGCCCTTGATGATGCCGCCGTAGCCATTCGAGCCGTCATCGAAATGGATGAAGCTGTGCAGGTCCCAGCGCGGGATGAGGTAGATGGAGGTGACGGCCAGGGCGATAATCAGCGGGTAGACCAGCACCTGGGCCAGCCAGATCATCGGCTTGCGGCCGATGGCGAAGGCACCGGTCATCACGCCCACGCAGAGCATGGCCAGCAGCCACCGGTCGAGCGACGGCCCACCCAGCTGGTTGACAATGAAGCTATCCACCGCGTTGGTGATGGAGACACCATAGATGAGGACGGTGGAAAAGACCGTGATCCAGTACAGCACCGCGAAGACGATTCCTTGGCCCTTGCCCAGATACTGGGAGACCAACTCGAGGATGTCCTTGCCGTGGTCCTTTGTGGGCGCGCCCGCCACAATCCGCGCATAGGTGCGGTGCGAAAAATACACCAACGGGAAGATGAAAACCGTGGCAAAGACCAGCGGCCAGAACCCGAAACCGCCGGCATTCAGCGGTAGGAAGAGGATGCCAGCACCCACGGCGGTGCCGAAGAGCGTAATGATCCACGATGCAGTGGAGGCAGCGGGGCGCTGCTTGGCGACGACCCCATCGCCCACAATGTGCTCGCCTTCCTTCAGCTGGCTAGCGGGTACGGCATTCGAAGTTGGAGGAGTATGTGTCGTGCTCATGGTGAGCCTCCTTTAGCTGGTGGGCGTTTCGTCGGTGTGCAAAACCGGGGAGGGCGGGATAGGCAGGGAATGGGCCTGGTCGGTGATGACGTTGAGAAGCGCTGGTACGCCGTCCTCGGCGATGGCGCGCAGGGCGCGGGCTACTGCCTCTTGTGCCTGCGAGTCGTCGGTAACGAGCTCACCGTGAGCGCCGAAGCCGCGGGCTACCGCCGCGAAATCCGGGTTTATAAGCTGCGTGCCGGAAACGCGATCGGGGAAGTGCTTCTTCTGGTGATCGCGGATGGTTCCGAACTCGCCGTTGGACATCACGATGATGAGGAAGGGGGCGCCGTACTGCAGCGCGGTGGCCAGCTCCTGGCCGTTCATGAGGTATTCGCCATCCCCGGCAACGGTGACGACGGTGCGCTCCGGGAACTGCAGCTTGGTGGCTACTGCGGCCGGGATGGAATAGCCCATCGACCCGTTGCGCACGCTGAACTGGGAGGGGTAGACCTGCGAGCGCAGGAACTGCTGGGCCCAGATGCAGTGGTTGCCGGCGCCGAAGGTGTAGATCGAGTCCTTGGGCAGCTGGTCGTGGAGTGCTGCGAAGACGGCCTCCATGTGGGCGGTGCCTTCTTTACCGGGACGATAGTCCGCGGGCTCGGGGAGGGTGGCGAAGTCGAGGTGGTTCGCGTGCGCGGCGTCGAACCACTCGCCGCGCTTGTCCTTGCCCTCGACGCTCAGGCGGTCCAGGGTGTGAGCGAAGGCCACGGGGCTCGCCACGATGTGCTCTACCAGCGCCACCGAGTGGCCTCGCAGACTGGTATCGGGGTTGATGGCGATGTTGCGTGCCTGCGGTGACTGGCGCAAGGTGTAACCGTCGGTAGGAACATCACCGAGAACGGCACCGACTTCGATGACGAGGGAGGCAGCTTCCAAAAGTTGCGCCGCGCGTGGGTCGCGCCCATAGCCGAGCCAGCCGGCGTTGGCGGGGGAGTCGAAAGGCACGCGGTCAGCGGCGCGGAAGTCTTGAATGATGGGGATGCGGTGCTCTTCGGCGAAGCGGGTGATCGTCTCTGCGGCTTCCGGGGTCCAGCGCGGGCCGCCGGCGAAAATGAGTGGGCGCTCTGCGCGGCTTAGTTCGCGGGAGAGGAGGTCCAGGTGCTCGTCGGAAAGCGCGCCTTCCGACACCGGGATGGGTGGGTGGATGCTGCCGGTGAACTCCTGGTGGAGAATATCCTCCGGCAGGCCCACGATGACGGGGCCGGGGCGGCCCTGCTGGGCTTGGAAGAAGGCTTCGGCCACGACGCGGGAGGCACGCGACGGATCATCGAGGACGAAGACCTGCTTGGCCTGGGTGCCGAACCAGGCCTTGGGATCGAATTCCTGGAAGGACTCGCGGTCACGATCCGAGATGGGGATAAGGCCCACGAAGAGGACGAGCGGGGTGGCATCCTGCCAGGCGGTATGGATACCCACGTAGGCGTTGGCCGCGCCGGGGCCGCGGGTGACCATGGCGACGCCGGGCTGTCCGGTGGCTTTGCCGTGGGCTTCAGCCATGTAGGTGGCACCGCCTTCGTGGCGGCAGACGATGGCCTTCACGGGGGAATCGTAGAGGCCGTCGAGCACGGGCAGGAAGCTTTCGCCGGGCACGAGGAATGCGCGGGTGACGTTGTGCGCGGCGAGGGATTCGGCAATGGCGGCGCCGACGTGTGACATGGAAACCTCCCTGGGGTTGTTGTGGTAGTGGTCTCATTATTCTTTGGTGATGCCATGTTGTCTAATGTCGAAAAAGCTGGAAAGCCATACCCTCAAGGCATTGGTAGTGGTAGAAGTAAGGGAATGGACATGGTGAAGGCCAAATATTTCCTTGCGGTTGCCGAAGCTGGCACGGTGACTGCCGCCGCGGAGCGCCTGGGCATTACCCAGCCGGCGCTGAGCCGGCAGCTGCGGCGCTTTGAAAAGGAGCTGGACCTGGAGCTTTTCGTGCGGGCCGGTTCCGCACTGGCGCTCAGCGACGCGGCACACGCTCTCATTCCGACGTGCCGCCGCCTCCTCGCCGAATCCGCGCGCGCCGGGCAGGCGGTGGAGGCACTCCGCGCGGGCAGTATCCCGGCGCTGCGCGTGGCTGCTACGCCGACGACGATTTCGACTCTGCTTGCGCCCTTTATCGAGGCCGCTGGCTCGACTATCCCACTGCTCACCACGACCCCGGTTACGCACTACGACGTCTTCGACGCGCTGGAAGGCTCCGCCGACGTGGTGATTGCCACCATCCCGCCGGGCAATGACGTGGCCTCATTGGCGTTGGGCACGATTCCGGTGCGCGCCTGGGTGCTGCCGACGCACCCATTGGCGCTGGAGTGCGCGGGTTCGACCAGCGTGGAGGTTAAAAGGTTATTGCAAGAAAAGATGGCTCTGCCTTCGCGGCGCAGCGTGTCCCGTGGGGTGGTGGATTCCTTCGTGGGCACGGCTGGCTGTGCCTTGGGCTCGCATGTCGAGTGCGATGACACCGCAACCTTGAGCGCCTTGGCCCGCTCGGGCCGAGCCGTGGCCTTGATGACAGAACTGCAGCCGGCGCGGCTGGTGGGTTTCGACGTGGTCGATGGTGAACGGACTCTGGGCGGTGTGCCGCTGGTGGCGGCGTGGTCCCCGGGGCACTTCGCGGGGCAGGAAATTGCGCAGATTGCTGAGCGCTTCCGTAGTTTTATTGCGGGGTCGCTTCGCTAGGGTCTGGTTCTTGGCGCTGAGCGGTGTGCGCGCTTGGTGGGCGGTGGATAAATCTGCCCCAGTTGCCAAAGATTTGGTGCAAAAGGGCGGCAGGTTCATCTTTGACGGCTCCTGTGGCTTGGGTGTTCAGGTGCTCGTGCCCGGCCAAGTGAAAACTCGCTCATGCAATCTGGCTAGGGAAGAGTCCCACAAACCCTATAGGGCACCGGCCAAAACCGTTCAATGATCTGTGTAGGAAAGACTCAATTGGCCATTCAGGGGACTCGGCAACTCTTGTAACCGAATGGGCTGAAGGTTATCGCCGGTTCGTATGGTTGGCATTAGTTACCAAATCAGGGGCCAACTCCGGTGAGGGTAGCTTCGCCCATTCACACAGTGACTTGAATACTCGTCAACACTATTTTCTTGGCAAGATGAAGTCAGTGTAAGCTACAGTGCCTTCTCCCGATTTGAAAACCGGTGTGAGGCAATCTCGAAGTGCTCACGCAATTTCTCTTCCCAGCCCGATCCATCAGCAACAGAGTTGAGTAACTCTTCATGAATCTTGACCTCATTTTGAATGTCGTCATCCTGAGCGCGGTTGACCAAGAGCAATGCTTTGAAATTCCTTTCACAGATTTCCCACATGCTCAAAGCGAGTCGACCTTCGGAAGCTGATAAGAACGATTGATGGAATCGAAAGTCTGCATCTCTTGCGCTGTCCAAGTCATTACTGTTCGCTGCCCGGGCAAAAGCATCCAAAGCTTCTGTCGTCGCGGACCAGTCGGCATCTCTTTCCAGCGCTATCTCAATTGCACGGCGCTCCAAAAGAAACCTAAGCTCATACAGCTCTTTGACCACTTCATTAATGCGATCGCTCACTTTGTAGCTTCGCCCATCTTGCTGAATTAAGCCATCGGCTTCAAGCTTTGCAATTGCATCGCGTACCGGCCCCCGGCTCACCTCAAATTCGCGAGAAAGCCAAGGCTCCGTAAGTGGGGTCCCCTCTGGGAGAGCCCCTGAAAAGATCTCGATGCGTAGTGACTCGGCTACCTGAACACCCAGCGATTGTTGCCTTACGATCATTTTTTCTCCTATGACTCTTGACTCAGTTGTAGCACCTCCGTATTGTATCCCACAATTAACTGTTAACAGTAAACAGTTAATTAGCTCTCACAAGACAAGGAAAGGAGGGTTCAGGGTTGCGCATTTCGACCAAGGCCCAAGGCGTCTTAAACACAAGGATTTCTAGGCGTGGATTCCTAGGAGCCATGGGCGCTGCGGCTCTATCCAGCACTTTAAGCTCTTGCTCTGGTTCGCGTGCGGCTGGTTCCTCAGCCAAAGCAGAGTTCGATCTCGTCATTGCTCATGCCACGACGACCGATCACTTTACGCATCGTGCTTACATGCTTTTTGCAGATCACATCAATAAGGGCAGCGAGGGAAGAATCAACGCAAGGGTTTTCCCCAATGGAGTTTTCGGCGGAGACCGACAGCTCATTGAATCCGTCCAGCTCAACAACATTCAGGCGACCGCACCGTCAACCTCTCCGCTCGCCGCGTTTTCCAAGAACATGAACGTCTGGGATTTGCCGTTCAAGTTCGATTCCCGGGACGAAGCATTTACAGTGCTAGACGGTGAATTCGGACAAGCACGGCTGAAGGAACTCGAGGATGTTCAAATTGTGGGGTTGGGTTACTGGGAAAATGGATTCCGGAATCTGACACACAAAGTTAAAGACTTGGAACTCCCCCAAGGACTCAAAGGCCTCAAAGTTAGAACACTGGAGAACCCGACGCAGATCCGAGCATGGAACGCCACCGGTGCCAGTGCAACACCGATGGCTTTCACTGAGGTGTACACAGGACTTCAGCAGGGAACGATTGACGCCCAAGAAAACCCACTGGCTCTCATCGCCTCCCAAAAGTTTTATGAAGTTCAAAAGTATATGGTGATGTCCAACCATGTGTACACCCCCATGCCGCTCCTCTTGAGTAAGAAATTCTTCGATGAACTTCCTTTAGAACTTCAGGAGTTGGTCAAGGAAGCAGGCACGCTTTCCACGCAATACTGCCGAGAAGAAGCAATCAAAGACGAAGAGAAGTCGAAGAACGCCATCCTTGAGGGTGGAGTGGAAATCCGCGATATCTCGAACCATGAACGCGACCAAATGCGCGAGATCATGTCCGCCGCAGCGGAGTCATACCTCCGTGGGTTGCTTGGAGACCAAATTATTGACGATATGAATAAAGCAGTGGAGGCCAGCCGTGCATAGCGAAGAAACACGTGGCACGTCCCACCACAAGCTTTACGTTGATGAATACATTGGCGCCGGAATCCTCGGCATCATGACCATTCTCTTGTTTGTCCAAGTCTTTTCACGATTCATCCTTCAAAATTCGCTCTCGTGGAGCGAGGAGCTTTCTCGATACATGTTCATTTGGATGAATTTCTTGCTCCTGGGAATCGTGACGCTTCGAGGAGAACACATTGCAATTGATGTGCTGACGTCCAAGCTTAAAGGCGGGGTCAAGAAGATTGCCATGCAGTTTGTAATCATCGCCTGCTTCATTGTCAACATCATCCTCCTTGTTTTCGCAATACAGATTGCGACTACCCTCTTTCAACTCGGACAAACGTCTGCAGCACTTCAGCTTCCAATGTGGGTCGTCTACTCGGCTCTGCCGTTCGGCCTCGTGCTGTGTTGCCTCCGCATGTTGCAAACAAGTGGCCAAATCTGGCTAGGAACGTCACCCCTCTTGGATGACAACCTTGAGCTAGAACTTGCCGAAAGGACACAATCATGAGTCTGGCTTGTCTCTTGATAACGCTTTTCGCAGCACTTGCCCTAGGTATTCCGATTGCGTACTCACTGCTTGCAGCAGGATTGCTCACAATCTTCTTGTTCAATCCCGGTATCTCGTACGGAATGATTGCGCAATACCTGACTACTGCAAACGACTCGTTCCCGATTCTCGCCGTTCCTTTCTTTATTCTTGCCGGCCTAATAATGGGTAAGGGCGGCATTTCCCGCCGCCTGTTCAATGTGGCGAATTCCTTCGTGGGGCATATTCCCGGTGGTGTCGGAGTTGCAGCGGTCTTGACCGCAATGTTCTTCTCTGCGATTTCTGGGTCGGGCCCCGCAACCGTAGCTGCAATCGGCGGCATCATGATTCCAGAGATGATCAAGCTAGGGTATTCCAAGCAATTCTCCGCGGCTCTCATCGCCTCGGCTGGAACGATTGGCGTTGTCATTCCCCCGTCCATCCCCCTCGTTATCTTCGGCGTCGTAACAGGCACGAGTATCGGGGATCTCTTCCTTGCAGCGATCGTCCCAGGAATCTTGATGGGTGTAGTGCTTATTGGATGGGCTATCTACTACGCCAAGAAGAACAACGTTGGTCGTACCGAGAAGTCCACATTGAGAGAGCGACTGCACCAAGTAAACGGCGCAAAGGCAGGCCTCTTCCTACCAATTATCATTCTCGGAGGAATCTACGGCGGCATCTTCACGCCTACAGAGGCAGCTGTCATTGCAGTCGTCTATGCAGTCCTCGTCAGCATGGTTATCTACAAGGAACTGGACTTCCGCGGCATCATGGAAACCTTCAACTCCGCTGCGCTGACGTCCAGCGGCCTGATGATTATTGTCGCCGCAGCTGCAGTATTTAGTCTCTTCCTCACCATCGAAGAAGCTCCTCAGGCTATCGTAAATGCCTTGAGTCACCTTTCAGATAACCCACTGGTGATCATTATCATCGTGAACCTGATTCTTGTTTTGCTCGGCACCTTCATGGAGACAATTGCTGCGATCACAATTATCAGCCCCATTCTTGTTCCCGTCTTATCACTGGCAGGAATGGATCCCATTCAAATTGGTGTCATCGTCGTTCTCGTTCTATCGATCGGCTTCATCACCCCGCCCCTTGGCGTTAACTTGTTTATCGCCTCCGGCGTTGCCAAAATTCGACCACAAAAAACAGTGGTCGCAATCATCCCCGGGTTCCTCCTCTTGGTTCTCGTGGGCCTCATCGTAAGTTTCATCCCGGCGCTTTCCGTCGGCCTACTTTAAGGAGTTGTACACAATGACTAACCATCGCGAAAATCTCGCAAACGGCGCAATCTACCACGGCCAGTGGCTGATGACTACCAGCACCGACCTCGCTAGGGCTTCGTCTGCCATTGGATTCGATTACGTCTGTATCGACATGCAGCATGGCTTCGCCCGTAATGAAGACATCCTCCGCCTCAGCGACGCGATTCGCGCCGGCGGTGACTCTCTTGTGACGGCACGAGTCGCTGACAACCGATTCACTGAAATTGGAATGCTCGCCGATGCTGGGATCGAAGCCATTATCGTTCCTCTCGTCTCCAACAAGGAACAGGCGAAGGCAGCTGCAGACGCTCTCCGTTATCCGGATCACGGAGGAAACCGTTCCTTCGGCCCTACCGCTCCGATTGTCAAAGGTGACCCCGTGAACACCTCTGATATCAAGCCTCCCCTTCTTTTCGTCATGATTGAGAACGCTGAAGGATTTTCCAACGCAGAAGAAATCTGTGGTGTCGAAGGAGTCGACGGAATTTACATTGGCCCATCGGACCTAGCGCTAGCTGTCGGCTCGACTCCGGGACCGGAAGAGCAAGTTACAACTGATGCTATCGCCAAAGTCCTCGGAATCATCCAGGACGCTGGTAAAATTCCTGGAATCCATTGCAGCCACGGTACTGAAGCTAACAAACGCCGAGAGCAAGGGTTCCGTTTCATCACCACGTCCAGTGATATCGCAGCAGCACGAGCCGGTTTCATTAACGACTTGAAGAACGGACGTGGCACCAATGACTAACAAGCGTGTAGTAATCACCGATCATGAATTTCCCAACCTAGCTGACGAAGAGCGAATTGCTGCTGAAAACGGCGCAACGCTTGAGGTACATAGCGACGTTCTCCAAGAAGACGAAGTTATCGCAGCTACCAAGGGTGCTGATGTCGTAATCCTCGCTTATGCCCAAATCACCCGTAAGGTACTCGAAAGTCTTGCCCCCGGTGCGACCGTGATTCGATATGGAATGGGCTACGAGACAATCGATATGCAAGCAGCAACCGAACTTGGGGTCCGAGTCTGCAACGTTCCAGATTACGGTGCTGACACAGTCGCAGACCACACTGTAATGCTTGCCTTGGCAGCGGTCAGAAAGGTTTTGACCTACCACTCGAATATTGTTCGTGCGAATGACGGGTGGATTGCTGCTCCAGAAGTTGGGCGGATTCCGGCAGTCTCGGATCTTACTTATGCCACTGTCGGGACTGGACAAATTGGTCTCAAAGTTGCAAAGCGCATGCAAGCTTTTGGAGCGACCACCATTGCCTACGATCCTTTTGTTGACAAAGATCTGTTGTCAAAGGAAAACGTTGAGGTTGTCGAACTAGATGAACTGCTTTCGCGAGCAGATGTTGTTTCAATCCACGCCCCGCTTACTGACAGCACGTATCACATCATTGGTGACGCTGAGATTGGCAAGCTGTCGAACGAAGCAATCATCGTGAACACCGCCCGCGGTGCGCTTCTTGACACTGAGGCGGCAGCACGCGCAGTGTCCGAAGGCCGCTTAGGAGGCCTAGCACTCGACGTCATGGAAAGTGAGCCCCTCGAGGAAGGCCACCCGCTTCGGACCGCTCCGAACACTATCCTCACCCCTCATGCCGCTTATTACTCCGAACGGTCTTTGGCCAATCTTCAGTTGTTCGCAGCTGAGGAAATGGGGCGCGCCTTGAGTGAGCAGCCTCTCCGATGCCAGCTCAACCGCTAACCAAACTGGAGTAACGGACAAAAGCTCGCCTCGAGCCCACGCTAGGGCTTGAGGCGAGTTCTTTGTTTTGTTAGCTAGGGCTGTTGGGAGGGGTGAGCTGCGGTCCTAGCAGTCGAGCAAGAAAACTCACGGCATGTTGCGGATACTAGGCAGCAACCAGCCCCTCAACAATGAGCGCCACAGCCGCGCTGATAGCCACCACAAGGACAATGCGGTTGAGCACCTTGGCGTTGATGAAACGGTTGAGGTAGCCGGCGGCGATGAGGCCCACGATGGCTACCGGCAGGTAGGCCGCGGCGGCGGTGAGCTGCAGGCTGGTGATTTGCCCGCTCAAGCCCAAGATTGCCAGCGAGATGGTGCAACCGATGATGAAGGTCCCCGACAGGGTGCCGCGCACACGGGCGGGGTCGTAGCCCTTGAGCACCAACGCCATGGGCGGGCCACCAATGGAGGTGGATGTGCCCAGAAACCCGGAAGCAGCGCCCGCGACTGCAATGTTGGCGGTGGTGCGCTTGGGAGACCAGCCGAGGCTGGACAAGGTCATGGCAAAGATGACGGCGCAGCCGATGAAAAGGGAGAGCCCGCGGTGGGAGAGGGAAGCAATCGCCCACGCACCCGCGAGTGAGCCGGGTATTCGCGCGATGGAGGAAATAGCCACGATGTCCCAGGACACCGCCGAGCGTGCTTTGAGCATCGTGGTAGTTGAGATGACGAAGGCCAGCAGGAGGATGAGCGTGGGAACCAGCTCCGGCTTAATCAGCGCCAAGATGGGGGTGGCGATGGTGCCCAGCCCAAAGCCGATGGTTCCCTGGCAGATAGTGCCCACGAGGATGAGCACGCCGATGAAGATATAAAGCCAGCTGAACATTGCTCTACTATCTCATGACGGCGTTTAGGAGCGGACGGTGACCTTCTCGTTGTCTGCGATGTCCTCCAAGCGGTCGGCCGAGCACAAGCCCGCCACGATGACGGCGGAGCCGCCCGCAGCCAGTGGTTCGAGGACGGCCCGCTGGAAGGAAGCGCTGTCCGTCCAGCCCTGCGAAAGCACGCGTTCAGCGCCCAACTCCGTGGGGAAAAGCTCTGGTAGCGGGGTAGTGGTGCCGTAGAAGTGATCGCCGTAGAAGCGCACGGTGGGGCCGAAGTCGATGGTGCCCAGCGGCAGCTCGCCGCCGCTTTCGACAACGCCGCGGCCAAAAGGATCCTGCGTGACCAGAACCGTGTCGACCAGTGGGGCCGATGCAGAGCCGGAGCCCGCGTCCGCCGCAGCCTTGAGGTAGGCCTCCGGAGAGGTGAACACCACGGCGATATCGTCGGCGTGCGGCTGCGAGGCAGCCGCACCGTCGGTTATGTCGAAGGGGATTCCGGCGGCGAGTGCGCCGAGAGCGATGACGGCGGCCTGCCACGACACAGGAAGGTCGATGAGTATGCGGGAATCGGTTCCAGGCTCAAGGTCGAGCTCTTCCAGCAGCATGTTGGCAATCTTGGAGGTCCAGTTCTCCAGCGTTTGCGCCGAGAAGTCCATGCGGGTGCCGTCAGCTTCGTTGTAGACGCTGAGGCGGGGAGCGGAGGCATCGGCGGACAAGAGATGCTGAAGGAGTTCCATGTCCGCCCATCGTAGGTGGCGGGCGCCAAGCCCGCCACGGTGTCTTTAGTTCACGCAGCGCGGGCCATCGCCGCCCGCGTCGATCTCAGGCGAAACCTCCGCGGTACCAAAGTCATCGCCCGGGGTGCCGACCTGCTGGGTGTCGCCGCCTTGGTCGGGCTCCGCAGCAGCCTCTTCTTCCTGCGCGGAGTCATCCTTCGGGCCGGAGTAGTCATCCGTAGCCACCACGATGAAGGTGTCCGGCTCGAGCTCTTCGTTAGCCGTGACTGGCAGGCCGCCGAGCTGCTCAGCCAAGGCGTGGGCGCGCTCGTCGTTGGCATCTGCGGCAACAATCTGCGATTCGGTGTATAGACCCGACTGCGCGTTGGCCGTACGTTCCACGGTATAGCCCACGTTCTTCAACCACGCGCCGATTCCGCCGGCCATTCCGTCGACGTTGCCGGCGTTGAGGACGTGCAGGTTGAGGTTCTCAGCCACGGGCTTCTCGCCTTCCTCGGCGGCCTTGTCGGTGGCGGCGTCCTCGGACTTTTCGTCCTCCTCGGCCTTCTCCTGAGACTTGGCCAGATCCTCCATGAAGCGGTGGACCTCTGCGGTATCGATGGTCACCACCGATTCGCCATAGTCGCCCACGCCGGTAATTGAGGTCACCGGGATCGTCGTAAAGGTCACGTTGCCGCCGGCCAGCCCGGCCAGCTGGGTGACAAAACCCATGATGTCCCAACCATCGTCGATGACTACGGAGCGCTCCACGGCATCAGCAATCTTGTTGAGCTTGCCCGGAGAGGTCAGGGTTCCCGAATCCAGAACCTTCGACGTCAGCGATGCCATGTAGGCCTGCTGGCGCACGATGCGGTCAAGGTCACCGCGCGGTAGCTCATAGCGCTGGCGCACGAAGGACAGGCCCTCGGAGCCCTGCAAGGTTTGGCGCCCAGCCGGGAATTTAGCGCCCGACATCGGATCATCGACGGCGTCGTTGAGGCAGACGTCGACGCCCCCGACGGCGTCGGTAAGCAGCACGAAGCCCAAGAGACCCACCTCAGCGTAGTGGTCGACGTTGACATCAGTGAGCTTGTGCACCATCGAAATGAGACCAGCGCGGCCAGCCTCCGTGCTCTCCTTCTCCATCTCTTTCTCGGTGTGGGGAGGGGTGTTTCCTGCGGCTTCAGCCTCCGCGTTTTCCTGCTGCAACTCCTCCATCTTGTCTGCTTTGTGCAGCGCAAAGACGGCGTTTATTTTCGTGTTTCCGAAGTCCTCGTCGTGGACATAGGTATCGCGCGGAATGGATACTGCCGTGGCGCGCGAGCCATCATTGGGGATGCGGATCACCATGATGGTGTCGGTGTTTTCCTCGCCCTCATCCACACCGGCATGCAGGTCCGCCAGCTCCTGCTCGGAAAGCGGATTCCCCTTGGCATCGGTGCGCGAGTCCTTGCCCACGAGCAAGATATCGACCGCGCCATCGAGGCCGTTGTCCTTAAAACCGCCCTGATTGCCGAGTGCCAGATTGGAGGCGGAGGAGATGTCATTTCCCAGCTTGCCCACGGTGAAGTAACCCACGCCGGAGAGCACGAGGACCACTGCGGACAGGAAGGCGACGACGGCCTTGAGTGGCGTCGATCCTCGTTGGGCGGTGGGCGCGGACTGCGAGGGCGCGGCCTGAATGTGGCGGGCGGCGCGCGGGGAATTCGGGGAAGTCACGGGACTAGTTTAAGTGAGCACGCTGCAAAACCGTGAAGCAGTGTCGCGGGCGCGTGCGCACGCCGGCGTTGGGTACTCTCAAGAGCATCGTGAAGAATTTACAGAAACCCCTGGCCGTGGTCACGGTGACCTTTTCGCCTGGCCGCTACCTCAGCGACTTCCTGGAGTCGCTGCGCTTGGCGACGTCCCTTCCTACCCTCACCGTTCTCGCCGACAATGGCTCAACCGATGGGGTGCCGGAAGCCGCCGCGCGGGAGCATGATGACGTGGAATTCCTCGATACTGGAGGAAACATCGGCTACGGCGCTGGAATGAATGCCGGCGCACGCTTCGCCCGTGCGCACGGCGTCGATGACGAGTTCTTCCTCATCGCCAACCCGGATGTGACCTTCAGTGAGGGTTCCCTCGATGAGCTGATTGCGTGCGCGCGCCGCCACCCGGATGCCGCGGCGGTAGGCCCGCGCATCGTGGAGCCGGATGGTAGCAACTACCCCTCGGCGCGCGCCGTACCGACGCTGCTCACGGGTATCGGCCACGCGCTGTTCGGAACTATTTGGCCGTCCAATCCGTGGTCGCGCGCCTATCGCGATGACGCCGATATGAACAGCGAGCGCCCGGCAGGTTGGCTGTCTGGATCCTGCCTTCTGGTGCGGTGGGAGGCCTTCGAGCAGATTGGTGGCTTTGATGAGCGCTACTTCATGTATTTGGAGGACGTGGACTTAGGGGACCGCTTCACTCGCGCCGGCTGGCGCAACATCCTGTGCCCGACGGCGGTGATTACCCACGCTAAGGGTCACTCGACGAAAGCGCATCGTGGCGCGATGCTGCGCGCCCACCACGATTCGGCTTACCGCTTCCAGGCGGATAGGCACCCGCACTGGTACCAGGCGCCGCTGCGCGCGGCCTTGTGGTTGGGGCTGCGGGTGCGCGGGCTGATTTTAAGCGCGTGCCGCGACGGCTCCTGAGTCAGGCGCGCCTATACACTAACGGTGACTTATCTGAAAGAGATTAAGGAACGATATGACTGAATCAGCGCCCCAGTGGGGATCGACGGCCGATGCCGTCATTCTGGTGGGAGGTCGCGGCACCCGCCTGCGCCCGCTGACGATTGGCACGCCGAAGCCGATGTTGCCCACGGCCAACTACCCATTCCTCCAGCACCTGCTCGCCCGTATCAAGGAAGCCGGGATTGAGCACGTGGTGCTCTCCACTTCTTATAAGGCGGAGGTCTTTGAGGAGTACTTCGGGGATGGCTCCGATCTGGGCCTGGAAATTGAGTACGTGGTGGAGGAGACCGCGCTGGGTACCGGCGGCGGTATCCGCAACGTCTATGACAAGCTGCGCCAGGACACGGTCATGGTGTTCAACGGCGACGTTTTGTCCGGCATGGATCTCAACGGCATCCTTGATACGCATCATTCCAAGGACGCCGACGTGACGATGCACCTGCTCAACGTCGCTGATCCCCGTGCCTTTGGCTGCGTTCCTACCGATTCCGAGGGCCGAGTAACGGCCTTCTTGGAAAAGACCGAGGATCCGCCGACGAACCAGATCAACGCCGGTTGCTACGTGTTCAAGAAGGATGTCATCGAGACGATTCCGGCTGGCCGCGTGGTCTCCGTGGAGCGCGAGACCTTCCCGCAGCTGCTGGAGTCCGGCCGCCTGGTGGTAGGCCACGTGGATAACTCCTACTGGCGCGATATGGGCCGCCCGGATGATTTCGTCCGCGGCTCCTCCGACTTGGTGCGCGGTATCGCGCATTCGCCGCTGTTGGTGGGGCGCACGGGTGAGTCTGTCGTGGATGAGTCTGCGGGTATCGCCGGTGGCGTACTGCTGCTGTCCGGCACGGCCGTGGGCCGCGGTTCCGTGATTGGGGCGGGCTGCCGCTTGGACGGCACAGTGGTCTTCGATGGCGTCACTATCGAGCCGGGCGCCATCATTAACAACTCCATCATTGCCTCGGGCGCGCACATTGGTGCCAACGCGCACATCGACAACTGCGTCATCGGCGAAGGTGCCACCATCGGCGCGCGTTGCGAGCTGCAGGGCGGCATGCGCGTCTTCCCAGGTGTGAGCATTCCGGACGCCGGCGTGCGTTTTAGCTCGGATGCCTAAACACCTCAGCTAGCTGGGGCAAAGCCTGGGGATAGGCACAGGTCTTGGCGCTGGGAAGTTATCTTCCCGGCGCCTCTTTTCATGCCGTGACGCATGGTTTTTATGGTGCGAATGAGATCCATGTGTTTTGCCCGACTGGGTGGCGACACGCCGAAGAAACCTTGGAATTGTTCACAGGGTCGGGGGTGGCCACTACATGTAGTACCCCCGATGATCACCCCTTAACTAGGAGATCTGTGACTGATGTGAAAGTTGGGGATGCTGTACAGCGTTTTCGCTGGAGCCCAACAAAAATCTTCCGCGACAGGTTGACGATATTTAGTGATCCGGTGTGAAATGACATCAGTGTAATCAACGGCACGGCGGGCGCGGCACCGAGAAATTGTTTCGGTGTAGGGTCGGTGCCACTGAATCAAGAGAGAAACGACCTCGGAGAAAGGAAGCGGCGTGGACAATACAACGAATAACAGCGCTATTCTCCGTGGCGGTGCTGCTGCAGAGATGTCGCTCGATGAACTCTTTGGTGCCGTCGAGCAGGAGTGGCAAGACCAGGCGCTGTGCGCCCAGACGGACCCGGAAGCTTTCTTCCCAGAAAAGGGAGGATCGACGCGCGAGGCTAAGCGCATTTGCCAGGCCTGTGCAGTGCGGGATGAATGCCTCGAATATGCTTTGGAGCACGATGAGCGCTTTGGAATTTGGGGCGGCTTGTCAGACCGTGAGCGCCGCCGATTAAAGCGTGAGATCGGTTAAGCGCAGCGGATCTAGTAGTGCAGCGTCATCGCTCCCCCTATCGTTTGGGCCCTCAGTCCCAGCGGTGAGGGGGAGCGATGGGTTTTCAGGAGTGGTTTACCAGGTAAAGCGCGGATCGATGTCTCCGGGATCGACGTTCAGGTAATTGGCCACTAGTGCGGTAAGCACGGTCGATAGCAGTTCCTCGCGCTCCTGTGCCGACTGCACGCGCTCCTCAATGGGCATGCGGAAAATAACCAGGCGGGCGCGCGTAGGCTGACCGGCGGAATCCACGCCCGCAGGCACGATGCGCCCTAGTGGAACGGGGCCGTCGGCGATGATCTCATCCGGCATGACTGTCATGTCTACCGACAGGCGCATCCGGGGCACGGTATCAACGGCAAGGTCGAGCCCGGTGAGCTGTTCAGCAAAAGCGTTATGGATGGGGGCGTAGGCCTCGAGCACCGCCATATCGAAGCGCTCGGCGCTGCTGCGATAGCGCGGCGTGTTGTGTGGCAGCAGCGGCCCACGTGCACCGCGGCCGTGGCGGTGGCGGGCCGGGCGGATATGCGGGCGGGGCGTGCTCATGCGGCTTAGTTTAGGCCGGGCTGAAGGAGGGTTGTGGCGAGGCGCGCCGCGTTGGACTATCTAAATCTCAAGTTAGGGTTTAGACTTGGGCGCGTGACTAGCTCTCGCCATTGCTCCCGCCCCGGCTGCGGCCGTCCCGCCGTGGCGACGTTGACCTATGCCTACGCGCAGCAAACCGCCGTCGTGGGTCCGCTCTCCGAAGAAACCGATCCCCACGCTTGGGACCTGTGCGAAAAGCACAGCGCCCGCATCACCGCCCCGCAAGGTTGGGAGATGGTGCGTGTTGATCGCATCGAGCTTGATGAGGATGATGACCTCACAGCGCTCGCCGAAGCCGTCCGGGAGGCCGGGCGAGTGACCACTGGCTTGGTGGATGATTCCACAGCCGGCTCCGGTGCCGATCCCATTGACTACTCCGCTACCTTCGACGGCGCCGATCCGCGGAACTCGAATCACCCTGTGTTCCGTACACGCCGCGTCCACGACGCCCGCCAGCGCCGCCGCGCACACCTGACGGTGGTGCCGGACGCCGAGTAGCCCGTCGGACGCGGATCACCGCGTCCGACCGGGGTATGCTTGTGGGCTATGCGAACTCGTGAACAGCTCAATGCAGTGATCAAGGCCTATGACGTCCGTGGCGTCGTGGGCGAGGATATCGATGACGCCCTCGTGCGCGATACCGGCGCGGCCTTCGCCGCCATCCTCCGTGAAGAAGGGGAGACCACCGTGGCGGTAGGCCACGATATGCGACCGTCCTCCCCGCAGCTGGCCGCCGCTTTTGCGGAGGGCGCTGCCGCGCAGGGCCTCAATGTCATCCAGCTCGGCCTGACGTCGACCGATGAGCTGTATTTTGCTGCTGGCCACCTGAATTGTGCGGGCGCTATGTTCACCGCCTCCCACAACCCAGCTAAGTACAACGGCATCAAGCTGTGCCGCGCGGGTGCTGTTCCGGTGGGCCAGGAGACCGGCCTGGAGCAGATTAAGGACATGCTGATCGACGGCACCCCGGCCTTCGACGGCGAGCCAGGCACCGTGACTGAGCGCGAGGTGCTCGGCGATTATGCTGCCTTCCTGCGCGGCTTGGTGCCGCTGGAGAACTCCCGCCCACTGGTCGTGGCTGTCGACGCCGCAAACGGCATGGGTGGCCACACCGTCCCGGCGGTCTTTGAAGGCCTGCCTTTCGACGTGCGTGACCTCTACTTTGAGCTGGACGGCACCTTCCCCAACCACGAGGCCAACCCACTGGATCCGAAGAACCTAGTGGATCTGCAAAAGTTCACCGTTGAGCAGAAGGCGGATATTGGCCTGGCTTTCGACGGCGATGCCGATCGCTGCTTCGTGGTGGACGAGAAGGGCCAGCCGGTGCCGCCGTCCGCCATCTGTGCGCTGGTGGCGGAGCGCTACCTGGACAAGTTCCCCGGCGCCACCGTCATCCATAACCTGATTACGTCCAAGACCGTTCCGGAGCTCATCGCGGAGAAGGGCGGCAAGGCCGTGCGTACCCGCGTGGGCCATTCCTTCATCAAGGCCCAGATGGCCAAGGAGAAGGCGGTCTTTGGTGGCGAGCACTCCGCGCACTACTACTTCCAGGAGTTCTGGAATGCGGACTCCGGCATGCTCGCTGCCATGCACGTACTGGCTGCTCTGGGTGAGCAGGACAAGCCACTGAGCGAGCTCATGGCGCAGTACTCACGCTACGAGGCCTCGGGGGAGATCAACTCCACCGTGGATGACCAGAAGGCTACAACGCAGCGCGTGCTCGATGAGTTGGCGGACAAGATTGAGTCCGTCGACGAACTCGATGGCGTGACCGTACAGCTGAAGGGCACCGACGCGTGGTTCAACGTCCGCGCCTCCAACACTGAGCCGCTGCTGCGCCTCAACGTTGAGGCCAAGACCGCTGACGAGGTGCAGACCATCGTCGACGAGGTGCTCGCCATCATCCGCGCCTAGCGTGAAGGCACGTGCCTTCACACTAATTCCTTGAAGAAAAACTGCCCTATCTGACGATTTTTCCCGCGTTCATTGCGGCGGGAGCGATAACTTCGTCAGATAGGGCAGTTTTAATTTGGGTCGAGCCGGCTTAGTCGCGCGAGTGGTTGACCATCTCTTCCCACTCGACGAACTTCTTGCGCTCGCGGCCCTCGGCCTCACCCAGGGCGCGCTCGGCGGCGTCGAGCTTCTTCCAGCCCTCCCAGGTCAGGTGCTCAAGGCCCTTGGACTCGAAGAGCTCGACGATGTCCTCGTCACGGGTGTGGGAGAGGTTGCCTGCTTCGGCGTCGGCAAGCAGCATGCCGATGGTCTCCGTGGCATCGGACTTGGTGTTGCCGATAAGCCCCACCGGGCCGCGCTTGATCCAGCCGGTGGTGTACAGGCCCGGCACGACCTCACCGTCGAGGTCAATCACGTGGCCGCCGTCGTTGTTGATGACGTTCTTCTGCTTATTGAAGGGGACACCCTCAATGGCATCGGAGCGGTAGCCCACAGCCAGGTAGACGGCCTGAGCCGGCCACTCGGTGAACTTGCCGGTGCCGGAGACGGAACCATCGCCGTTGAGTGCGGTGCGCTCGGTCTTCACGGCAGTCACCTTGCCGTTTTCGCCGATGAACTCCACCGGCTGCTCGAAGAGGTGGATCTGCAGGGTGTGCGGGGCGTCCTTCGGCTCGCGGATGGCGTAGCCTTCCAGGGTCTGGCACACCAGGTCGCAGGACTTGGCCTCTTCGCGGGCCTTGAGGGAGGCTTCGTCGTAGTCGATATCCTCCGGGTCCACCACCACGTTGATGGTCGGGGAGTGGTCGAGCTCCTTGAGCTCCAGCGGGGTGAACTTGGCCTGAGCCGGGCCGCGGCGGCCGAAGACGCGGACGGTGGTGGCCTGGTTCTTGGCCAGGGACTCGTAGACGTTGTCGGGAATCTCGGTGGATTCCTTGAGTTCATCGCCGGTCTTGGCCAGGATGCGGGCGACGTCGAGGCCGACGTTGCCCACGCCGATTACCGCGACGTCCGTGGCGGAGAGATCCCAGGAGCGCTCGAAGCGTGGGTTGCCGTCGTAGAAGCCGACGAATTCGCCCGCACCGTGGATACCCTCGAGATCAGAGCCTGGGATCTGCATGCCCAAGTCGCCGACGGCGCCGGTGGCGAAGACGATGGCGTCGTAGTACTCCTCGAGTTCGGAGACGGTGACATCGCGGCCCACGTTGATGTTGGACAGAAGGCGAATCTGTTCGGTGTCGAGCACGCGGTGCAGGGAGTTGATGATTCCCTTAATGCGCGGGTGGTCCGGAGCCACGCCGTAGCGGATGAGCCCGAAGGGGGCGGGCATCTGCTCGATGAGATCGATCTGAACGTTGCCGCCGGTCTTCTTCACCAGGATGTCGGAGGCGTAGATGCCGGCTGGGCCGGCGCCGATGACGGCTACTTTCAGGGGCTGCTGGGTCATGATGGCCTTTCGGAATGTTGTGGTAACTAACGAAAGCTTAGTTTTAAAACAAGCGTGGGTTTCATTGAACCGGCTTGTCTGCTGTAGGGCAACTAGGCCTAATTACATTCGGAGAACATTGTGGCATAAACCCAGCGTGCTTTGCATATTCGGAAGAAAATAAAAAAGACCGCTTTGTCTGGTTTAGCTAGACCGGTAGGTTTTCACTAACCGACGAAAGGCAGCAGATTATGACCACCGCGACGAAGCGACCAGCCCGCGCAAAGAAGCCAGAAGGCCAGTGGAAGATTGATGGCACCGCGCCGCTGAACTCCGACGAGGAGATCAAGCAGGCCGACGATGCCCTGGCCGTGCGCCAGCGCGTTATCGATATCTATTCCAAGCAGGGATTTTCTTCCATCCCCGCCGAGGATCTCGCTCCCCGTTTCAAGTGGCTGGGCCTGTACACCCAGCGCAACCAGAACCTGGGCGGGGAGATGACCTCCAAGCTCAGCAATACCGAGCTGCAGGATGAGTACTTCATGATGCGCGTGCGCTTCGACGGAGGCCGCGCGGATCCCGCCAAACTGCGCGCGGTAGGAGAGATTTCGCGCGACTATGCGCGCTCCACCGCGGACTTTACGGACCGCCAGAACATCCAGCTGCACTGGATCCAGATTGAGGATGTCCCCGCCATTTGGGAGAAACTGCGCTCTGTTGGTTTGGATACCTTGCTGGGCTGCGGCGACGTCCCCCGTGTCATCCTGGGCTCACCGGTAGCGGGAGTGGCTGCTGACGAAATTATCGACGCCACCCCGGCCATCGAGGAGATCAAGAATGACTACCTCCCGCGCGAGGAGTTCCACAACCTCCCACGCAAGTTTAAGACCGCTATTTCTGGCAACTCCCGGCAGGACGTGACGCACGAAATCCAGGACATCGCTTTTGTTGGCACCGAGCACCCTGAGTACGGGCCGGGCTTCGACTGCTTCGTGGGCGGAGGCCTGTCCACCAACCCGATGCTCTCGCAATCCCTCGGGGCATGGATTCCGCTTGAGCGTGTTCCAGAAGTATGGGCCGGTGTGGCTCGCATCTTCCGTGACTATGGCTTCCGCCGAAACCGCAACCGCGCGCGCCTGAAATTCTTGGTGGCGCAGTGGGGCATTGAGAAGTTCCGCAGGGTCTTAGAAGAGGAGTATCTGGACGCGCCGCTTCTCGACGGCCTCCCGCTCCCCATCGCCCCTGGCAACCGCGACCACCTCGGCGTGCACCGCCAGCGGGACGGCAAGTTCTACGTGGGCGTCAAGCCCACCGTGGGGCATGCCACCGGTGAGCAGCTCATCGCCATCGCCGACGTGGCCGAGAAATTCGGAATCAACCGCATCCGCACGACTCCGATGAAGGAGCTTCTCTTCCTCGACGTGGAAGAAGAGGATATCCCTGCCCTGTCCCGCGCCTTGGATGAGACCGGCTTGTACTCAAAACCCTCGGAGTTCCGCCGCGGCGTCATCTCCTGCACCGGGCTGGAGTTTTGTAAGCTCGCGCACGTGACCACCAAGGCCCGCGCCATCGAGCTCGTCGACATCCTGGAAGATACCCTCGGCGATCTCGACGTCCCCCTGTCCGTCGCCCTCAACGGCTGCCCCAACGCCTGCGCACGCTCGCAGGTATCGGATATTGGCCTCAAGGGACAGATCGTGACCGATGCCGATGGCAACCGCGTCGAAGGCTTCCAGGTCCACCTGGGCGGTGCCCTCGGCCTATCCCCGGACTGGGGCCGCAAGTTGCGCGGACACAAGGTGGTGGCCGACGAAGTGCCCGACTACGTCATCCGCTTGGTCAATAAATATAAGGAGCAGCGCGAAGACGGCGAACAGTTCCGCCACTGGGTCCTGCGCGCGGACGAGGAGGACCTGCAGTGAATTTCCGCCGCCAGCCCAACCCCAACCGTAACCACCCAGCCTTTTGTCCCTACTGCGCCGGAACAAACCTGTTTCCCGATGAGGAAGATGATTTTGCCTGGAAGTGCGAAGAATGCCTCCGCATCTTTTCCGTACGCTTCCACGGCCAAGACGATGCCCCCGTAGCGCCTGCGCCGGCGGTCTCCTCCGCGGAGGCGCTGCAGCGCTCTCTCGCTCGCCGCGGCCACTCCACCGCGAAAGCTCACACTTAAGGAAACACACCATGACCGCCCCGACCGCTACTACTGCTTTACTAACCCTGTCTCACGGCTCACGCCACCCCGAGGCCGCAGCGAACGTTATGGCCCTGACCCACGCCGCTGGCGAGCTAGCCGGGGTGCCGGCTACCGCCGCACACTTGGAATTCAATGACCCGCCGCTCGATGAGGCGGCGCGCAGCCTAGCAGCGCAAGGGGTACGCGAGGCGGTCGTTGTGCCTCTGCTCTTTACCGAGGGCTACCACCAGCGCATCGACGTTCCTGCCGCTCTGGCCCAGGCCTCTGTGGCGTCCGGAGTGCGCCTTCATCAAGCCCGTGGCCTCGGTACCGGCGAGGACATGGCGCGGTTGCTGGCTGAGCGCGTTCCCGAGGGGACAGACACCGTTGTCGTCTATTCTGTCGGCTCCTCCGATGAGCGTGCCAACGCCGCCGTCGCTGATTTAGCGCGTCGTGTCGGCGAGCTTGCCGGTTGCACGGCGAAGGTCGCCTATGCCACGCGCGGTGAGCGCGAGCCCGTTGGCTCAGATGGCAATCAGGAGGTCGTCGTGCCACTCTTTGTGAGCCCCGGCCTGCTCTTAGATCGCCTCGACGAGGATGCAGGGCACAGGGGCGGGGAGTCCCGGCAGGTTCTCCCTCCGCTGGGTGAGGCGCTCGCCGGCATTGTTTCCCACCGTTATGCGGAGGTGGCCCATGCGTAGCCTCATCCTCATCGCGATTGCGGGTGCTGCCGCGCAGCTTGTCGACGGCGGCATCGGCATGGGCTTCGGCGTCACTTCCACCACCATCCTGCTGCTGGCGGGTTTGGGACCGGCGACGGCCTCCGCCGTGGTGCACACCTCGGAGCTAGGCACCACCTTGGTCTCGGGAATCAGCCACTGGCGTTTTGGCAACGTGCATTGGCCCACGGTGCTCAAGCTCGGCGTGCCGGGAGGTTTGTCGGCCTTCATTGGAGCGACGGTTCTGTCTAACCTCTCGCTCGAGGCTGCCGCGCCCGTGACCTCCGCTATTCTCGTGGTCCTCGGCATCAACCTAGTCTGGCGCTTCTCACGCCCACGGATCAGTACATCGCAGGAGACCCGACAGCACTCCACTCCTTTTCTCGCGGGGCTCGGCGTGGTGGGAGGCTTCGTCGATGCTTCGGGCGGCGGTGGCTGGGGCCCGATTTCCACCTCGACGCTCATGGCGGTCGGCCGCGAGCAGCCGCGGCGCATCGTCGGCACCGTCAACACCGCAGAATTCCTCGTCACTTTTGGCGCCACGGCGGGCTTCATCGTTGGCCTCTGGGAGGAGATCGTGGCTAACGCTGCCGCGGTTGTAGCGTTGCTTATCGGTGGGATGATCACCGCACCGATTGCGGCGTGGCTCATCTCCCGCATTAACCCCACGCTCCTTGGAGGCTTCGTGGGCACGGCTATCGTGACGCTCAACATTCCGAAGGCCCTAGGGTGGGCGCTGGCGCATCAGCAGATCCTTCTTCTGCAGGTCGCTGCGCTGGTCCTCGGTGTTGCTCTCACGGTCTGGGCGAACCAGCGCCGGGCCCGGTCTGCACAGAGCTCGGAGGGGGATGCTGCTTCGCAGCAACGCGGTGGCAGTCGTGTCGTTGAAACGACGGAGCCAACTGGCCGCGAGGGCGCCCATGCAGGCAGCTCCGCGGAATCGGAGGAAGAGCGCGTCGGAGTTGAGTAGAACTCGGGGCTAGAGCCCAGCAACCTCACCGATGACGATGACCGCCGGGGGAGCCACCGAGTGCTCCTCCATGGTGGCCCCCAGCTCCGCGAGCTCGCAGCTGAAGGCCCGCTCGCCATCGAGGGAGCCTTCCTGGATGATGCGCACGGGGGTGTGGGGGGAGAGGGAGGCGTCGATCAGCGCAGCGGCGATGGCGGCCGCGTTTTTGACGCCCATGATGACGGACAAGGTAGCCCCGGACTGCGCCAGTGCTGCCCAATCCACCAAGGACTTGGGGTGGCCGGGCGGCAGGTGCCCGGAGACCACAGTGAAGGCATGAACGACGCCGCGGTGCGTCACCGGAGTGCCCGCCAGGGCGGGCACCGCGACCGCCGAGGTCACCCCGGGGACGACCTCCACCGGGATACCCGCTTCGGTAAGCGCCGTGAGCTCCTCGAAGCCACGCCCAAACACATACGGGTCCCCGCCTTTGAGGCGGACCACGCGGCGCCCCTGGCGGGCGTTCTCAACCAGAATCTCGTTGATACGCTCCTGGGCCACTTGGGCGCGGTAGGGGATCTTGGAGACGTCGATAAGCTCCTTGGCATTAATATCGCACAGCTTATCTAGCTGGGCGGTGGGGCCGAGGTGATCGGCCACGACGACATCGGCTTCCTGCAGTGCTCGCATGCCGCGCACGGTGATGAGATCCCACGCGCCAGGGCCGCCGCCAACAAGGACTACCGGATGAATGCTCATGGCCACTCATCCTAGCTATGCTCGGGCCTATGACTTCCTATGACCCCGAAACCGTGGGCTTCTTTGACATCGCCCACGAAGGCGCCCAAGCGCGCGTGGTGGCTGCATCCGTGCCGGAGCTTGCTCGCGTGCTGGGCGGACTCCGTCCGCGAAGCCTCGTCATCCTTGCCGCCGACCAAGTTTCCCGCGCTGCCGCTCACGTTGCTGTGGGCCTAGCTGAGCCCGCTGAAGTCCCCATCATGGTCAGCGAATCACTGCCGCGCTTTACTGGTGCCCTCGACGTCGTGGTGGTGGCGGGGGATAGCCCGTGGGTGGAGCGCGCGCTGCATACTGCTGCGCGCCGGGGTGCCACGACCGTCCTCCTCAATGAGATTGAGGACGCGCCCGAAGACACCATCGTCATAGACACTTTGCCCACCGCCGAAGGTATCTCCCCGGTGCGCGTGATTACAGCCGTGCACGCGGTGTACGCGGTGCTGAGCGAAGACCCAGTTCTCGTTTCTCGTCGCGTGGAGGACGTCGCCGATGCCGTGGACCGTGAGCTGGAAGCGCTGTCCCCGCAGCGCGATTCCATGACGAATCCTGGCCGCGCTCTGCGTGAGTTCGTGGACGGCGGCCGGGTCATCCACAGCAGCGGGCCCGATCCCTATGCGCTGTCAGAAGAGCGCACGCGCGTACACCTCGGCGCGCTTGTTGCCCGCATGGCCGGCGCGTTGTGGGCGGCCCACGGTCTGGGTGGGACCGTTGTTGATGCGGAAGGCTTAGGGCCAATCTTGCAGACCGCTCCGACGGATATCTTTTATGACCCGTTTGAATCGGAAGACCCTTTGGTACCCTTGAGAGTTGTTTTATGGGGACAGGAAGAGGCGAACCTTCCCCATTCTTTCGCAGCGGCGAGCGCCGACACCTCCTGTGGGGAATTGGCCCGCGCGCTGCAGCTGATTACGCGCAGTTATGCCGCGACCGCCTACGACGTGAAATAGAAACAGAGGAAGTCAATGAAGTTGCTCACCAGCGCTGCCCGCAACTACTCGTGGGGTTCGCGCACGCTGATTCCGACGCTACTCGGCGAGCCGGAAGCTACTAGCCCGGTGGCTGAGCTGTGGTTCGGCGCGCACCCGGCTGATCCCTCGACGGTGGATGGCGAGAAGCTGGATGAGATCATCGCCGCGGATCCACAAGGACAACTGGGGAAGCGGGTAGCGGAAACGTACGGAGCCGGACTGCCCTTCCTGTTGAAGATCCTGGCTGCCGCCGAGCCGCTGTCGCTGCAGGCGCACCCGTCCAAGCAACAGGCCGAGGAAGGCTTTGCCCGCGAGAACGCGGAGGGTATCGAACTCACGGCGGCCAACCGCAACTACAAGGATGACAACCACAAGCCGGAGCTCATCGTGGCACTCACAGAGTTTTACGCCATGGCGGGCTTCCGCCCCCTCTCGCAGACCCGCAGCCTCTTCGCGGCTTTGGACTGCGAAGAGCTCGCGCACTACGAGGGCATGCTCGATCCGGACCCCGCTGCTGAAGGCGACAGCCTCCGCGCGCTGTTTACCACGTGGATCACTATCCCCAGCGCTAAGCGCAAGGAGCTTATCAGCGCGGTGGTAGCCGCGGGCGAGCGCCTGCGCGAAAGCCAAGCCGGTGAGCCGTGGATGTCTACCGTGATGGGGACCGTGTCGAAGATCAACGAGCAGTACCCGGGGGACATCGGCGTGCTGGGCGCGCTGCTGCTGAACCACATCGTCTTGCAGCCGGGTGAGGCGATCTACCTCGACGCCGGACAGCTGCACGCCTATGTGTCTGGTCTGGGCGTGGAGATCATGGCCAACTCGGACAACGTGCTGCGCGGCGGCCTGACCCCGAAGTTCGTTGACGTCCCTGAACTGGTCAAGGTCCTGACGTATCAGGCGGCAGAGGATCCGCGAGTGGAGCAAGTAGCGCACGCAGATGCAGCTGAAAAGGAAGCAACAGGCAGCATTACGGGCGCCACGGCGTGGGCCTACCCGGTGCCGATTGGGGAATTCTTGCTGGACCGCGTGGAGCTTTCGGGTGCGGACTCCGCCGAGGTAGACAGCGATGGCCCGATGATCCTGCTGTGCACCGCTGGCGCGGCCACGGTGAGCAACGACGAGGGGGAGAGCGTGGACTTTAGCGCTGGCCACGCAGCATGGATTCCAGCCAGCGACCCAGCCGTCACGATCCGTGCCGCGAAGGCCGAAGGCGCGGAGGTATTTGTCGCTCGCGTCTAGAGCTTAAGGTGCACCTTTAGAGGTGCACCTTTAAGGATGCACCGCTGCCGGTTCGGCGGCGGGTTCCATGGGTTTCTCGCCCGGCTTAACGGCGGTGGGGGTTTCTGCGGACGGTTCCTCTGCGGCGGGGACGTCATCCGTTGGGGCTGCCGGGGTGGGGGCCGCATTGGTTCGGTGCGCCTCGGATTCACGCGCCAGCGACTCTAGCGCCTCGTTGCCGTGCTGAGCAGACTCGTCCCACTGCTTTTGCTCGGCTTCGGTCGGCTCACGGTGTTCCGTAACGGAGTCAGGCTCGGCCTCAGGCTTCGGGGCTTCTTGGGCGAGCCCGGCCGGCTGCGGTATGAAGGAATCAGAAGCCTTAGGGGAGTCCTCGCCCTGCGGGGATATAGGGGCCTCGGTGGGTTGCTGCTCGGTCAACTGGGGGTTGTGCTCGCGTTCCCCGCGGGATTCCTGTGGGGCCGAATCCTGCGGTGCGGCAGTCTGCGGCTCCAGGGTGGCCGGCGGTGGCGTTGGCTCGGTGTGCTGCGGGGTAGAGCCAGGTGCCACGGATTCGGAGGCCGTGGACGGGTCAGTCGAGGGAGCCGTCGCTGGGGTGGTAGCAACCGGTGCCGGCGGGTTCTGCGGGTTCTGTGCGTTCTGTGTCGCCTGCGGTTGCTGGTTCTGCAGCGAGGAGACGTTATCCGGGCGGTAGACGGCCGTGGGGCCAGCGGGCTCCGTGTTGTTGACAACGGCGTTCGGCGCTAAGTACGGATCCTCTGCCGGCGCAGCAACCGGCGTGTGCGAGTCCTTCGACTGGGTGGTCGTCGGAGAAGCCGTGGTGGTGTAGGAGTGCGTCGCTGATGAGGACGTGGTGGCTGTGCTGGACACCGCGGTGGCGGCCGAGGGCTTAGCCACGACGGATTCGGGTGCGCTCATGCGCCACACCGCGACGCCCACGGCGACGGCACACAGGAGGCCGGCCGCCACGAAGGCGAGGATGCGGCGTGGACTGCTCGTCATGCGGGGCGCTCTCCTAACTGCACAAAGGTCACAAGTCGGTAACAACGATAGCACGAATATAGGGATAGTAAATGGCCTGGGCAATAACCCCTGTTCATACCTCTTTCCACAATGCAGGCAGGTCGGTATTACAGGGAACTGTGGCGCAGCTGTAATAAAACGGGCTCATTGGCCGAAGCCTTGCATAAGGGCGCCTAAAGAATGGTAGAAATTGGATTAGATAGCGGCTTGGCGGTGGGCGCGCCCCACGACGCCACACTGACCCACCGTGGACACAAGAAAATAGACCCCAACATAAACCCCTATTCGCGTAAAGATGAAGGAGAAACAATGAGCTCATGGGATGAGGACATCTTCGCCGACGAAGTCAACGTCGACTTCTTGGATGAACTGGCAGACCTTGAGGACGAAGAGATCGTTGCCGCGGTCGATGATGCCTGCGCCCTGGCGGTCTCCGGTGAGGATCAGACCGAGGACGAGCAACGCAACGCGCTGGCGGCGGCCACGATCGCCGCGATTTGGGCGGGCGCCCCGTTCAGCGCCGGGGAGGTGGTTGAGGACTACCCATTCATTCGTGATCTGGCCGGTTCCGGGAGCGAGAACCTCAACGAGCACGCCCTCGAGCTGCTCGAAGGCGTCGAGGAGGACTACGACCTCGAGCCCTTCATCGAGGCGCTTTCCTAGTACGCCAGCATGCTGATCAGTATTGAAGGAATCGATGGTGCGGGAAAGAACACCATCACCCAGCGTCTGCGGGAAGAGCTCGACTGCGAGGTCTCGGTCTTAAGCTTCCCGCGCTACGAAGACTCCGTGCACGCGCAGCTCGCGCAGGAAGCGCTCTACGGGCGCATGGGAGATCTCACCGATTCGGCCTACGGGATGGCCACGCTCTTTGCCCTAGATCGGTGGGGTGCTAAGGAACAGCTGCTCGCTGCCGCCGAATCCGCAGACTCCTTGCTCATCCTGGATCGCTACGTGGCGTCGAACGCGGCCTACTCCGCCGCAAGGGTGGGCGGGGAGCTCATCGTTGACTGGGTCTACGAGCTCGAATTCGAGCGTTTTGGCCTTCCCGTTCCACAGTTGCAGATCTTCTTGGACACTGACGTCGAAGTCGCCGGCCAGCGCGCCGTAGCCCGGGCGGCGGAGGATGAGGGGCGCCATCGCGATCGCTATGAGCGGGATGCGGGGCTGCAGGCCCGCACGGCCGCTGCTTACCGTCGTCTAGCGCAGCAGCAGTGGGCTGGGCAGTGGATCGCCACCGCGGATGCCGATATGATTATCCAAGCTGTCAAGGAGCTTGTAGGAGAACAATAACGTGGCACCGAAAATCTTGGTCGTGGATGATGACCCGGCAATCGCCGAAATGCTCACCATCGTGCTCGAGGCAGAGGGGCTGGAACCTATTGCCGTCAACGATGGTAACGAGGCCATCCCGGCCTTCCGCGAGCACGACCCAGATCTGATCCTGTTGGATCTCATGCTTCCGGGCATGAACGGCGTCGATATTTGCCGTGCCATCCGCACCGAGTCTTCTGTGCCCATCGTCATGCTCACCGCGAAGACGGACACCGTTGATGTGGTTCTCGGCCTCGAATCGGGGGCGGATGACTACATCACCAAGCCCTTCAAGCCCAAGGAACTCATCGCCCGCATCCGTGCGCGCCTGCGTCGGATCGACGGGGGCTCCGGAGAGATCATCGAGGTAGGGGACCTGCTGATCGACGTTCCTGAGCACACCGTCACCCGCAAGGGCGGCGAGGAAATCTCGTTGACCCCGCTGGAGTTCGACCTCCTTTTGGAAATGGCCCGCAAGCCCGGGCAGGTCCACACCCGTGAGGCGTTGCTCGAATCCGTTTGGGGTTACCGCCATGCCTCGGATACTCGCCTCGTCAACGTGCACGTTCAGCGCTTGCGCGCCAAGATTGAGCACGATCCGGAGGATCCACACATCGTCCTCACCGTGCGCGGTGTGGGGTACAAGACTGGAAAAACCGCCGAGTAAAGGACTGCCGCTATTTTTGGTTGGTTAGCGCGAGCCCGGGATGGCATCGTCGAGCGCTGGCGTACGTCCCTGCAGACACGCGTGCTGGGCATGATGCTGGTGGCCTCCACGGTGGTCATGATCATCCTGGCCTACGCCCTGGTGTCGGTGCTCACGCAGCAGCTGGTGAGCCAGAAAGAGGACACCGCGCTGCAAGAGCTCGACCGCGCCCGCGTAGCCGTGGAGCAACAGATTGACGCGACAGGAACGGCTAACTCAACGCAGGTACGCATCAACTCCGCACGCGCTGCACTGGGGCAGATGTCGGCACAGCAACCCGATGCCCAGGCCGTGTACGAGCCGGTCATCCTTGTGGAGAACTCCGACGGCACAGCCACCACCTCACCGGAGGGTTACCGCATCCCCGATGGCATGCGGGAGCTCGTCGGTCAGGGCCAAGTCGTGCAGCAGTACGCCACGGTGGACCAGCAATCGGGGGCTACCTACAACGCACTGATGGTGGGCACGCCCATTGAAAGCGACATCCCGAATACCCAGGTCTACCTCGTGTTGTCCATGGAATCTGAGGAATCCACGATGGCGCTCATGCGTGGTTTGCTCTCCGCTGCTGGAGTGGTCGTCGTGGTTCTCCTCGTGGGCATCGCGTGGCTGGCTACCCAGCAGGTGATCGTGCCGATTCGCTCTGCCTCGCGTATCGCGCAGCGCTTTGCCGCCGGTCACCTGCGTGAGCGCATGGTGGTCAACTCGGATGATGAGATGGGCCGCCTTGCCTCCTCCTTCAACGACATGGCGGATAAGCTCTCCAAGCAAATCGCCCAGCTGGAAGAGTATGGCGATCTCCAACGGCAGTTCACCTCCGACGTGTCGCACGAGTTGCGCACGCCGCTAACCACGGTGCGCATGGCGGCGGATGTCATCGCGGAGGACGCGGATGAGTTCAACCCTTATACCAAGCGCTCGGCGGAGCTGCTTATCAAGGAGCTGGATCGCTTCGAGGACTTGCTGGCGGATCTGCTGGAGATCTCTCGCCACGATGCGGGCGTGGCGGATCTGTCCACGGCCTCCATCGATATTCGCTCCTGCGTAGACTCCGCGTTGAGTCAGGTAGAACACCTCGCCGCCGAGCTCGACGTGGACGTCATCGTTCATATTCCGGAGGAACCCGTGGCCGTCGAATGCGATTCACGGCGTGTCGAGCGCATCCTGCGCAACCTGCTCGCGAATGCCATCGACCATTCTGAGGGAAACCCCGTCACCGTGGATATCGGGGCGACGGAGGACGCCGTCGGTATCGCAGTCACCGACTCCGGTGTTGGCCTCAAGGAGGGCCAGGAGGAGTTGGTGTTCAACCGATTCTGGCGTGCGGACTCTTCCCGTAAACGCCATTCTGGCGGAACCGGTCTGGGCCTTGCCATCGCCCGCGAGGATGCGGTGCTGCACGGCGGTACGTTGGACGCTATTGGCTACTTTGGCGTGGGCTCGCGCTTCCGCCTTATCCTGCCCCGCACACCAGACCAGAAGGTAGAGTCCGAGCCCATCGCTTTGGAGGTCCCAGGTGCACCGGGGCAGGTCGAGGCAGAAGAACAATCCGCGCTCGAGTTGACCTCGGAGCCGGACATGCCCGTGTTGAAAGGTGATTCGGACACAGGAATCGTGTGGCCTTCAGAGCGCGAATCCCGTGGCGTGGACACGCCTTTCAATCACAACACCGTTCCTGATTTCGAGGAGGAGGCCCAGCGATGATGCCGGCCCGCCGCCCACTCGCAGTTTTCAGCTGCGTTGCGCTCATAGCCCTCGTCGGGTGCTCGACCTTGCCGAACAACACGGATCCGCAAGTGATCGGGACTTTCGAACCGCATGACCGGGCAGACGATGCTGTCGTCGAACCGCGTACAGATAGCGAGCCTGATCTCCTCGTGCGTGACTTCTATTCGGCGGTGGCGATTCCCACCGGTAACTACGCCGCCGCCCGCACCTTCCTTTCGACGAATATAGCTAATTCCTGGGACCCCACGGATACCGTTCTGGTGGTGGATTCCATCGATCTCGTGACGTCCAATATGGAAGACGGCGACCTGGAATACTCGGTCCGCGGCAATATTATTGGCCGTTTGGCCAATGGCGGGGCTTATGTCCCCGATAATTCGCGCATCGAAGCAACCGTCCGACTGCGCCAGTTCAATGGGCAATGGCGCATCACGGATTTGCCCACTGGTGCTGTGATTGAGCGCACCGAACTGCGCAACCGCTACCGGCCGCAGTCGCTGTACTTTTTCGATACAACCCAACGCCTGCTGGTGGCGGACCGTCGTTGGCTCTATTCGGGGAAGGAGTCAATCGCCTCGGAGCTAGTGACCCTGCTGCTGCAGGGGCCGTCCTCCGATATCGCGCCGGCGACGTCCACCTTAAGCCCCAAGGACGCTACCTTCTTGGGAATCAACGATGGCGTCTACGAGTTCAGCGGGATGGCAGGAATGACCCAGGAGGAGCGCCTCAAGTTCGCCGCCCAGTTGGTCTGGACCCTCAACAACGCAGAGATCACGAAATCAGTGCGCGCCACCATCGATGGCAGCCCGCTTGTCGACGGCATGGAGGAAATGACCATCGATGACTTTGCTGAGTTCAACCCAGAGGTGGCTGCCCAGTCCGTGCCTAAGCTCTACGCGGTCAATGACGGCTCACTCCTCGAGGTTAAAGGTGAAGGCAGCACCGAGGTGCAGGGAATGGCCGGGCAGATTCACGATATCCAGTCCGCGGACGTCTCCGATGAGGGCATGGTCGCCGCGGTACGCAAGCGCTCTGAGAAGGAGTCACAGCTGGCGATGGGCGAGCTCGGCCACGAGCTCAAGGATTCGGTCAAGGGTGAAACTTTAGCCCGCCCCACCTTCGAGGTGGGAGGACAGGTGGCGTGGACCGTCGTCGACGGCAAGCACGTGGTCCGCGTGACACGCTCGCCGGCCACCGGCGAGCTGAGCACCGCGGAGGTGGACACCTCCGCATTAGAGAACGTGGAAGGCGAAATCTCCGTCATCCGGCTGTCCCTGACGGGAGCGCGTATCGCCATGATTATCGATGGCAGCATTTATACCGGTGTGGTTGCCCGCGCGACGTCGGGTGAGCGGCGCATCGTCAACGTTCACCAGGTGGGCCCAGAGCTGGCCGGCTCTGCTTTGTCGGTGGAGTGGCAGACAGACGGCTCCCTGCTCGTGGGTACCTCGGCGTCGAGCTCTCCGGTGTGGCGCATCGAGCAAGACGGATCTTCGGCCACCACACTGCCCACCGGAAATATCACCGCACCCGTGGTCGCGGTGGCCTCTTCGCCGTCGACGCTCTACGTCACCGATGCGCATGCACTTCTGCAGCTGCCCACGGGCGGATCCGAGCGTTCTTATTGGCGCGAGGTGGAGGGCCTGCAGGGAGTGCGTTCCTCTCCGATTATCGCGCGCTAGAGGACAGCTCAGGAGTCAGGCTAGAGTTGGGTGCATGCCGAAACATCGGGGGATAGGTGAGGCCACCGCCGCGCTCATGGAGCTGTTCCTGCCGCGCCCGTGCGCCGGGTGCGGGGGTGAGACCTCTGCGGGTGGCGTGCTGTGCGCTGCTTGCCAGCACCACCTGCGCCAGATTCCGCGCCGCGTGGAACGTCCGCAGCCATTAGGGTTTCCGGCGTGGGCGCTCGGACCGTATTCCGATACTCGCCGCGGGGTCATCATCGCGATGAAGGAACGCGGGCACCAGGCGGTGCGCGCGCACTTAGGCGCGGTGCTTGCCGCTGGCATCGACTACCTGCGCGCCCGCGGCGACATTCCGGAGACCGCGCTGTTGGTGCCCGCCCCGACACGGGCGTCGTCGGCCCGCAAGCGTGGTGGTGATCCGGTGACCGCGCTGTGCCAGGCGGCGACTGCTCGGCTTCCTGGTTGGGACGTGGTTAATGCCTTGATGACGGCCGAAGGCAGTGCGGATCAGTCGCAGCTCAACGCAGCGGAGCGCACAGACAATATGCGCAGTGCCGTGCGGTTGCTGCCGGCCGCCCGTACGTTGGCGGGGCGCAGCGTGCTGCTTGTCGACGACGTCATCACGACCGGCGCGACACTCCGCGCCAGCGCAGCTCGCGTGTGGGCCGTCGGGGGTGACGTGGCGGGGGCGATTGCCCTGGCAGACGCGTAGGGTGGAGCGACATCAAGCGTCTGTAGAGGGGGCCAGTAAACCCGTTGGTTATGACCAGTGGTAGCATGAGGGGTGTCACAGGGAAGCGGACACTAAGCCCCGAATCACAGGCTTGAATGAGGTCCGCAGAATGTGCAGTCATTCAGTCCCCACGAGTAAAGGGAGGCATTACATGTCCCAGCAGACCAACGCTCAGGTCACCATCACCGGTCGTAACGTGGAGGTTCCGGAGCACTTCCAGGAACGTGTCACTGAAAAGCTAGCCAAGATCGAGCGCCTCGATCCGACCCTGACCTTCTTCCACGTGGAGCTGCAGCACGAGCCGAACCCGCGCCGCGAGTCTGAGGCAGAGCGCCTGCAGATTACCGCTACCGGCAAGGGGCACATCGCCCGCGCTGAGGCTAAGGAAGATTCGTTCTACGCGGCACTCGAGACCGCTCTGGGCAAGATGGAGCGCTCCCTGCGCAAGGTAAAGGTGCGCCGCGAGAACGTGAAGTCCGGCCACCGCGCTCAGAAGGGTACCGGTCAGATTGCTGCCGAGCTGGTCGCCGAGGCTGAAGCGGCTAAGCCGGGTAAGGAAGAACGCTACATCGATCCGTACGCAGAGACGGTCGAGGACGTTCGCCCGGGCCAGGTTGTGCGCTTCAAGGAGCACCCGGCTACCCCGATGTCCGTGGATGATGCACTCAGCGAGATGGAGCTGGTCGGCCACGACTTCTACCTCTTCATCAACGAGGAGAACAACAAGCCGTCCGTGGTCTACCGCCGCCACGCCTTCGACTACGGCCTTATCTCCCTGACGGACGCTTAAGGGCTAAGCGTCCTAAGGGCTAAGTATTAAGCCCTTCGGGAAAACTATCCCGGCTACAACACGTTTCCCCGCGCTGAACATGCAGCGCGGGGAAACGTGTTTTCGTTTATCGCGACGCAGCTATATTCCGAATTGGCTGGACAGGTGCACTTCGGCCTCAGCTAGCTTTTGCAGTGGCAGCATGAGCAAGGCCACTGGGGCGAACAGAATCAGATCCAGTCCGAAGTCTTCGGTGGGATGCGACCCTGGGCGGTGGGAAGTGGCGATGGCATCCATGGTTCCGGTCATGATCGCGTCATAGGTCCACATGGCGCTACCACCGCGCGGTGCTTCAGAATCATCAGCCACGGCGGCGGGGGCGGTTATGGTGCTCAAAGCTAAAGCTGCGGAGGTAGCGGTAGCTACGGCAATCTTGGAGAACTGCATAGTCATTCCTGTTCTGTCTCGTTCTGCGTCCGGGTGAGTAGGGGACTGCGTGTTGGGGACGTGGGCGCTCTTGTTGTGCCCTTATCTAAACCTTCGTTGTGAGGTGCGCAACTGTTAGCAGTTGGTTGTTAGGAGTTCGTTGCGGCGCCGCGCTCTGTGGTTCTGAGAAAACACAGGATGGGCGCACGAGTGGGCGCGGGTTAAGTATCGGATTTTGCGTTTTGGGTTGGGTGGCGAATCGATACGGAAAAGCTAGTGAGTACAATGGCGACGAGTTAACTTTATTGTCGCGACCAGAAGGACTATCTAGACGTGTTTGGACTTTCCAAGCTGCTCCGTGCCGGTGAGGGACGCACCGTCAAGCGCCTGGCTAAAATTGCTGATGATGTTATTGCCCTAGAAGATAAATTCGCGGCGCTGTCGGACGACGAGCTTAAGGCTAAGACAGACGAGTTTAAGAAGCGTCTGGCGGATGGCGAAAAGATGAATGACATGCTTCTCGAAGCATTCGCCACCGTGCGTGAAGCCGCCTGGCGCGTGCTCGACCAGAAGCACTACAAGGTGCAGATCATGGGCGGTGCTGCCCTGCACTTTGGCAACGTTGCCGAGATGCGCACTGGTGAGGGTAAGACCCTGACCTCACTGCTGCCGGCCTACCTCAACGCCCTCGAAGGCAAAGGCGTCCACATCGTGACCGTCAACGACTACCTGGCTAAGCGTGACGCCGAGATGATGGGCCGTGTTCACCGCTGGCTGGGACTGTCCGTCGGTGTCATCCTCTCCGAGATGCGCCCTGCAGAGCGCAAGGAAGCCTATGCCTGCGACGTTACGTATGGCACGAACAACGAGCTGGGCTTTGACTACCTGCGCGACAACATGGTCCGCTCACTCGATGAAACTGTCCAGCGCGGCCACAACTACTGCATCGTGGATGAGGTTGACTCCATTCTGATCGATGAGGCGCGTACCCCGCTCATCATTTCCGGCCCGGTCGATGGGTCCTCTCAATTCTACGGAGTCTTTTCCAAGCTGGCCCCGAAGATGCGCGAGGGCATCCACTACGAGGTGGACCACAAGAAGCGCACCATTGGTGTGCTTGAGGACGGCGTGGAATTCGTCGAAGACCAGTTGGGCATTGAAAACCTCTACGCACCTGAGCACTCCCAGCTGGTGTCCTACCTCAATAACGCGCTGAAGGCGAAGGAGCTCTTCACCCGCGATAAGGACTACATCGTGCGCAACGGCGAGGTCCTCATCGTGGATGGATTCACCGGCCGCGTGCTGGCTGGTCGCCGTTACAACGAGGGTATGCACCAGGCCATTGAGGCGAAGGAAGAGGTGGAGATCAAGAACGAGAACCAGACGCTGGCGACCGTTACCCTCCAGAACTACTTCCGCCTTTACGATAAGATTTCCGGCATGACCGGTACCGCAGAAACTGAGGCGGCCGAGCTGCACTCCATTTACGGTCTCGACGTGGTGCCAATTCCGACCAACAAGCCGAACCAGCGTACCGACCACTCCGACCGCATCTACAAGACCCAGGAAGCGAAGTTCGCTGCGGTGGTCGATGACATCGAGGAGCACGTGGCTGCCGGTCAGCCGGTGCTCGTTGGTACCACCTCCGTGGAACGCTCCGAGTACCTCTCGCAGCTGCTGAGCAAGCGCGGCGTCAAGCACTCGGTGCTCAACGCCAAGCACCACGAGGAAGAGGGCCAGATCGTCGCCCGTGCTGGCCGCCCTGGCACCGTCACCGTGGCCACCAACATGGCCGGCCGTGGTACCGATATCGTGCTCGGAGGCAACCCCGAGGTCATCCTGGATGAGAAGCTGCGGGACCGCGGCCTCGATCCCTTCGAGGACGAGGAGAAGTACCAGGAAGCCTGGGACGCTGAGATCGAGCAGGAGAGGGAACGCTCCAAGAAGATGGGCGATGAGGTCCGTGAGGCCGGCGGCCTGTACGTGCTGGGCACCGAGCGCCACGAGTCGCGCCGTATTGATAACCAGCTGCGTGGCCGTTCCGGACGTCAGGGTGACCCGGGAGAGACCCGCTTCTACCTGTCCATGCGCGATGAGCTCATGGTGCGCTTCGTGGGCCAGTCCATGGAGAACATGATGAACCGCCTCAACGTGCCGGATGACGTGCCGATTGAGGCCAAGATGGTGTCGAACTCTATCAAGGGTGCGCAGGCACAGGTGGAGAACCAGAACTTCGAGATGCGTAAGAACGTGCTCAAGTACGACGAGGTTCTTAACGAGCAGCGCAAGGTGGTGTACGCCACCCGCCACGACATCCTTGAGGCCAACGACATCAAGGACAACATCCGGACGATGATCAACGACACCGTGTCCGCCTACGTGGCAGGGGCTACTGCTACCGGTTACGTGGAGGACTGGAATCTCGATGAGCTGTGGAATGCGCTGGAGTCCCTGTACGGGCCGACCATGACGCATGAGGAGCTCGTTGACGGCACCGAATACGGCGCCGCCGGCGAACTATCTGCGGAGCAGCTGCGGGATGCCCTCCTGGCTGATGCCAACTCCGAGTACGACAAGCTCGAAGATGCTGTGACTGCCATCGGCGGTGAGAACCAGATGCGCAATACCGAACGCATGATCATTCTGCCGATCATCGACCAGAAGTGGCGCGAGCACCTTTATGAAATGGATTACCTCAAGGAAGGTATTGGCCTGCGTGCTATGGCGCAGCGCGATCCCCTGGTGGAATACCAGAAGGAGGGCGGCGACATGTTTAACGCCATGAACGACGCAGTGAAGGAAGAAACCGTCCGCCAGCTGTTCATGTTACGCAAGCAGTTCAAGGCCCAGGAAGAGGCGAGTGCAGCGGGTGAAGCAAACGCGGAAGCGGAAGCTTAATCTGACGCGGCTTGAAACTGCGTTGACG
The DNA here is from genome assembly GCF_001811545.1 of Corynebacterium sp. HMSC074A09. Classification (NCBI taxonomy): domain Bacteria; kingdom Bacillati; phylum Actinomycetota; class Actinomycetes; order Mycobacteriales; family Corynebacteriaceae; genus Corynebacterium; species Corynebacterium sp. HMSC074A09. The sequence goes on along the minus strand of NZ_KV805155.1, from coordinate 95,721 downwards.
CGCTGGCGCTAGAAAGCGCGGAAAGTGATGAGGCGCCGTGTGGGAAGAACTCCCCACGGCGCCTTTTTATTGGAAGCAGTTAGGTATATACTGTCAAATTATTAATTGTTCTGCTTCGGAAGGTTGAGTTAGTATGCGCCGCTTGTCTCTGCGAGTAGGTCTCTCCGTGTTCGCATCTGCCACCCTGTTGGGCGGCGGCGCAGCTGCGTCAGCTATCGAGCTTGCTCCCGAGGAGCAGTGCCAGCTCTCTTCCGTCTTGAGCTCGCAGGACGATGAGTCCTCCAAGGACGCCGTGCTCAGCTCCCAGGACACCGTGGCCACTCAGTGCGGCGCTGCGTCTGCTCCGGAAACCTCCGAGGAAGCTGCAAAGAACCTGCCTGTGGTCGGAGCCACCATGTTTGGCGGTATCAGCTTGGCTCTGGTGAGTGCGTCCGCGGCGTTCGCCGGCATCGATTGGACGCCCATCTTGATCAAGCTCGGTTCGCTTTTTTAATCTCCCGCAGTTTCCAGCCAAGGTTGTCCCTTGGCTTCTTGTTTAGCCTCCCGTAGCCTGCCGGTCGCCTCCAGCGATACTGGGGCTGGGGCCGACTGAGAGTAACCGGAAGGAACGTATGTGCCGCCCGGCTGCGGAGCCGGTGAAAGCACGCTGGTGCGAACCTATCAGCACTGAACCGAAGAACTCGCCGTTTGCGCGCGCATGCAAGCTGGTGAGCGCCATGCCCCCGCGGAGCTCTGCCGCTGCATGGGCCTTCCGCCACGCGCGTACATGGGTGATGATTTCTGGGGCAAAGCGCGGGTTGTTGAGATGGCTCATTGGCCGCAAAGCGGCGGCAACTTCTAAAACAATGACGACGAGCCCGTGGATCTCGTCACGCGTGGCGAGGTCACCAGCGGTAGGCTCGCGCTCATAGCGGATACGCTGTGGAGCAACATAGAGCTGCAGATGGCTCATGCCGGGGATGGGGGTATACATGCGGAAACCGGTCCTTATCCGCGATAAGCAGCGCGGAGAAAGGCGCTCAGGCAGGCGAAGGCGAGCGGAGGGAAGGAAGCTGGACGCACGTTCATTGTGCCATGCTGGAGCCATCCGCGGCTAGAAGGCGCTGCGCCTTGGCCTTTGGGAGCAGGCGAGCGGTATGTTCGCTATACTTTCGGACGATAAACACAGCTCAATGCGAAGGGTAGATAATATGCGTGGACTCATCGTCGATTTTGTAGGCGTGCTTGACGGCACCGAAGAAGACGTCAAGCGCTGGCGGGAGCTGTTCGCCGCCGCGAAATCTAACGGAGTCGCCACCGCTATTCTCTCTAACGATCCGGGCGGCCCAGGCGCGGAGCATATTCGCGAGTGGGAATACCGGGGCATCGTTGATGCCGTCGTGCTTTCCGGTGAGGTCGGTGCGGAAAAGCCGGATTGTGCTGCCTTCCAGGCTGCAGCGGACGCTATCGACCTGCCGATTAATGACTGCGTCATGGTAGATGATTCCATCGTCAACGTCCGCGCCGCGGTGGAAAATGGCATGGTGGGCATGCTCTACACGGTCTTTGACCGCACCAGCGTGGAAGTCCAGGCAGTCTTCGACATTGAAGGTGAGTTCTAAGTGTCGAAGGATGTGCGCGTCTTCCTGCCAGCTACTTTTGCCATGCTGACAGAGCTGGAAGAAACCGGCCAGCTTGCTGCCCGCAGTGGTTGGGGATTTACAGTAACCCCGGCGCTGCGCGAGTTCTACACTGAGGGCGACGAAGAAGAGATCGAATACTCTGCCTTCCTCGAAGCTTCCATGGCCTCCCTGCGGCTCTTGGCCATCGGCGATGAGGAGAAGTTCCCGCACCGCCGAGTGGTGATCTCCGTCGATGTTGATGATTCAGTAGTGACCCCGAAGCCGGACATGGGTGAACCAGTCGTGGCGCTCAACCCGGCCACCATCACGAAGGACAACCTGCAAGCCATCCACGTGGACATCGAGGAATCCGAGGCTGCCACCGCCAAGGCTATCGCCGCCATCGACAATGCTGACCTCGGCGACGAAGACGCCGAGCTTGCCGTCGGTGATGCCCTGGATAACTTCATGGCCTTCTATGATCCCACTGAGCTGCCCATCCTCGTAGAACTGCTCTAGGATCACCAGCGTTAACAGCCCTAACGCGAGTGGTGGTGCTACTCTAAGCCCTTATTGGCATTGCTTGAGAAAAGGAGCACCATCATGAAGGCAACTCGCCTTGCTAGCCTTATCACCGCTGCAGCCCTGAGCGTCACAACCCTCGTTTCAGCACCAATTGCCGGGGCAGAGGAAGCAGTAGCGCCGGCAGCGCAGACAAATCAGACCGCGCAGGGGAGCTCTGCTCAGGAAGCGGCTCCCAGCGAACCTGACCCCAACAATCCGGACCCCAACATGGCCGTGATGCCTAAGACTCCGTGGCTGCGCATCGTTGAGGGCTCCTCGCAAGGACCGATGGGGGTTATCGTCGCCATTCTCTTCGGAATTATCAGCATCGGCTTCGCTGTGTACAAGGAGTTCGGTGATTACCTGCCCAAGTTGGGCTAAATGCTGATAGTCTGCTGGAGTAAAACTCAGCTCGATCGAAAGGTCCCCTCAGCATGACTTCCTCTCGTCTTCGCCGCGTAGTTGCTACCTCCACCTTGTCCGTCGCACTTGTTGCTGGCGGAATCGCTGCCCCCACTGCGGGTGCGGTGACCACCTCCATCAAGAATGACAAGTGCACCATCACGTTGAGCGAGGACGAAGCCAGCGACCTCAAGAACGCGGAGTCCAAGGACAACGACGTCGACAGCAGCCTGCTGAAGGATGGCCTTAAGATTTCGCCCAAGGACGCGGAGAAGCGTGCTCGCGACGTAGAGAACCAATCGGACGAGCTCTACCGTGCTCTGGCTGGCTATGAGGCAGAGGTCGAGCTCGGTGACGAGGACGCCGTCAAGCGCGCTAAGAACAACATCAAGGTAGCCGAGACTTTCCGCGACATCGCGCCGGAGTACGTCAAGGCTCTCGATGCGTGTGCCAAGAAGGAAGAGTTCAACAAGAAGGCACCGAGCGGTGATAACACCTCCTCCAACATCGACAAGGGTGGCGCCATCATCCTCGGTGTATCCGGCGCCCTGACGGTGTTCTTTATGGCTCTCCGCGCTGCCAGCCCCTTCCTGAAGACCGTCCTGCCGCCGCAGCTGGCGGCCATGCTTCCGGCCTAAGCCTTAGGGCTTAAGGCCTAAAGAGCCGACGCTTAGGCCCCAATGGGGCCTAAGCCCAATCGACGTTGGTGCGCAGGGAGGCCAAAAGGCCCCGCACTGCGTCGCGACGGCGCGCAGAAGCAGTGCCTTCCTCGATGTTTAAGTCCAGGCCGCACTCAGGGTCCGCGGGCGGCCCAGCATGCGTGCAGCCGCGCGGGCAGTCCTCGATGGCTTCGGCCAGATCATCGAAGACCTCGATGACGTTCTCCGCGTCAATGTGGGCTAAGCCAAAGGAGCGGATGCCGGGGGTATCAATGATCCACCCGCCATTCGGCGTGCTTCCTTCCGCCGGCAGGCGCAATGCCACCGACTGCGTCGAGGTGTGGCGGCCCTTGCCCACGGCGGAAACCTCGCCGGTCTCTCGGTTGGCGTCCGGGACAAGCCGGTTCACCAGGGTGGACTTTCCCACGCCCGAGTGGCCTATGAGGGCCGTGACATGTCCATCAATTGCGGCACAGACCTGCTCCAGCCCATCGTCGACGCCGGCCTCCACCACCGTGACATCCAAGTCCGCAAACTCTTGGGCAAACGGAGTGGGGTCGGTGAGGTCGGTCTTCGTTAGACATAGGACCGGCTGGATATTGCCGGCAAAGGCCGCGATGAGTGCACGTTCCACGAATCCGGAACGCGGCGGGGGATCCGCCACGGCGCTGACGATGAGCAGGCGGTCCGCATTCGCCACCACGATGCGCTCATAAGGATCCGTGTCATCCGCGGTGCGTCGGAGGACGGAGCGGCGTTCCTCGAGCTTCACGATGCGCGCGAGGGTGTCTTTCTTACCCGAGGTATCGCCCACGACGCCGACCCGATCACCGACTTCGACGGGTGTGCGGCCCATCTCGCGGGCACGCATGGCCGTGACGACCGGGCCATCGTTATCTAGAGCGACTCCCCAACGGCCGCGATCCTTGGTGATGACCATGCCAAACTTGGCATCCTTGTGCTTTGGGCGGTCCTTTGTGCGCGGGCGCGAGCCTTTGCCGGGCCGGATGCGGACATCGGATTCGTCATAGCTGCTTGCGCGCCTAGCCACGGATCATGGCCTCCCACATCCCGGCGAAGCCGGGCAGAGTCTTGGACGTGGTATCGATGTCCTCGACCTCGACCCCTTCGACTGCCAGGCCAATGATGGCACCGGCGGTGGCCATGCGGTGGTCGGCGTAGGAGTGCCACTGCCCTCCGTGGAGTGGGGCAGGGGTGATGCGGAGGCCGTCGTCAAGCTCGGTGACGTTGCCTCCCAAGCCGTTGATCTCGGTAGCGAGGGCCGCCAGACGGTCCGTCTCGTGACCGCGCAGGTGCGCGATGCCGGTCAACGTCGAAGGCGTGGAGGCCAGCGCGCACAGCGCAGCCACGGTCGGGGTGAGTTCACCGATATCGCCCATGTCGAGATCGATACCACGCAGACCTGCTAGACCCTCCTCTGGGCCGGTGACCTTCAGGTAGGGATCCTGGCGAGGTGCCTGCGGGACGTACTCAACCTGAGCTCCCATCTGTTCCAGGATGCCGCGGAAAGCATCACCTGGCTGGTCCGTTTCCTCCGGCCAGTTCGGGATGCTCACGCTTCCGCCACAGGTGGCAGCAGCGGCAAGGAAAGGAGTGGCGTTGGAGAGGTCCGGCTCGATATACCACTCGCGGCCTTCAATCTTTCCAGGGCGCACGACCCAATTATCTTCGCCCGCGACCACATGCACGCCGGCATCACGCAGCATGCCGATGGTCAACAGGATGTGGGGCTGGGAAGGTACGGTGCCGCCTTCGTGGCGCACGCTGAGCCCGTAGCGGTAGCGCGCACCGGCCAGGAGCAGGCCAGAGACGAACTGTGAGGAAGCGGAAGCGTCAATGGTGACCTCGGCGCCCTCTGGGACACCATGGGGCGTGATGGTCAGCGGCAGGCTATCGCCCTTGACGTCAACGCCCAGCTCACGCAGGGCCTTCGTCATGGTGGACATGGGGCGCTTGCGCGCATACGGGTCGCCATCGATGATGACGGGGCCATCCGCCAACGCGGCTACCGGTGGCAAGAAGCGCATAATCGTGCCGGCCAGGCCGCAATCGACGGTCGCCCCATGCAGCTGGCCCGGGGTCACACGCAGGTGCGGGCCCCAGTCGGAGATACCTACGCCCATGGCCATCAGAGCTTCTTTCATCAGGTCAGTATCGCGGGAGATCAGTGGGTTGTAGATGATAGAGGGGGAGTCAGCCAGCGCGGCGAGGATGAGGGCGCGGTTGGTCATCGACTTCGATCCGGGGACTTCTTGAGTCCAGGACAGCGGGCCGGTGGGTTGTGGAGCACTCCAGTAAGCAGACATGTAGTCCATAATAAAGGGCATGTGCGGAAGATTTGTTCTGTTCACCGAGTCCCTACTGGAGGAAGTCGGAGCGTGGGAGTCCATTACGGAAGTTCATGCGCCGGAAGGCCTGCCGCCAGCACGCTATAACATTGCTCCGACCCAGCCCATCGCCATCGTGCGGGTTGCGGAGGAGACCGCCCGTGTGGAGCCAGCGCGCTGGGGACTTATTCCGCATTGGAAGAAAGACCTCGACGGCCCGCCCCTGTTTAATGCCCGCGCGGAGACTGTGGCGCAGAAACCTTCCTTTCGCGATGCCTTCAAGGCGCAGCGCTGCGTCATCCCGCTGGATGGCTACTACGAGTGGAAAGCCGGGGAAGATAAGAAGGCCAAGAAACAGCCCTACTATGTGACCGGACCCGATGGCCTGTTGTGGGCGGCTGGTTTGTGGGCCACGGGGATGGAGAGGCTCTCAGCCACGATGGTGACCACGGATGCCACGGAGGAGATGGCGTGGCTGCATCACCGGCTACCCAAGTTTCTGACTACAGATGAGATCGCACCTTGGCTGGCGGGGGAGGCTCTGTTGGAGCCGAGCTCCGTGCGCGGCTTCCAGGCACACCCGGCGGACCCCGCGGTGGGTAACGTCCGCAACGACTACGCAGAGCTTATCGACGAACCACCGGCCGCCACCCTGTTCTAGTACGCGAGCTCTAGACGGCAGAACTAGTCGGCGAGCACGTCGGCGAAGGAGAGCTCCAGGACGCGGGGGAGATCCTCCGGGTTCATCTCGATGTCGAGGCCACGCTTGCCGCCGGAGAAAAAGATGGTGTCGAAGAGTAGCGCCGTCTCGTCAACAACGGTGGGCAGGACATGCTTGTGCCCTAACGGGGAGATGCCGCCGGGGATGTAGCCGGAGGACTTGGAGGCGTCGGCAGGCGCGGCCATTGTGGCCTTGGACGCACCGAAAGCGGCGGCGGCCTTCTTGAGGCTGAGCTGGTGGGTGACCGGAAGGACGCAGACGGCAAGTTGGCGCTTGGGGCCTTTGCCGGCGCTCAGATCAATGACGAGGGTTTTGAAGATGCGTTCAGGCGCAACATCGAGGGCCGCAGCGGCTGCCTCGCCGAAGTTTTCGCGACCGCCGTCGAAGGTGGAGACGCGGTGGTCAATACCTGCCTCTTCGAGGAGTTTGAGAGCGGGGGTAGCGGCACGCGGGGTCTTCTTAGACATATAAACCACCCTAGTCCGGAGCGCTAGGATGGTCGGTATGGCCACAGAAACGACGAGCGAGACGCTTCAGAAACAGCGGTTGTTTGAGGAGCAAGCCTTGCCCTTGCTGGACCAGCTCTACGGCGGAGCGATGCGTCTGACGCGGAACCCGCAAGACGCGGAGGATTTGATCCAAGAGACCTACCTCAAGGCCTTTAGCAACTTCGATTCCTTCAAACAGGGCACGAACTTGAAGGCGTGGCTGTACCGCATCATGACGAATACCTACATCAACTCCTACCGGAAGGCCAAGCGCCGCCCGGTGGAATCCTCCGCGGATGAGCTTAGTGACTTTCAGCTGTATACCACGTCCGGGCATGATTCCACGGGCCTGGAATCAGCGGAGGTCGAAGCACTCAAGCAGATGCCGGATTCGGAGATTTCCGAGGCCATGAATGACCTGCCGGAGGACTACCGCATGGTGGTGTACTACTCGGATGTGGTGGGTTTGGCTTATAAGGAAATCGCAGAAGTGATGGGCACCCCGTTGGGGACGGTCATGAGCCGCCTCCACCGCGGAAGAAAACTACTCCGCGCGGCGTTGAAGGACGTAGCACGAGAAAAAGGCATTGGTCGCAACCACCCAGAGATGGAGGAGAAGTAATGGAACGCGCAACAGGACGCAATTGCGGTGCGTGTAACTCTCCCGAGGTTGAAGCGCTCTTTCGGGAGCTGTTCGATGAATCAACGAGCTATGCGCGAGCACTGGAAATCCGCGAGCACCTCGCGCAGTGCGATGCCTGTCAGCAACGCGTAGAGAGTGAAGAAGTAGTCCGAGCACTTGTGCGCAAATGTTGCGGGGGACAGGCTGCACCGCAGTCACTGCGCCAGCGCATTTGCGTGGAGATTACGCGGACTGAAATCACCTGGGGCTAGGCCTCGGCGTATAAGCAAAGGGCTCGTTCCCGTCCTCGGAATGAGGAAGGAAACGAGCCCTGAATGCTGACGTTATGCGTTAGGACGCTTGCCGTGGTTAGCGGACTTCTTACGGCGATCCTTGCGCTTACGGCCACGCTTGCTCATCGCGTACTCCTTCTGTTAAGGGTAAATGAACTTATTTAACTGTAGCGGCAGGGTATGCCGGAGTGTTAATCGGGGGTGTGCCTTCTGAGGGGTCTTTAGGCGGAAACGCGAGCGCGGGCGCGGCTGCGGTTGCGGCGCTTGATGGCGCGGCGCTCCTCCTCGGAGAGACCGCCCCAGACACCAGCGTCCTGGCCGGATTCCAGGGCCCACTTGAGGCAGGAAGAGGCAACTGGGCAGCGGTTGCAGACCAGCTTGGCCTTAGCGATCTGGGTGAGAGCAGGGCCGGAGTTACCGACAGGGAAGAAGAGCTCCGGGTCTTCGTCGCGGCAAACAGCTTCGTGGCGCCAATCCATGATTGAAATCTCCTAACAAATTTTTGACAGCAGTGGGTGAAAGTAGGCGCACCTAGGACAGTTCACAGCTGTGAACTGTTCCGAGTGCTACGGGGTGAAGTGGACTGGTCTGCGGTCAGTGGGGCCCTGTCTCGAGTTGGGGCCAGCGTCGACGCCGCCGTGGTTCACTTTCTGTTAACTCGAAGTTTGCTCCGAGTTATGAACTGATTTAACAGCTCGTTGTTTTTGCTACCTGAGAATAATGACACGTTTACTCAAAGTCCGCTAGGGGTAAAGGGTAAAAAGTGTCCAAAGTCACTAAAGAAATGTCGTCGGTTTAGGATTTACTAATGGGTTGAAGGCTGTAAGAAGGCTGTCAATAATTCGTCTACCAGCGTTGATGTGGGTAAAACTGTGAGTGTGGTGACCTGGATCGCGTCAAATCCATATTCAGTCCTCTGCCCCCGAAAACCCTGTGTGAGGGAAGGCCTAGCTGAATGCCGAGGACTGTGTCTGCGGGGCGGGGGAGTCTGCGGTGTGGAGATGGCCTAAACCGAAGGGGTAAGAAGTAGACTAAGCGGCCGTGAACAAGAAGAAGAAACAGTCCTCGACTACGTCACCTCGTACCAGTGGGAATGGCGCGCCGGCTTCAGTCATCGCGGCTGCGGGAATCGCGGTGGTTCAGTCCATCGCCGTAATCATCTTTGGCATTTTCCTCATCGTCCGTGAGGTATCTGGTGCTGAAAACGACTCGATGGTTTCGGACTCAGGCGCGACAGGCTTCGTCGGCCTGGGCACGGCCATCTTCATTTTTATCGTCTTCGGCTTTGTCATCGTCGGCTCCTGGGCCTTCGTGAAAGGCAAACGCTGGGGGCGCGGGGCCATCGTGCTCGTGGAATTCATCCTGGGCGCCATCGCCTTCCAGATGTTTAGTGGGGGCTCGGCCCTGCTCGGTGCGCTAACCCTAGCGAGCGCCGGGTTGGTGCTGTACCTGCTCATGGTGCGACCCGAGGCAGCGCAATGGGCTGAAAGCCACTTCTAGGATGCCTTGAGCGCCACGGCCGTGTCCCCGCGCTGTTCAACGATGACCGTGCCAGACAAGGTCAGCGAAATCGGGCCTGAATAGCCATCACGGTCGACGGGGATGGTGCGCTCCGTCTTACCGGTCGACCAATCCACCACGTCGATCCCTTCTTCAGTGGGCACGAGAACGCGTTCGTCAACGGCTACGCCGGTGCCCAGCGCTTGCTCTAAAACGTGGTCAACCTTGAGCTGAGTTGGCGTAAAGAGGTAGAGGCGCTCGCCATCAAACCACGTCATGTGGTGGGGCAGATCGGCTACGGCAGGAGCAAAGGGGGAGGCGGAGTTGGTGATGGACGTCGAAGGTTCCACGTCCGTGGACGACAGCGCTTCACCCTCAAAGTTATAGGACACAATGCGAGGCGTATCGCCCGGCAAGAAGACTGCGGCCGCCTCCTGACCGTAGGCGACGAGGCGCGCGCCCGGATCCTCGATCTTGATGTCTTTGGAAATCTCCGGGGAGCGGGAATCCTCCGGTGTGGCGGTCTGGATACGCAACCACGTGGCATCCGGGGAATCCGGGCAGGATTCGGTCACTGCCATCGTCTCGGTACGGGTCAGCGCTGATGTGATGGCGCAGTCCTCGTGGGGCTGCATGTTGGGTTCCTGCTTGGCATCGACATCGCCGTACTCCACCGTGCGCACGAGGTCGGAGCGCCACAGCTCTACCCGCTCGGCGGAGACCGTTCCCACGCGGTCGTTCGAGACGATGGGGACCACCTCGTCGGAATTGCGGGCGCTGCGGGTATCGGAATACTGGCCGGAGGCAGCATCGATCGCCACCACATCACCGCAGCCGTTGCCCGAATCATAGGAAGCGACAATCTTGTTCCACGCCGTGCCGAGCGAACACAGGTCGGCATCGCGGCGCTCATAGGTCCACACCTCATCGCCGGCAGCATTCGTGGCGCTCAGGGTGTCGCCGTCATGGGTCACCAGCAGACCCTTCGACGACACAGCCCGGGCTTGGCCCGGGACTAAGGCGTTGGGCAGGCTGAAGGATTCGGTGAGGGAGTTCGGGACGGCGGTGAAAAGCGCTGGCTCGGCGTTGGCAGCAGCATCGACTGCCGGGGTGAGCTCAGCTTTGTGGATCGGTGCGGTGATGACCGCACCGCCGATGGCGATGGCGCATACCGCGCTGATCGCGCCCACGGCAATCCAGTCCGCCTTCGTGGAACGCAAAATGGGTGCCTTCTTCGCAGCGGCGTTGTCGACCGGGGATTCTTGGGCGTGCTCGGTGCTCATCGGCGTCCTCCTTGGCGGGGATTGCGTTTACGGGAACGAGTGCGGCGCGAAGCGCGGGCTGAGCGCGTGGATTCGCCACGCGGGGAGCTTCCACGCGGGGAGCCCGAGCGCCGGGGTCCACCCAACACCTTGGTGGGTGGGCCGACCGTATCGGCAACCCCTTCCGGAACATCAAGTGCTTCCATAAGCTCCGGAGAAGTGCTGAACCACTGCGGTGGCTCCGCCTGGCCCAAGTCGAGCTCATCGTTGATGACCTGCCACTTGCCCAGCTCGTCGTAACCGACGAGGGTCACCGCCGTGCCCGTATGGCCGGCGCGGCCGGTACGGCCGATGCGGTGAACAAACGTCATTGGATCGTCCGGAACCTGATAGTTGATGACGTGGGTGACATCATCGATGTCGATGCCGCGGGCAGCGACATCCGTGGCCACTAGAATCTCCACGGTGCCGTCGCGGAAGGCATCGAGCGAGCGCTCGCGTGCTTTTTGATCCATGTCGCCATGAACCGCGCCCACCGCGAACCCGCGCTGCGCCAGCTCCTCCGCGACGGCGGCCGCCGAGCGCTTCGTGCGCGTGAAAATGATGGTGCGCCCGCGGCCGTGGGCCTGCAGGACCTTTCCCAGTACCGCAATCTTGTCCATGCGGTGCGCTTGGAAGGTGACCTTGCGGGTGGAGGCATGGGTCTGCTGGGCGTCGGCAGATTCGGCACGGATATGCACCGGCTGGTCCAGGAATGTGCGAGCCAGCGTCACGATGGGGCCAGGCATAGTGGCGGAAAAGAGCATGGTCTGGTGCGGGTTGCCGTGCAGCAGGGAGAGAATCTTCTCGATGTCCGGAAGGAAGCCCAAGTCCAGCATCTCGTCGGCCTCATCCAATACAAGAACGCTGACCTGATCGAAGGATAAGTGCTTCTTCTGGCAGAGATCGAGGAGGCGGCCCGGGGTGCCCACGACGACGTCCGCGCCTGCGTTGATCTGTTTGATCTGCTCCTCATAGGGGCGGCCGCCGCACAAGGTGATGACGCTGAGCGGCAAATTCGCGGCAGCGACCTGCAAGTCCCCGCTGACCTGGATGGCTAGCTCGCGCGTTGGCGCAATGACCAGCGCGCGGGGGGTTCCGTCAAGCTCTGGGATGTCGGCGTCATCGAAGACGCGATCGAGAAGCGGTACACCGAAGCCGTAGGTCTTTCCCATGCCGGTGCGAGCTTGACCAATGAGGTCCTGGCCATTGAGCGCGATGGGGAGCGTGAGCTCCTGGATGGCGAAGGTGTGCGTAATCCCGTTGTCAGCGAGGGCATCGCAGATCTCTACGGCGACGCCGAGCTCGGCAAAGGTAGGGGATTCGCGGGATTCGCGGGAAGATTTCGGGGCAAGCACACCTTGATAGTAGAGGACGTGGCTATAGTGGGGCCATTAGAGCGCCGGGGGCGCAGGCCTCACGGCACCGATTAATGACAACGATCTAAGGGAGACACACCACATGGACATCAAGTTTGGTTTTGCCGATACCGCCCGCGAACTGGTTATTCATGCCGAAGGCGAGCGCGAAGAACTGACCCAGACCATTAACAATGCCTTGGCGGAGAACTCCACCCTCGAATTGAAGGACACCAAGGGCCGCTCCTACATTGTGCGCACCGAGCGAGTCGTCTACGTAGAAATCGGCACTGCACGCGCCCACACCGTCGGTTTCGCGGGCTAAGTACGCGCGCGCCGTCTCAGCGGGTAGCCTAAATGGCCATGGAGAATCCCGCGGATCTTGGACAGCACCCACAGCGCCTTTCAGCGGTGGAGCGTTTCGCTCGCGAGTATGGCTGGTGGCGCGTGGTGGCGATCCCCGTCATGGTCGTCATCACCGTGTGGGTGCTCGTTGACGTTTTCCGCTCCCCAGCTCAGGAGGCGGACGTGACGGCGGCAGGGGAGACGTCGACAAGCAGCGCTACCGCAACCCCGTCCCTGCCCAAGGGGCCCGATCCTGCCAACGCCAGTGCGGTCGCTGCTGCCAAGGATGGCTTGCCCGCCGGCGGTGCCTTCACGGAGCAAGGTGATGAAACCTACCGCGATGCCGGCCCTTCCACCATGCACGCGGGCAAGGGTGGAAAACAGACCATCCGTTTTTCCGTGGAGATCGAAAATGGCGTGGACACCTCCGCCTACGGTGGGGATGCTGCGGTGGTCGCTCTGGTCGACGCCACCCTGTCCGACCCCCGCGGGTGGACCGCCAACGGAGACTTCGAATTCATCCACGTCAAGGCCGATGACAACCCAGATACGCACATCCGTCTGACCTCGCTGGGGACCACCGCAAAGCTGTGCGGTGCACAGCTGGAATCGGAAACCTCGTGTCACACGACGATTACCGGTGAATCCGCGGTCAACCTCAACGAGTCTCGCTGGGTGCGGGGCGCTGCACCGTTTGAGGGGGATTTGGGCAACTACCGCCAGTACCTGATCAACCATGAGTTCGGCCACGCCATTGGTTACGCGGCCCACCAGCCCTGTGGTGGCGAGGGTAAGCTCGCGCCCGTCATGATGCAGCAGACGCTGAGCCTCAACAACGGGAAGCTCTTTGAGAAGGAACCAAACGAGGTGTATCCGGACGAGGACGTCACCTGCGAGCCGAACCCGTGGCCCTACCCGAATCCGGCTAATTCTGATCACGCCAAGCCCGAGTAAGCCGCTCGAAATTTAAGGACTATTTCCCCCATGCCACTGCCACCTGAGCCCGTTCTTGCCGCCTTCAACGCCGAGTTTCACCCGCGCCGAACGCAGGGAGAGCTCGTGGGGTCTGCCTGGGATAACGGGATTCGCGTCGGGGATATCGTCTTTGCCGAGGCGCGGCCGTGGACTGGTTGGTCCGCTAAGGTACGCGAGAAACTCAGCGTGCCGGGAGCGCGTATCGCCCGCCCGGTTCTGACCGCCGATGGGCGCTACACAGCCGCTGGGTGGAAGGCCACGCAATTCGTGGACGGTCAGTTGCGAGGGCGCATCGATGAAACCGTGCAGTTGGCGCTTCGCCTTGATGACGCCCTCGATGTGGCCCCGCTGCCCACCATGGACCGGCGCGAGGACGTGTTTGCGCGGGCGGAGCGGGCCGCGTGGGAGGAGAGCGGCGAGGCCTATTCTGATGCTGAGCTTGCGCACCTCCCGTTGGTCACCGCTCACATGGATCTTCTGGGAACCACCATTTTTTCCGGGGCCAATCCGCCGGCGTTGATTGATATCGTGCCTTCTGCCGCTCCGCGTCCGGCGGGCTGGACTGCAGCGATAGTCATGGTGGATGGTCTGATCGCGGGGGCGGTCGATGGTGATATTTGCACCCGCTTTGCGTCGGTGCCCGGAATACAGCAGCTCTTGCTGCGTGCGGTGGCGTATCGCCGTTACGTCAATATCCTGCACCCGCGCTCCAAGGCGACCGTGCGTTCGAACATAGAAAGGGTGGAAGAGGCCCTCGTGTCCGCGGCATCTGACAGACTGTAGGGCGTGAAGTACAGCAGCGAATCCCCCACACGTTCCGGCGTCACGCTTCCTCCCTCGCCGGATGTCCGCCTTGTTCCCCGGAACCGCCGGGCCACGTCGCGCACATGGGATGTACCGGTGCCCACGGAAGGCACGTGGCGGGTGCTCGGCGCGGCCGGGTCCGGAGTATCGAGCCTGCTGATCGACGTGGTCTTGGGCCAGCTCAACGCCGGGGCCGATGCCTCCGGCATCCTCGTCGTCGCCCCGTCCAAGGAATCCGGTTCGCTGCTGCGCAGGGAATTAGCAGAAAACCTCGATGATTATGCGGCGCAAGCATCGATGGTGCGCTCGGTGCACTCTTTGGCCTTTGCATTGCTGCGCCAGAGCAGCGAGGAAGAGCTGCGCCTGATTACCGGCGCAGAGCAGGATGCGGTCATCCGCGAGCTGCTCCAAGGCCATGCTGCGGATGGCAGGGGTGCGTGGCCGGAGGAGATGCGGCCGGCCCTGGAGTACGTGGGTTTTGCGCGCCAGTTGCGTGACTTGTTGTTGCGTGCCATCGAACGGGGGCTGGGCCCGACAGAGCTCGAGGAGCTCGGGGAGCGCCATGCTCGGCCCATGTGGACTGCTGCCGGCGAGTTCCTGCGCGAATATGAGCGGACTCAGGCGCTGGCGGGTTCGCATTCCTATTCCGCGGCAGAACTGGTCAGCCAGGTGCTTTTGCGCCCTGAGCTACTGCGCGAGCACCCGTGGCACACCATCGTGGTCGATGACGCCCAGTTGCTCGATCCGACCTCCGGCCAGCTGATCGCGGAGTTGGCGAAGACCGCCCGCCTCACCGTGATTGGTGGTGACCCCGACCAAGCGGTCTTTGCTTTCCGTGGTGCTAATTCGGAATTCCTCACCACGTGGGAGGCGGAGAACGAGCTGTGCTTAGACTCGACGCACCGCACTCCCTCCCCGGCCTGCGTGAGCGTCGTGGAGTCCCGCGGCACCTTGCGCGATGTCCTGGCCAACACGGTTCGCCGCCGGCACCTCGAGGACGGTGTGGACTGGCGTGATATCGCTGTCATCGTGCGCTCTACTGGGGATATCGGCCCCGCCCGGCGCACGCTGCTGTCTGCTGGCGTGCCGGTGCACATCAACCCCACGGACGTGGTGCTCGCTGAGCAGCGCTTGGTCAAGGCGGTGCTTCTGGCTCTGCGCGCCCTGGAGAATGAGCTTGAGCCCGTGGAGCTCGAGGACCTGATTACTGGTCCCGTCGGCGGCGCTGATCCGGTGACGCTGCGCCGACTTATTCGGGGCCTGCGCCGTTGGAAGCCTGAGCAGCGCGGTATGGACACGCTGCGAGAGCTGCTGGATGGTGAGTTGCCGGACTTCAACAACCTCCTGACAGAGCGCGAAGAAGCGATCCTGGCCCGTATTCGCGGGGTGCTATCCGCCGGGCGCGCGGCCCTGCACGTAGGCGCCGCAGTCGAGGAGGTTCTCTGGGAGGTGTGGCAGGCCACCGGTTTGGACACGCGCCTGCAGGCGGCAGCCCTGCGCGGCGGTGCTGCGGGTTCGCAGGCGGACCGAGACCTGGATGCCATGATGGCGCTGTTCGATGCCGCCGGTGACTATGCCGAGCGCCGCCCGGCGGCCTCCCTAGAGTCCTTCATCGTGCACATCACGGAGCAAGAATTGCCCACCGGCGTGCGAGATCGTCGCTCGGCGCTGCCTGATGCGGTAGAGATCCTCACCGCGCACGGCGCGGTGGGCCGTGAGTGGGACACCGTCATCGTGGCGGGCGTTCAGGAAGGAACGTGGCCCTCGGTAGGGGAGACGGGCTCTCTTTTCGGCCAGGAAGACCTCATCGATTTGCTGGATCGCGGCATCACACCCGGCACCCCAGTTAGCCACGTGTCGGGGCGCTTGGCGGAGGAGCGCCGGCTCTTCCACGTGGCCACCACGCGCCACCGATGCCGCCTGCTCGTCCTCGCGGTGGATTCGCCGGAGAGCGATGTGGCTGAGGAGCCGTCGCGCTTCATCGATGAGTTCCTGTCCGCTCGCGGTGTCGATGTTCCGGGAGCACAAGCGCGCCGGGAAGCGGGTAAGCGGCTGGCGCGCCAGGCCTGGCCACGCGAGCTGGGCCTCGAGGTTCCGGAACCGCATCCAGTGACGTTGCCCAGTGCGGCTAGTGGGGAGGAAGAGCTCGATCCCCTTGACGTCTCCGTGCTGTCGGTGCCCGCCTTCGTGGCGCAGCTGCGGCGTTGCGCTACCGATCCGGAGACGGGTGAGGCCGAGCGCTCCCAAGCGGTGCGGCAGGTGGCCCGTCTGGCGGAGGCTGGGGTTCCGGGGGCGCACCCGAATCAGTGGTGGGCCGCCCGCGGCGTGGCCTCGGAGCTGCCGCTGCATGGTTCCAGTACCGTGTCGCCGTCCCGGGTCGATGCCCTGCTCACGTGTCCGCTCAACGCGGTGCTCGGGCAGCTCGTGGAAGATGACTCAGCGGATATCAACCTCCTGCGGGGAAACTTGGCGCATGCTTTCCTAGAGGCGCTGGGCCGGGGAGCAGCCGCAGAACCCGCGAAGCAGCTCGTGGTTGATGCCTTCGCTGCGCTGCTCGATGGCCCCTCATGGCGCCGCGAGGCTGAGCGCGCGGACTTTGAGCGCCTCATCGACCGCACGCACGGCTGGGTGCTCTCGAGCTCGACGTCACTCGAACCCGTCGGCGTTGAGGTCCCCGTCACCGTGGACATCGGCCCCGATGTCACCATTCGTGGGTTCATCGACCGGCTGGCGAAGGCCGGTGAGGACTACGTTGTGGTGGATCTCAAGACCGGAACAACGGTTCCCTCTAAGGCCAGCGCCCAGGACAATACCCAGCTCATGACGTATCAACTGGCCCTGGCACACGGTGAACTCGTCACGGCACCAGCAGACTCTGACGGCGAGCCTCAGTCTGTATCCATCCGGACCGGTGCCGGCCTGCCGCGTGGCGGCGGCGTGCTGGTGTACCCGCGATCCAGCGCTGCCTCCGTGTCCACCCGGGAACAAGCCACCAAGCCCCCGGAGGAACTCGAGGAATTTGCGCAGGCGCTACCTGCACTTGTAGCCGAGCTGCGCGGACCGGGGCTGACCGCGCGTGAAAACGCCGATTGTGATCGGTGCCCGATCCGCCCTATTTGCCCTGTGATGAATGAAGGAGCTCTGGTGACCGATGCCTAAGAACCCTACCCAACACTTCAGTCCTGAGGAGCTGGCCAGCGCGCTGGGGAAGCCTTTTCCTCCCACCGCAGAGCAAGCCGCAGTTATCGATGGTCCACTCGGGCCGAAACTGGTCGTGGCCGGCGCGGGCGCTGGTAAGACGGAGACGATGGCCTCGCGCGTGGTGTCGCTCGTCGCAAACGGGTTGGTGCGGCCCGAGCAAGTCCTGGGCCTGACCTTTACCCGCAAGGCAGCCCAGCAGCTGGAGCAGCGCATCCGCCGCCAGTTGCTGACCCTGCGTTCCTCAGGAATCCTTGCTCCGGGCAGCCCAGCGGCAGAGGCAGTGGAGAATATCGCGCCTAACGTCTCCACCTATGACTCCTACGCGGGTGATCTGGTCCGCGAGTATGGCTTGCTCATGCCGGTGGAGCCGAATGCCCGCATTATCACTGAGGCGGAGCGCTATGCCATCGCCCACGAGGTCGTCAGCAACTACACGGGCTCGCTGAGCACCGATAATGCCGTGGCCACGGTCACCGCCACCTTGCTCAAACTGGCAGAGACCATGGACGGGGAGCTCAAGGATCCCCATGATCTGTATGAGCACGAGGACATCTTCCGCAAGACCGCTGAGGACCTAGAGAAGAGCAAGAGGACCAGCAGTGAGTACAGCCAAAAGCTGCAGGGATACCTGGATACCCAACGCCTGCGCCTGGAGTACCTGCCCTTGGTGGAAGCACTGAAGAAGGAACAGGCGGAGCGGGGCGTCATCACCTTCGGCGAGCAGATGTCCATCGCTGCCACCCTGGCCAAAAACTTCCCCCTCTTGGGCGAGCAACAAAGCGCGCGGTATCGCGTGGTCATGCTGGATGAGTACCAGGACACTTCCCACGCGCAGCGCATCCTGCTGCGTTCCCTCTTCGGTGGTAAGCGCGAGGGGCTCTCGGTTACCGCGGTCGGTGACCCCATGCAGTCCATCTATGGCTGGCGCGGGGCGACGGCGGAAAACCTCGAGGCCTTCGTCACGGACTTCCCGCAGGCTGACGGCACCCCGGCGCCCAAAGACCAGCTGACCACCTCCTGGCGCAACCCCTCGACGGTGCTGGGAATGGCCAATGACGTGGCCTCGAAGCTCTTCTCCGAAAGCCCGGGTGAGCGGCCGGTGAATGAGCTATCGCCGAAGCCCACCGCGCCGGCAGGCACGGTGGAGCTGGGCTATTTCGCCTCCGAAGATGAGGAACGAGACTTCATCGCAGAGCACCTGCGTCAGCTCTATGAGTCCACGCCGGAGGGTGAGGACTTCAGCGCCGCAGTACTCGTGCGCACCAATAAACAGTCGCCGTTGATCGCCGCGGCCCTGGACAAGGCCGGGGTCCCCAACGAAATCTTTGGTCTCGGCGGGCTGCTCTGGCAGCCGGAGATCCAAGACCTCGTAGCGGTGGCCACCTTGCTGGTGCGTCCGCAGGACACCGCGGCGGCGCTGCGCGTGCTGACCGGGCCGATGTGCGGCCTAGGTATCGCCGACATCCAGGCGCTGCATTCGCGTCAGCGCAACCTTGCCGGTGCTGCGGAGGGGCGCACACGCTGGGAGGGCGGTGATCCCCTGGAGCACCTGGCTACCCAAATCGAGGACATCACCGCAGAGGGGCCTGACCAGGTGCTGGGGCTTGCCGACGCCCTCGCAGACCTCGGCGAACGCGAGCGCTACAGTGCCGAAGGCCTAGAGCGCATGGAAGAGGTTTCCTCCAAGCTGCGCTACCTCCGCACCTATTCCCTGGGAAAGTCGCTCAACGACATTGTCGCCGATATTGAGTTGCTCTTTGGTCTGCGTACCGAGGTCTTAGCCTCCGGGAAGCCAGGCGGGGCAACACACCTCGACGCCTTCGCCGACGTCGTCGCTGGTTTCCACGGGGAGGGCCTAGCCGGGCTCCTGGACTATCTTGAGCTGGCTAAGGAGAAGGAAGACGGCCTTGAGTTGGGAGAGGTCCCGCTCGTGCGCAACCGCGTCCACATCATGACGGTGCACAAGGCTAAGGGCTTGGAATGGGAACACCTCTGCGTGGCACACGCGGATTCCACAAGCTATAAGGCGCAGGCGGAGACTTTCCTGACCAAGATCGAAAAAGCACCGGGTGATGAGGATGTCATCGATGTCCCCGAGGACGCGGTGACACGCTCCGACTTCGACAAGGCGTGTGAGGCTTTCAAGGAACAAAACCGCGAGTTCCAAGCAGAGGAAGCAGCCCGCCTGTTCTACGTGGCAATGACCCGCACCGAGTCCACCCTGACGGTGACTGGCTCCGGAACCAATAAGGCGAAGGGCAAGAGCAAGAAGGGCCCGTATTCCTACCTGCAACTGCTGGCGGATAAGCACCCAGAGCTCGTCGTCCACTGGGAGGTCCCCGAGAACCCCGTGGAAGACGAAGAGCGTTCTGTTACGGAGGCCTCCTTCCCTGCACTAACCCCGCAACCGGAAGCGCTCAAGGCCGCAGACGCGGTGCGCGCGGCAATGGAGAACCTGCCACCGCTGCGCGATGGCGAGGTCTTTGGACTCTGGGAGCAGGAGGCGAGCGCGCTCATCGAGGAACACAAAGCCCTCCAAGCCCCGGTGGTCGATGTGGAGCTGCCTGGCGAGTTGACAGCCTCCGACATGGTGGCGATGTCAGCGGATCCCACTCAGTTTGCCCGCCGCCAGCGCCGCCCCATTCCCTTCAAACCTAACTCCTATGCCAAGCGCGGCACCGCCTTCCACGCCTGGCTGGAGGATCGGTTTGGGGCGCCCGCCTTGCTGGGGGAGGACGAGCTGCCCGGCTCCCACGATGAGCCGGACCACGACCTGGAATCACTCAAAGAGTCTTTCCTAGATTCGGAGTGGGCGCAGCGCACACCTGCCTATGTGGAAGCGCCTTTTGAGATCACCATTGGGGACTCGGTCGTCCGCGGCCGCATGGACGCGGTCTTCCAACAACCGGATGGTTCCTGGCTCATCGTGGACTGGAAGACTGGCCGCCGCCCGCAGGGCGCTGCACTGAACTCGGCGCAGATTCAGCTCGCCGTGTATGCGGAGGCATGGCGGCGTATTCACGGCGTGGAGACCGTCCGCGCGGCGTTCTTCTATGTGCATGAGAACTACCTTTTGGAGCCGGATGACTTGCCCACTGGAGCACGGCTGGCTGAGCTTTTAAGCTCTGCAGTTTCCACGCCACCAGGGTTGAGTCTAAGGTAGTCTCACGAGGAAATCCGCATCATCTAGGGAGGTTGGCGCTTCGTGCCCAAGCACTTAAGAAAACGCATTACGTCGCGTTTTTTATCGCAGGTTGAGCTGACCTCGCAGCCTGACCACGCGTTGCTCGATGTCATCACGATTCCGCGCACGCAAAGCACCAGCCCGTGGAAGCAACTGGCGCGCCGCGTGATATGGGCCATGGGGCTGATGGTCTTTGTCACCATCATCGTCTTTTTCGACGGTGACGGGTATAGCGAGGATTTGTCTTTCTTGGATGCGGCTTATTACTCGGCGGTGTCGCTGACCACTGTGGGCTACGGCGATATTGTCCCTGTGACTCCCACCGCGCGCTTCATTAACCTTATTATCGTTACCCCGGCCCGCCTGCTCTTCCTTGTTTTGTTGGTCGGTGCTACCTTGTCGGTTCTGACGGATCGAGCCCGTCGCACGTTTGAAATCCAGAATTGGAGAAAGCAATTGCGTAACCACACCGTCGTCATCGGCTATGGCACCAAGGGCGCCGGTGCGGTCGCCGCGCTGATCGCCGACGACGTCCCCGCCTCCCAGATCGTTGTTGTTGATAACAACCGTGCAGCCTTGGCCAGTGCCGAGCACCACGGCCTCGTCACCATCTATGGCTCCGGAACCAAGCAGGACGTCCTGCGCATCGCCGGCGCGCAGCATGCATCCTCCGTAGTGGTGACTCCGTCCACGGACGATACCGCGGTGCTGTGTACGTTGTCCGTGCGCGAGCTTAACCCTAAGGCCAAGGTGGTCGCGTCTGTGCGTGAATCTGAAAACCGCCACCTTCTCCTTCAATCCGGCGCTGATTCGGTGGTGACCTCGGCGGAGACGGCCGGCCGCCTCCTGGGCCTCGCTACCGTAACGCCAACCGTGGTGGAGATGATGGAGGATCTCCTCTCACCAAATGAGGGTTTCTCCGTGGCGGAGCGCGCGGTGCGCGAATTCGAGGTGGGCTCCAACCCGCGCCACCTCGCTGACATTGTCCTGGCCGTCTTGCGCAACAACGAGCTGCACCGCGTCGACACGGCAGATGCGTACGCGCTCAAGCCCGGTGACCGCCTGCTCTACATCAAGCACGAGATGCAGCAGGCCGCGGAAGATTCCGATGAAGACGAGGACGAAGGCAACTAATGTTCCTTCCTGTCACCGAGACCGGCCGCGTCCCGGTTACGCCACAGGGCCAGCCGGTCTTTCTGGCTGAGCCGGCGGGGGACATCGTGGTCACGGCCGGGGCCATCCATGCTTTCCTACTGGGCACCGAGGCCGCCGAGCGGCTCGGCTCGCTGCGTGATGCCACCTTCTTTAACGGTCAGCGCGACATCCTCAAAGCCCTGCACCTGATCCGTAACCGTCGGGAAGCGCGCTTTGATCCGCGCAGCGGCCGCGAGCTGTCTTATCCTGCGCCCGGGGCGGTGGGGCGCGACGGCGAGCGCCTCGTCTTCCCACGCCTTGATCCCGCCGTCATCGGTATTATCCGTCACGCAGACTCGGACCAAATCCTGTTGGCTCGTAACCGCCACCGTCCTAACTTCTTCTCCTTGATTGCCGGCTATGTGGATCCCGGTGAGACCCTCGAAGAAGCGATGATCCGGGAGGCACTGGAAGAGACCGGCCGCCGCGTGGAGTCAGTCAAG
The DNA here is from genome assembly GCF_001811545.1 of Corynebacterium sp. HMSC074A09. Classification (NCBI taxonomy): domain Bacteria; kingdom Bacillati; phylum Actinomycetota; class Actinomycetes; order Mycobacteriales; family Corynebacteriaceae; genus Corynebacterium; species Corynebacterium sp. HMSC074A09. The sequence continues at coordinate 73,718 of NZ_KV805155.1, read as the reverse complement.
TACTGGGGTTCACAGCCGTGGCCGCCGAGCGGTTCGTTGATGGTGGGCTTTTCCGCGGTCACGGAGGATGTCCAGCCCGTGTGCGATACTGACGACGAGCTCGCTGAGGTGCGGTGGGTGTCCCGCGCCGAGCTTCCAACAATGACCATTGCCCGCCAGGGCTCAATTGCACACACGATGATTATGGAGTGGTTCCACGGTGATGAGACCGGATCTGTCCCTGCTCGATGAAGACCAACGGGCCGCCGCCACGGCGCCGCGCGGCCCGGTCTGCATCCTGGCCGGTGCCGGAACGGGCAAAACTCGCACGATCACCTATCGCATCGCCCACATGGTGGATCAGGGCTTCGTCAACCCGCAGCGTGTTCTGGCCGTCACTTTTACCTCTCGTGCCGCGAGTGAAATGCGCGAGCGTCTCAACCAGATGGGTGTCGGGGGAGTGCAGGCTCAAACCTTCCACGCCGCGGCGCGCCGCCAACTGAAGTACTTCTGGCCGCAGGTCGCCGGGGATCTGCCGTGGCAGCTCATCGATAATAAGTTCAGCCTGGTTGCACGTGCGGTGCGTTCGCTCGGTCTGGACAATAACAAGGACACCATCCGTGACTTCCTGGGGGAAATCGAATGGGCGAAGTCTTCGTTGATTAGCCCCGAGGGCTATCCCGGCGTCATCGAGTCCACGGACCGCGAAGCACCGGGGGATCCGGCCAAGGTGGCAGAGGTCTTCCGCCGCTACGAGGACATGAAGGCCACCCCGGATCTCATGTACCTTGATTTCGATGATTTGCTCATGCACATCGCGGGCGCCATCGAGAACGTACCTGCGGTGGCGGAGGTCTTCCGTGAGCAGTACCGCACCTTTGTCGTCGATGAGTACCAAGACGTGACGCCGCTGCAACAGCGCGTGCTGGAGGCCTGGCTGGGGGAGCGCGATGACCTGACGGTCGTGGGCGATGCTAACCAGACCATTTATTCCTTCAACGGAGCTTCCCCGGAGTACCTGCTGAATTTTTCCCGCACGTATCCGCAGGCCACGGTGGTAAAGCTGCAGCGAGATTACCGCTCCACTCCGCAGGTGACGGATTTGGCCAACGAGGTCATCTCGAAGGCCACGGGCCGCGCGGCGGGGACCCGCCTGGAGCTGCAAGGTATGCGCGAGCCTGGCCCCGAGCCCACTTTTAAGGCCTATGAGTCTGAGGAGATCGAAGCCAAGGAGGTCGCGGGCCAGGTTCTGACTTTGCTCAACCAGGGCGTGAAGGCTTCCGAAATCGCAATTCTCTACCGCATCAACGCGCAATCAGAGCAGTTTGAGCAGGCGCTTGCCGACGCCGGAGTGGTCTACCAAGTCCGCGGCGGCGAGGGATTCTTCCGCCGCCCAGAGATCTTGGAGGCCATCCGCGTGCTCATCGCTGCCACGCGCCGTGATGATCTGCCGAATGATCCTGTGGCCGTGGCACGTGCGGCCTTCGTGGAGCTGGGGCTGTCCGCCACGGAGCCGCAGGGCGCGCAGGCGCGTGAGCGCTGGCAGTCGCTCACGGCGTTGGTGGATCTCATCGCGCAGATCGTGGAGGACCACGAAGGGATCGACCTGCCTGGCGTGCTGGGGGAGCTGCACCGCCGATCCGAAAACAAGCACAACCCCACGATGGAGGGCGTGACCCTAGCGACCATCCACGCTGCCAAGGGCTTGGAGTGGGATGCGGTCTTCCTCGTTGGCCTCACCGAAAAACTCTTGCCCATTAACCACGCCATCAAGGCCGGCGATGAGCACGTGGAGGAGGAGCGCCGGCTGTTCTATGTCGGCATTACCCGTGCGCGCGAGCACCTGGCTTTGTCGTGGGCGTTAGCCAAGACGACCGGTTCGCGGGCTTCGCGTGAGCGAACTCGCTTCCTTGACGGCGTGGTGCCGGGAATCGAGGAGAGCCAGTCATCGAACCGTCGCTATCGCCCGCGCCGCTGCCGCGTGTGCTCGGGCCAGCTCAGCAGTCCCGCCGAAAAGGTTCTGGGGCGCCACGAGTGGTGCGAATATGAGGGCGATGAGGATGTCTTCAACGCGCTGCGCGCCTGGCGCGCGTCCGTTGCTAAGGACTCCCAGGTTCCTGCCTACGTCGTGTTTTCCGATGCCACCCTGCAAGCCATCTCGGAGGCGCTTCCCGCCAGCGAGGCCGAGTTGCTCGACATCTCCGGGGTAGGCCCCTCCAAGCTGGAGCGCTACGGCGCGGAGGTGTTGCAGATCATCGCCTCTACCCGGGGTTAGGCACCGGCGCAGAACGTACAGCGTGGGTGCTCCATCAACAGCCGGTGTTGCTCGATCCCGTAGGGGTCTATCTCCTTAAGCTCCCCGGCTAACGGCTTGCCGCCGGGAGCCCCGGGCGGGGCGGGCCTTCCCAAAAGGCGGCGGATGGTGACCACAGCATGCATCACTATTGCGGTGCGCACGATCGGATCCCCCGGCGGTTCTACCGCGGCGGCGCGGCGCGCCACCTCGTGCCACTGCTCGTCCGCATCGATGCGGTGCAGATGCGCGCACAGTGGGCAAGGCCCCGCGCCGGCTACGCGGACCGGACCGATGATGCCGCGGGCATCCAGCATCGATACCGGTAGCCACGTCGCCGAGGATTTGTGCAGGGCTTGTGCCCATTCCGTCGCGCCGTCCAGCATGTCGACGGCGACAATCGGCAGGTGCCCGGCCACGTTCGCGATGTACTCGGAGGGTGTTTCGCTGTGGAGAGGGGAGCGGGGCTGGAAGGAATCGTTCAGGAGGACGTCGCGTAGCTCGTTAGCGAGGGCCGACGTACCCAGCACGGCCACGCGCTGCGGCTGGGGCGCTGGCCACAGAACGCGGTAACTGATCAGATCATCAACCAGGCTGCGGGCAGCAGACGGGCTGGTGCCGGTATTTTCGATGGATTTTTCAATGGTCTGCCGGGTCAGCGGGGTGCGCAACCGATTGAGCAGGCGTGCCAGTTGTGGGTGGGCCTCGAACACGCCGACGCGCGTGGCATCCATCCCACACTGGAGCATCCCGGGCTCGCGCTCCAGGATTGTGGTTTCCGGCGCCAGCATATACGTCTGTGCAGACATGGTTTCCTCCCCGTTGATGACCCACCCCAGCTGTGCTTAGCCATCATTGCACCACAGGTAGAATGCCCTGTCATGTCGAACAACCCCGAGGTCCGTGTCATTCGCTCCGCCCGGCGCCGTCGCACCGTCCAAGCCCGCGTTGTTGAAGGTGTCCTCGAGGTGCGCATTCCTGCCTGGATGTCGTCAGCAGAAGAACAGAAAGCAGTGGATGAGATCGTGGCGAAGGTGCGCAAGAAGCACACCTCGTCGCAGCGCTCCGATGCCTCTCTCGCCGCCCGCGCACGCACGTTGAACACTCGCTTTTTGGACGACCGCGCCACGGTGGGATCCATTCGGTGGGTCAGCAACCAAAAATCCCGCTGGGGCAGTTGCACTACCTCAACGGGAGATATTCGGATTTCCGACCGGCTGCAGGACGTCCCCGACTATGTGCTCGATGCGGTCATCATCCACGAGCTGACGCACACCTTCATTCCGGGCCATGGCCCGGAATTCTGGGAGTGGGCTGACCGCGCCCCTAAAGCAGAGCGCGCGAAGGGGTACCTCGAGGCCTACCAGCTTTTCCGCTAGTTCTCTTCTTCCGGCCCGTCCTCTTTGTCCTCGCCGCCGTCGGCGTCTGTGTCCTCACCAGCGCTGTCGCTGGTGTTATCGCTGGCATCGTCCCCGGCATCCTGCTGGCGAAGCATCTCCTCCAGCTTGGAGAATTCTGCCTCAAAGCCCTCATCAGGATTGTCATCGAGCAAACCGTCGATGAAGGACGCCGGGTTCTCCAGGTGTTCCGCCGTGGGCAGAAGATCCGGGTGGTCCCAGGCGGAATCGCGCTTATCGGCGCCCACCGCGACGGTGGCGCGGCGCCACAGCTCAGCGGCGGCCTCCACCTTCGGGGCGTTGAGCTCGATGCCGACGACCTGGGAGAAGGCCTTCTCCGCGGAGCCGCCAGTGGAGCGGCGGTGCGCCCACGCCTCAGTCATTGCCTTCGTAGACGGGATGCGCTCTCCCAGCGCCTCGGTCACCACGTGTTCAACCCAGCCCTCGACGAGTGCCAGGAGGGTCTCCAAGCGGGAAGCCGCTCCCGCGTTGCGGGAGGTGATCCGCGGGGACAGGTCCATGCCCTGCAGCTTGTTCATCGCGTCCTGGATGGCCTGCGGGTCACCGGATTCCAGGTTGAGCTCGCGGGTAGCTTCCTCGATATGGGAGGTGTCGATGACCAAGCCCATGGCGTATTCCTCAACGGAGGAGACGAGGCGCTCGACCAACCACGGCACGTGCTTGAACAGGCGCTGGCGGGCGGCCTCACGGGCGCCGATGTAGACGAGTACCTCCTGGCCCGGAACGTTGAGATCGCGCGCGATGGCCTGGATATTGTGCGGCAAGAGTGCGGTGGTGCCTGCGGGGGAGACAGGCAAGCCGAAGTCAGAACCGGTCAACGCCTGGGCAGCCAGATCACCGAGGGCGTGGCCGAGCTTCATCCCGAAGTTCATGCCAGACATCGAGTTCATCATCGAGGTCATCGGGCCCATCATCTCGCGGGCCTCCTCCGGTAGGGATTCCAACTGCGCGGAATTCATGTGTTCGGCTACCGGAGTGACCATGCGCTGCCACATCGGCAGCGTCTCATCCAGCCACTGCGCGGAATTCCACGCGGTCACGGTGCCGGACGCGGTGGGCAGAATCGTGGCATCATCCAGCCACAGTTCTGCCAGCCGCACGGCTTCTTGCACGGCGGTGCGGTCCTGCTCGCTGACCTCTTTATCGCGGGAGATCTGCTGGTGCGCGATGCGCTTGGCCAAGTCATAGTTGACCGGGCCAGCACCCTCCGGGGAGTTCATGGAGGAACCCATGCCGGACAGCATCTGGCCGAACTGATTCAACAGGTCTCCTAGGCCACCGTTGCCCGCGCTGAAGCCGAAGGCGCCGAACGGGTTCTGGTCGCGACGATCGTTATCATCGTCATCGTCGTTATTGGGGAAGGAAAAACCGAATCCGTTGCTCATGGGCCCTAATCTACTAGGTTTCCTAGCACGGATTCTAGGACCACGGCAACGCTGAGAGCGAACAGGCAGCCTAAGGCTGTAGGCTGATCCTCCGTGAAAACCCCGCAGAACCCCCGAGCCCGCCGCCTGTCCACCCTCACGTGGGGAGCCATTCCGGTGGTGTTGACGGGAGCCCTGCTCAGCATCGACCACATTCCCGGCACCGATATCACCTTGTCCGTTCCCTACGCCGCCGAAGGACCAGGGCCCACCGTGGACACTTTGGGCGAGGTGGAAGGTGAGCCGGTGGTCAACGTCGAAGCCCCAGAGACGTTCCAGCCGCAGGGGCATCTCAACATGACCACGGTCTCTGTGCGCACCAACATGACGCTAGCCCAGGCCCTGGGCCGGTGGCTGTTGACGGATGACACCATCGTCCCCATCGAGAATGTTATCCCGCAGGGCAAGACAGATAAGGAGGTCCAGGAGGCCAATCAGCAGGCCTTTACCCAGTCCGAGTCAGCGGCCACGGTCGCCGCCATGGACTATCTGGACAAGCCCGTGCGGATTGAGGTCGCACAAGTCCTCGACGACGGCCCCGCAGCAGGCGCGCTTGACGACGCCGACATCATCACCACCGTCAACGGTGACAAGGTCACGGAGCCTGGCCAAGTGCAAGAGAAGATTCGTGCTCTTCAGCCTGGCGATGAGGTGGAGCTAGGCATCGTTCGCAAGGGCGAGGAAAAGACTGTCGGGGTCACCCTCGGCTCCCACCCAGAGCAGGGGGACGTGGCCCTGCTAGGCATCCTTATGACCTCGGTGCCCACCGAGGACATCACGGTGGACTATAACCTGCAGGACATTGGCGGGCCCTCGGCCGGCATGATGTTTACGCTGGCGGTGATTGACAAGCTTTCCAGTGAGGACCTCACCGGCGGCCGCTTCGTTGCCGGCACCGGCACTATCGGCGAGGACGGAGAGGTCGGCCCCATCGGTGGCATCGTCCATAAGGTAAATGCAGCGCAGGAGGCGGGCGCCGAGCTTTTCCTCGCCCCAGCCGATAATTGCGCGGAGGCGGTTAGCCGCAAAACGGGCGACATGGTGGTGGCCAAGGTCCACACGCTGGATGATGCCATCGAGGCTATGCACAACTTCGCCGAGGGAAGCCCCGTCGAGACCTGCGAAGGCTAGACCTTAAGGAAGTTGCGGCCCTAGACCAAGCCAAGCTCCTTGAGGCGCTCTTCCGGATCGTCCTGGTCCGTGGAAATCATCTGCTGCATGATGAGGCCCTCATCGTTATCCACCACGGTGAGGATGGCCGTGTTACCCAACATGGACCAGCCCACGACGCGGCTTCCGCTGTCCTCGATGACACGGGAGCTGCGCAGCTCGGTGAGCACCTGGGTGGTCTGGGAAGCCTTGGTCTTCGACTTGAAGAACTGGAACTGGCCCACCTCTGAGCCGGAGCAGTTGAAGGAATCCGTCACGCCGTTGGGATCGCAGCGGTCGAATTGAGCGAAGATCTCCTCTGGGACGAGGCCGCCAAAGATCTCATAAGCCTGTTCCACAGAGTCGGTGAACTTGCCGCTGGGCTCAGCGGACTCGCTGGCGTCCTTGTCTTTGTCCTTCCGAGCAGCGGAGCTTCCTGCTGTCGAGGATTCATCCTCCGCTTCCGAGCTGTCTGCAGACTCGGACGCAGCGGGAGTGGTCGTCTCGGATTCCTCGGCGGAGGTGGCCGGGGCCGGCGCGCTGGTCTTCTCCGCGGCGGTGGTTGCTTCGCTCGCAGGAGCCGGCTCAGGGGAGGGAACATCGTCCTTCCCACATGCGGTGAGCAGGCAGCCGGTGGCAAGCACGGCCGAAGCTGCGGCGGTGAAGCGGGATGTCAAGCGCACGAGAGACTCCTCTATCAATTGCGTGCCCAGCCCGGAGAGCTGAGCACTAATGGCCACTGCATTCTGAGTTTAGTCGATTAGAGTATCTCTTCCGGATCCTGCTCCAACCCGTAGCGCAGGGCAGCGATGACGCCCGGTGCCACATTCGGACCACCGCGCAGCTGAATATCATCTTCCGCGAAGGGGCCGGCCTCAGCGAGTTCCTCCTCGGTCGGACGCAATTGCAGCAGGGTGAGCTCGGGGCCGTGGCCATCGACATCCTCGGCGTCGGCCGTGGCGCTACCGTCCATGGCGGTAGCCCGCAGGACTCCGGAGAAGAGGCGGGCGGGGCGGGCGTCGGCAAGCGCGGCGTCCGAGGTGTCCTTAAACATGATCTCCTGGGCCAGGATGACGCCGGCGATCTCCTGTGACCAGGCCAGGCGCGAGACGTAGTCCGCGAGGTGCTCCGATCCCGGTTCGATGCCTTCCGGCAACTCTTGCACCACGAGGGTGAGGGGAGAGGAGTCGTCCACGTCCCCAAGCTGGGCGGCCACCAGCTCAGTGGGGACGAGAGCAAAAAGGGTAGGAGGCGCATCCCAGCCCTCGGCGTGGATGAAGTCCACGGCTTCGCGCATGGCCTTGTTGAGCGCGCGGTGTACAGCGGGCTGGGAGGAAGGTTGGGAACTCATAAGCGTCCTTGTTCGTTGACGGTCATAGTGCTTCTCTAGACTAGAAGCTTGATACCTCTATATTCGCACGACACTTGATTGGAGCTGGAGTTGGCTTCCGGACTCAACCGACCCGCCGCCCCGATGAAACGGCCGCCCAAATTTCTCTCGTGGGTTGTCGCCATCATCGCGGTCCTCTTGTTCATTGGCCCCATGTTGGTGGGCTTCTATACGGATTGGAAGTGGTTCGGCGCGATTGAGTACCGTGGGGTCTTCACCAAGACCTTGATCACGCGCATCGTCCTCTTCATCCTCTTCGGCCTCGTAGCAGCGGCTATTACGTACGTTGCGGGCCTGATTGTGTGGCGGGGGCGCGGTGACTCGATGGACATGGCGGATTTCAATTCCCCCGTCTATCAGTACCGCAAGTCCATTGAGAGCACGATGAGTGTCTTCCTCAAGGTCATCCCGGTGCTCGTTGGCGTCGTTTCCGGCCTGTTGGGGCAAGCCAACTGGCGGACCGTCATGCTCTTCCTCAATTCCCACGATTTTGGGGTGACGGATCCGCAGTTCAATCACGACCTTGGCTTCTACGCTTTCCGCTTGCCGGTGTGGTCAATGCTGGTCAGCGCCGCCTCCATGCTGGTCGCCGTGTGCTTCCTCATCGCACTTGTGGGGCACTACATTCTTGGTGGCATTCGCTTGGGCAATCGCGCCGCCGGCGTGCGTGGTTCGTTGTCGAAGGCGGCCCGCACCCAGCTCGCCGTGACTGGTGGCATTTGGATGCTGCTCCAGGTGGCTGGCTACTGGCTGGGGCGCTACGAGTTGCTGTACAACCAGCACTCGCTGTTTACGGGTGGTTCCTACACGGACATCAATGCCTACCTGCCGGCAAAGATCATTCTCATGATCATCGGCGTGTTCGTGGCCGTGGCAATCTTCTCTGCGGTGGTCATTAAGGACCTGCGTATCCCTGGCCTGGCCGTGGTGCTCATGGTGCTGTCCTCCTTGGTCATTGGCCAGGGCTGGCCGCTCATCATGGAGCGTTTCTCCGTGAACCCGAACCGTCAGGCTAAGGAGGCGGAGTCCATCTCCCGCAACATCGAGTCCACTCGCTTTGCCTATGGCCTCACCGATGAGAAGGTGACTTACGAGGAGAACTGGGGCGCGGAGGACGTCGCCGATGACAAGGTTGCTTCCGATGACTCCACCATTTCCAACCTGCGCCTGCTGGACCCGGATATTTTGGCGCCGACGTTCACCCAGATGCAGCAGCTGAAGAACTTCTACGGCTTCCCAGAGACGCTGGCGATGGATCGCTATGAAATCGATGGCGAACTCCGCGACTTCGTGGTTGCAGCCCGCGAGCTGGATCCGAACGAGCTGCAGGAGAACCAGCAGAACTGGATTAACCGCCACACCGTGTATACCCACGGCAATGGCTTCATTGCGGCGCAGGCCAACACAGTCGATGAGGTAGCTCGTGATGCCGGTTCGGCCCGTGGTGGTTTCCCCATCTTCACGGTGGCTGACTTGCAGACCCAGGCGGGTAAGGACGCCGAAGGTGAGGGCGAAACCCAGAATGCTGAAGAATCCCTCGGTATCAAGGTGGACCAGCCGCGAACCTATTTCGGCCCGGTGATCGCTAGCGCCCAGGATGGAATGGACTACGCCATCGTGGGCAAGACCGGTGATGAGGCCGTCGAGTATGACACCGATACCTCTACCTACACCTATGACGGTAAGGGTGGCGTCGACATCGGCAACATTGTTGACCGCACTGCCTTTGCGCTGAAGTACCAGGAACTCAACTTCCTGCTGTCGGACCGTGTGGGGCCGGAGTCCAAACTGCTCTATGACCGCGACCCGCGCGAGCGCGTGGAGAAGGTTGCTCCCTGGCTGACGACGGATTCCTCCACCTACCCGGCGGTCATCGACGGCCGCATCAAGTGGATTGTCGACGGCTACACCACCTTGGATTCCCTGCCGTATTCGCAGCGCACCTCCCTGACGGAGACCACCCAGGATGCACAGAACCCGACGGGTACGACGCAGCGTTTGGTCAACGATCGGGTGGGCTACATCCGTAACTCGGTCAAGGCGACTGTCGACGCCTACGATGGCACCGTCGATCTCTACGAGTTCGACACCGAAGACCCCGTGCTCAAGGCATGGGAGGGTGTTTTCCCGGGCGTCGTCAAGCCCGAGTCGGAGATTTCCGACGAGCTGCGTCAGCACATGCGTTACCCGGAGGACATGTTCAAGGTGCAGCGCAACCTGCTGGCCAAGTACCACGTGGATGACCCGGGCGTCTTCTTCAACAACGACGCCTTCTGGTCCGTGCCGGAAGACCCGACCGCGGGCGAGGCTCAGGGCCTGAACCAGCCGCCGTACTATGTGCTGGCTTCCGACCCGGAGACCAACAAGCCGAGCTTCCAGCTCATCACCTCCTACCGTGGTTTGAACCGTCAGTTCCTGTCCGCCCACATGGCGGTGTCTTCCGACCCGGACACCTACGGTGACATCACCGTGCGCGTGCTGCCGACGAACACCCAGACCCAGGGCCCGAAGCAGGCGCAGGATGCCATGATGTCTTCTGACCAGGTGGCGCGTGACCGCACCCTGTGGGAAGGCTCGAATGACCTGAAGAACGGTAACCTGTTGGCCCTGCCGGTCGGTGGGGGAGAGATCCTCTACTTGGAGCCGATTTACTCGCAGCGTAAGGGCCAGGAATCCGCGTTCCCGAAGTTGCTTCGCGTGCTCGTTTCCTACAAGGGCCGAGTGGGCTATGCGCCGACGATTGGTGAGGCCCTGGAGCAGGTGGGCATCGACCCGAAGGCTGCCCAGGACATCACCGAGATTGAGGGTGACTCCGGCAATGAGACGGAGAAGGATGGGCAACCTGCCGATGGAGACAAGAAGGACGCAAAGGACTCTAAGGAGTCCGAGGCTGCCGCACCGGCATCCGCTCCGAAGGCATCTAGTGAAGGCGAGGCTATCGACGCCATCAACAAGGCTCTCGATGGCGTGGACAAGGCCAAGAACGGATCCTTCGAGGAGTACGGCAAGGCCTTGGACGAGCTGGACAAGGCAGTGGAGGACTACCGCTCCCTGCAGTCTCAGTAACTCCGAATTGGCGCCGGTGTAAGAGCCTGGCGCCTTACCTTTGAAATGGCGCCTGCCCAGGGGATTTGGGTAGGCGCCAAGGTGTCTGTATAGTTACATCCGTCGCCGGCACACGGGGTGCAACCCTAGTGTTTATATCCAGTGTGCTGAAGCGCTTGATGTATGGAAGTGCATCTCGACGCGGGGTGGAGCAGCTCGGTAGCTCGCTGGGCTCATAACCCAGAGGTCGTAGGTTCGAATCCTGCCCCCGCTACCAACTTCCAAGCCCCTACCAGTGGAAACGCTGGTAGGGGTCTTCTTTGTTTTGTGTTGAAATCGGCATTTGGTGCACTAGATGGTGCACTAGGGCCAAAATCCTGCACCATGTTGAACTGTGACATGTCAACAAAATGGCGCATGTTTTTACGTCTTTTTCACCGCGAACGCCTTAGAAAGTTATCACTACTCCGCTAAGATTGTCTTCGAGCGCGAGTTACCCGGATGCCTGTTTTACAGGCACGAGTCTCGCGCATTTTTAGGATCAAGACTGAATCAATGAGCAAGGTGACATAGACGATGGCGGGCAATACCAACTTAGGCGCAGCCAAGGTCGCGAAAAACGACGAGTTCTACACGCAGTGGAACGACATCGAAATCGAAATGCAGGCGTATCTCGAATACGACCCTGACGTGTTCAGAGGCAAGACAGTGCTGCTGCCGTGTGACGATCCAGGAGCAAGTAACTTCACCAAGTACTTTGCATTGAACTTCGAAAAATTCGGCTTGAAGAAGCTGATCTCAACCTCCTACGCCCCAGCATCAAACCCAGCCGTGACTGAGAAAGGCCAGATGCTGTTGGACTTTGAGTTGGGCGAAGACCTGGACGAAAAGTTCAATGAAGATGACACCTGGCACAGGGGGCGTATTTACGTCCTTGAGCAGGGCACCGACCTCAACGATGACGGGCGACTTAATAAAGAAGATCTCCAGTGGGATTACCTTGAGGGCGACGGAGACTTCCGTTCTGAGGAGGTTACGAAACTCCGCAATGAGGCAGACATCATTGTTACTAACCCGCCGTTCTCACTCTTCCGGGAGTTCCTCGCGTGGCTGATTGAGGGGGACGTCCAGTTCTCCGTTATCGGGAACATGAACTCTGTTACTTATCGAGACGTTTTTCCACTGTTCCAAGAGAATAGGACTTGGTACGGGCCTTCTATCTCTAGCGGCGATCGCGAGTTTCGTGTACCAGATAGTTACCCACTCACCGCCGCGGGTCAGCGTGTGGATGAACAGGGTAATAAATTCGTCCGTGTAAAAGGTGTCCGATGGTTCACAAATATCGAACACGGTCGCCGCCATGAGCCTCTAGCCCTGATGACGATGGAAGACAATCTTATCTATGGATCGAAGAAGGTTCGTAGCTCCAGATACCCCACGTACGGAAACTACGACGCAATTGAAGTTCCAGAAACTAAGGCGATACCCAGCGATTATGACGGTGTGATGGGAGTTCCGATCTCATTTCTTGATAAGTACAGCCCCGAACAATTCGACATTGTTGGTCGCGATGGCGACCTAGATTTAGCAGTTGACTACCCATTCTTCACACCGCCCCCGAAAGAGGAACAGGTGACACACCGGAAGAGAAATGTTACTTGGCGGGTCCAGAACTGCTATCTACTCGATGAAGAAGGCATCGCACACACAATCTACAAGCGTATCTTCATCCGCCACCGCCACCCCGAGACCAAGGAGTCCTAAGTCATGGAAGCAAAACTCAACCCACGCAAGATCCGTGACATCGTTGACGGATTCCATTACAACGAACTCGAAGGCAAGGGCTTATACGGGTTGGCTGGCAACCTCACCATCCAACCGGAGTACCAGCGTAACTACATCTACAACGACGGCAAGAAAGACGTTGCTGTCATTGACTCACTGCTCAAGGGATATCCGCTGGGCTTGATCTACTTCAACCAGCCCAAGCAGGGTGAAGACAAATTCGAGATTCTTGACGGACAGCAGCGCATTACCTCTATCGGTCGCTTCTATAAAGACCTGTTCGTCGTCAAAGACACTGACGGTAATGAGCAGTATTTCTCATCGCTGAGCAAGCACCAGCAAGAATTGATCCTCAATACTGAGTTGCTGATTTACGACTGCCACGGCACCGAGGCTGAGATCAAAGAGTGGTTCAAGACCATCAACCTTGTCGGTGTACCGCTCACAGCCCAAGAGTTACGTAATGCCGTGTACTCAGGCCCGTTCGTTGATGCGGCTAAGAAGATCTTTTCTAACTCAAGCTCAGCCGTTATGTCGAAATGGTCGAACTTCGTAAAAGGCGACCCGGCACGTCAGGAGGTGCTTGAAGTTGCCCTAGGGTGGATCGCCCAGCGTGAGGGCACGTCTATCGACAGCTACATGGCCAAGCACCGCGAAGACAGTGACTGCGCTGAACTGCAGACCTACTTCACTGCCGTTATTGACTGGGCGGCCAGCGTTTTCAAGATGACGGACACTTCCATGCGTGGCATCGCCTGGAACATGCTGTATGAGAAGTACGGCGCTAGGGGCTACAACGCCGCTCAAATGACTGCTGATGCGCAGGATCTGCTGAGTGACTCACAGGTGAAGTCGAATAAGGGCGTCTACGAATATCTTCTTGGCGGGAAGACGGACACCAAACTCCTTAACGTGCGCGTGTTCACTGATGCCGTGAAGAAGCGCGTCTACAGGACGCAGACGGACAAGGCTAAGGCTGAGGGCGTGTCGAACTGTTCGTACTGCGCCATCGGGCATGACGCGAAGAAAGCAAAGATCTGGACGCAAAAGGAGATGGACGCCGACCACGTCACTGCCTGGTCAAAGGGCGGTAGCACTGACGAGAGCAACTGCGAACTGCTCTGCAAGTCGCATAACCGCGCCAAGGGCAACGCTTAAGTAGCAGGTCTACACTCCATCCACGGAACAGCGCCGCTAGCGCTTGTATCCTGCAAGCAAGCACCAGGTGAGCGCTAGCGACGCCCTGAGCACACTGGGGCGTTGTGCGGCAGGGATACGGCGCCGTAGCCCGGCAAAGCTCGGGCCAAATACGGAAATGACCACACATATTCCGTATTTGGCAAAGGAGTACCGCATGTCCACCTACTCTCAAACCCTTACTTCTTACGGCGACATACTCGCCAATATCCCCGGCATACTGGGATTTTATCCGCAGGACTCGCTGGTGCTGGCGTTCTTCAAGCGCAGCGAAGACTCACCTCATCTCGCCCTCAGTCCACTTGCACGGCTTGATCTCGACGATGCTGTTGAGACGCTGGTCAATAATCGAGATCAGTTCACTGCCTGGACAGAGAAGCTTGATACAGACGCCGTTATCGCCTACGTGGTAAGCAGTGATCTTTCTGCTTCAGACGATTTGGCGAAGTTCCTACTCAGTGAGGACTCGCCGTTGCCAACGGTGCTTGCCATCATCCAGGTTCCTGAGGTCACCACCGGGACTGGCTGGTGGACTGTGTATCAGCAGCTGGATCTGTCAGCACCACGCAGCGGTGAAGTCAGCGAAGTCGCAGGCTCCGCTGCACTGCAGCAGATGATTCTTGACACTGGTCAGCTACCGGCGCTGTCTCGCGATGAGCTGGAAGAACGACTTAATAGCACCGAACACGGCATCAGCGAAGTCGAGTACCAAGACATCATCGAGGATGTCGAGAACTACGATGTACCTTTTCTTCGCCATGAGCTGCAGCGTGGGTATGAGCAGGCCATGGTAGGTATTTCAGACCCGACCAATACGCGCGCCATTCGCGCCGGGTTGAAGTGCTTCACCTCATGGTCACTGCGCGATCCGCTGCTTGCCGCGCTGTTGGAAGAGCCGCAGCAGGGACTAGCATTCGCAGAATCGCTTATGCGCGCTGTACCTCGTGATTGGACCCGGATGCGCTCACAGGTAACAGCTACCGTGGCCGTGCTGGCTCAAGCGACAGGACAGACTGGCTTAGCTGGCGTGGCTGCGCATAAAGCCACTGAACTGAGCGGGGCGGAGAAGTTTCCGTCTCAAGTTGCTATGTGCCTCGACCTCGGCCTAGGTAGCAAACTCATCACAAGCGTGCACGAAGGCGCTGTAAAGGCGCGGCACATCTTGTTGGACGCTTAAGGAGGACGGACCAAACTATGTACTCTCCGCAACAAGCATCAGATACTGCTCTAGAGGAGCCTGGGGCCACTGTCATCTGTAAGCATTGCTATACCGCCAGCGGTGTCGATAAAGGCAAATTTATTAGGGTATCTGAATGGGAGGGGATGCCGACCGCTCAAGACGTTCACACATTCACGGGAAATCCCATAACAAATAAGTGCGATACCACGATAATCTCCCGGTCTTCTGATCTACCGGAAGGCTATGAAATTACACCAGAGAATGCTGAATCTTGGGTGGACGCATATGGCCAGGTTGGGCACGCATTATGGCCAGCATTCTGCCGCTGGGCTGAAGATGGCGTTATCGTTGAAGATGCGAACAATGTCCCGGACGTCGCAACATTCAGAGAACAGTTCTGCGGATGGTGGCCAGACTTCGAGGAGTATGCGCTGGGATTTTCCGAAGATACTGGATTAATGGATGGAGTAGATGCCGACTCGCAGCTTAGGATCTACTTCGACTGGAGTTCGTGGATAGAAGACCTAGCCTATGACTACACCGTTTCCGCGACCCGTACCTGTGAAGGCGGCGTGTTCGTCTATCGAAACTTTTAACTGCTAAAACCCGTTGTAGCTGAATGCTACAGCGGGTTTCCTTTTTTTGTTAGCTCTGTGAACAGGGCAGATGTTCAACCTCTGCAAGTAGGGGAGAAGAGTCTAGACAGCAGAGCTGTCTCCAAAGAACGGATTGAATATCCGATTCCAAAACAGGAGGCACACCATGCCGGATTACACGAACACGGACCTAGAGCTGCTCTACATGCTCGCAGACGGCATCGACGGCGAGGACGCTGACCCGGGTTCAACGCAGGAACTGCGCGACCTGGAAGCCGAGGGGCACAGCCTTCCCTGAGCCGTGCTCTAGCACGGCACTGCAGCAGCGGTAAAACCACTGCTCAAACACAAAATTGAAAGACTACACAGTCAACTACTCATTAAGGAGAAATCTAATGTCCAACCCATTCAACGCAGGCGTCATCACCGGCAATGCAGCGCGCGCTCCCAAGCTGTTCGAGCACGCAAACGGCAGCGCAACGGTGAAACTCAATGTCTATGCGCGCAACGCCTTCAAAAACAAGTCCACCGGCGAGGTTGAGTCCGAGATGGTTGAGCTGACCGGCTACGTCAAGGACGCTGATAACCCCGGCGTCTTTAGCTGCATTCATGCCGGAGATCGCATTGCAGTGAGCTACTCGCTGAAAACCGATGTCTTTACCGACAAGGAAGGCGTGAAGCACTACCCGCTGGTCGCACGAATTGATACTGTGCAGCTCATCGACTCTAAGGCTGAGTCTGCGGCGCGTGCTGCCCGTCGAGGCAACGACGCTGCGGCAGCCGCACTGGCAGGCGCTGGCACCAATGAGACACCGTTCTAGTACCGAAACCCCGCAGGGAAACCTGCGGGGTTATCTTTTCTTCAAAATACTGGGGATGCCGGGTCTGTACGGCGCCGGAGCGTCGACGGTAAGGAGTGGGCACCCCTCATCACGTACCGCCATTTCGCTAACCACTACACAGTGCAGTACGCGTGTTGTTTTACCCACTGTGTACATGTCTTTTCGTTAGGTACGGGCCTGTCTCCCGAAAAGTAGACATGTTAGGGGTTAGCTATGCTGCTGTGGTCAGTATAGCCGAAGTCTCGGCTTCAAAGACATCAGGAGCTACGAGATTGCACCAGGAGTGCCGCCTGCGCGTGTTGTAGCGCATGCACCACCGGAAGACCTCTTGACGACAGCTAATTGGGTTGTCAAAGACTTTCCGATCACGCAGCACTTCCCGCTTTAAGGTGGCGTTAAAGGATTCTGCCAG